>JAZMZV010000041.1:0-32761 GCA_045586185.1 Thermoguttaceae bacterium | reverse complement strand
ATCACAATCCGCCCTATTACGAATCGCTGATTCTCAATGCGGGGTACAGTCAGGTTAAAACGCTCTACGCATGGATGTTTGAAGATAACAAAAACATGCGCGAGAAATGGGCAAAAAGAATCGCCTGGATTTCCAATCGAACCAAGGTAACGGTTCGTCCGTTTGATAAAAAGCGGTTCCAGTCTGACGTCGCCGCCTGTCGTGAGGTTTACAATGACGCTCAAACCGTTCATTGGAATTACGCTACTCTAACTGAAAATGAATTTCAGTATTACGCTTCCAAACTGGTTGAGTTTACTCGCGCAGAACAGGTTCTGCTTGCCTTTGACGGCGAAAAACCCGTCGGATTTGCCATCACGCTGGACGACTTCAACGAGGCGATTAAATACGCTAACGGGAAACTGTTCTGGTATGGTTTTCTTCCGATTGGACTCATTCGCGTCTTATGGGCAAGGCGACGCATCAAAACCGGACGCGTTATGGCGCTGTGCGTCAATAAAGATTACCGCAACCGCGGCGTGAGCGAAACGCTCATTTTTAAAACGCTGGATTACGGTCGCACGATTATGAAATACGATAGAGCGGAACTGGGCTGGACGTTTGCCGATAACGAAAAAGTCAATAGAATCATCGAGCGCGTCGGCGGAGTTCCCTACAAGACCTACGGCATGTACGAAAAAAGCATCGATTCTTCATCTGATTCTACAGAGAAAACGGATTCTCAATTCTCTGACGAAGGCAAAATAGCCGGCAATTGAGGCTTTTCGTCATCTTGAGACGATTCGTCCGGCGCGGAAAGCGGAAATGCCTCTTGGGGCAAATCGGGATTGTCCTGTTTTATGACCTTGGCGTTTCGTTGAAGATATTCACGCAAATAATCATAGAATCTGTATTCTTCGCCGCCCTGAGGAAGACGGTCTATAATCCATAACGTGGCGGCAGTCAAATACGGTCCGGATTTGGACTCCATAATAAAAGACTGCTCGTTAGAAGACGGCTGCGAAATCTGCAATCCGCTTTCATCAACGACAATTTTCGATTCTGGAACGGGAACAGCGTATATCAACAGAATAAACGTCAACGCCATCGCCCAAAGAATTCCATAAGCCACGCCCAAAAGCGCGCCCATCTGATTGTTCCAGGAGTTGAGCTTGAGATTGGTTATAATTCGACTTATCAAATTGACAATTCCCCAAACAACCAGCGTTACAGCAAAAAGCAGAAGAATAAACGCGCTGACAGACCTGACGTTCTCGCTGCCAGGCAGCTGAGCCGCCAGTTCTGGCGTATATCGAACGGAAACAAGAACCCCGGCTATCATTGATATTAATGCGCCCATCTGATGAACTAAACCTTTCCGGTATCCACAGATAGCGAATATAATAACAATAACCGCGACTGACAAATCGTATAAATCGGATGTATTCATATATTAAATTCCATTTTAATTACGTCAGAAAGTTCTGATTAATATTCAAACTTCCCTTTTAATAATATACTACATGTTTTGTAATCTGCAACATTGAATTTTAAACTATTTACAGAAAAAAACAAATGCGCTTGCTCCTGTATGATTCTGTGTTGGAGGATTCTTCTTTTGGAAAATGAAATCTGTAGTCGACTGTTATTTTTCAATCTTTAACAAACTCGCATTCTCTTTGAAAGGATAAAGCGCCCGACTATTTTTACCAGTATTGATTGTAAAATTGACAAATTGGGGTTTACAGGATAGAATCGCCAAAGGATTCACCCTCGAAAAGAAGCTTTAAGCAGTTCCATCCATCGTCTGTCTCAAGGCGAAAAAACTGGAATCAATCCATTTCTCGAAAGAAGAAAATGCGTACCGCCTTTACTCTTTTGTTTTTTTCGCCTCTTGAAGATAATTACAAAAATGATATACTGAAAAATAATTTTCATATAAACCTTTATTTTTTACTCAGAATGCCATGCAAGACGATCACGCCTATCGCTATTATGCATACATCACCTGTAGTCTCAAGGATAAAAAAGCAGCGATGCAGCTCCTTAATAAGATTGATTCCTACCGCATACCAGACGAGATTCTAAATGACCTCAATGCAGCCACAGGTCTGAAACATCCCAAACGCATCCATCTGTTGTTTATGGACATCAAAGATTTGACGCCAGAAAAAACGTTTCCCAGAGATC
The DNA here is from genome assembly GCA_045586185.1 of Thermoguttaceae bacterium. Classification (GTDB taxonomy): domain Bacteria; phylum Planctomycetota; class Planctomycetia; order Pirellulales; family Thermoguttaceae; genus RUG11551. The sequence continues at coordinate 30,592 of JAZMZV010000041.1, read as the reverse complement.
TTGAGGACTCCAAATTCCTGATTGTGATTTGCAGTCCAAACGGGGCAAAGTCCGAGTGGGTAAATCATGACGTCGAGAATTTCATTCTCATGGGACGCTATGACAGGATTATTCCATACATCATTGAAGGCGTTCCGAACAGCGGCGACCCGGAAACAGAATGTTTTCCGCCCATACTCCGCAAGAATCGGGAGTTTATCTCTTATTCTCACCTGACGCCCGAGGAAAACGCGGAACGTCATGCTAAACTTCACGCAGCGTTAGATGATATTCAAGACGAATTGAAGGGAGTTTCGCAGTCCGGCGACGGCGTCAAGGCTGCCAGACTGAAGGTGATCGCGAGGATGCTGGAGGTCAATCCAGATATGGCGTTAGTTCATAATAAATTGGATAGGCTGCAGCGGCGAACAAAGAAAATCTTTTGGTTGTCAATTACAACATTGTTCTTCATGCTTTTTTTCATTGGTCTGAGAATCTGGGCTTGGGATCGTTATTCTCGAGTTCATACAGATTATTTCGCAGACTATGTAGAGTGTTGGGGAGCTCCCAAGGGCATATTCCCGCTGTCTGCTCAACAGAGGAAACATCGACACGAACATTACCGCATTTACACTCAGAACCAGAAGGTCATTCGGCTGGAACGCGTAAACTCGGTTGGAACCCCAGTTCCCATTGAAAATTCTGAATTCCAGGATCGCCCGATGATTGCAGTTTATTGTTACAGTATCGATGGACGGCTGACTCAAAGAGACTCTTTGGACAAAAACGGGAAGGTCGTCTTGTCATACGTCTATTCAGGCGATCGGATGCAAAAGGTGGAATTCGGCTCTATCGACAGCAATGGCTGCGTCATCCCCAAACCGATAGCAAATGCCACCTTAATAACAAACAATCATTCCCTGTTAGAGAACGGGAAAAGCGGCGAGATTGGCAATATGCTTCTCATCCGAGACCCGGAAGGTCGTGTTATAGAAGAACGGTTTCAAAAAGGAATCTATGACGTCCCGGCAGCTGACGAACAGGGAATTGCCGGTTTCCAATACAAACGCGATGAATATGGCCGGGTTATCGAAAAGCAGTATCTTGCTCTGGACGGCTCCCTGATCCAGGACAAACATGGAGTTGCCCGGCGAACAAATCGGTATGATGAAAATGGGAATCTGGTTGAAGCTGAATACTTTGATCAAAATGGCAATTTGACGCCGAATGAACTTGGATGGATGCATTGTATCCGAGCTTTTGATAAATATGGAAATTTGGTTGAGGAAAAATACGTTGACGCTTCCGGGAAATTATCTCCGTCAAACGCTTTGGCTGCAAAGTTTTTTTGCAGTTATGACGCAATGGGAAACATAATCGAGCAGGTATTTTTCGGCATCGACGGCAAGCCATGTCTGAACAAGGATGGGTACAATAAAGTTTTGAGAAAATATGACGAACAGGGCAAATTAATCAATGAAGCATTCTTCAGCCTTGACGGTTATATCGAAGCTCATTAATACTGCTGCGAAACGTCTTCAAAGCGATTTTGTCTGGATATTCAATCGTTAAAAGGAAGAGAACAAACGATTCGGTACAATATTAAGGAACGCCATGCAAGATAATCTCGCCTATCGATATTTTGCGTTTATCAGTTACAGCAGCAAGGACAAAAATATTGCTGAAAAAATCCAGCGTAAAATTGAGTCCTATCGTTTGCCAACCGTGCTTCGGAACGAACTGGAAGCTTCCAGGGGAAAGAAATATCCTAAACGCGTCCGACCGCTGTTTCGGGACATGACGGACTTGTCTGCCGGTCTGCTTGGGCAATCAATTCTCCGAGAGCTGGAAGATTCCCGATTTTTGCTTTTGATTTGCAGCCCCAGCAGCGCGAAGTCCGAATGGGTGAATCAGGAGGTTGAGAATTTCATCCTCATGGGGCGGTATGAGAGAATCATTCCGTACATCATTGAAGGAACGCCGAACAGCGGCGACCCGGCAACAGAATGTTTCCCGCCCATTCTTCGCAAGACGAGGGAGTTTATCTCTTATTCTCACCTCACGCCCGAGGAAAATGCGGAACGTCAAGCTAAACTTCACGCCTTGCTTGATCCGATTCACGACGAGCTAAAAGGCGTTTCCCTGTCCGGCGAAGGCGCCAAGGTTTCCCGACTGAAGGTAATCGCGAGGATGCTGGAAGTCAGCCCGGACACGCTCATTCAGCGGGATAAGCAGCGACAAAAAAAGAAAATCTTTTGGTCGTCAATTGCCGCCCTGCTCTTCGTGATTCTCGTTACCTGTCTGGGACTCTGGACGTGGGATCGTTATTATCGGGTTCACGTTGGTTATTTTGCCGACTATGTAGAGTATTGGGGCGTTCCCCATGGTATTTTCCCATTGACCTCCGAACAAAGGGCGCATCGTCAGGGACATTATCGCATTTACACGCAAAACCAGAAAGTCATTCGGCTGGAACGCGTAAACTCTGCTGGAACTCCAATTCCTGTTGATAACGCAGAATTCAAGGATCGCCCGATGATTGCTGTTTATCCGATCTACAAAGATGGACGGCTTGTTCAAAGAGACACTTTGGACAACAACGGAAAGGTCGTGATGTCGCACCTTTATTCTGGCAATAATCTGCAGAAGGTAGAGTTTCGATCTTTCGCCAATGACGATACAGCGTCTTCAACTGTTTTGACCAATATCACCTCTCTGACAAATTCTCTTTCGGATGATTCACCTGAAACAAAACGCGGCGAGATTGGCAATATGCGTCTTAAGCGGGACGCGGAAGGTCGTGTTATTGAAGAACGGTTTAATAAAGGAAACTATGACGTCCCCACAACGGACGAACAGGGAATTGCCGGATTCCGGTACAAACTGGACGAGTACGGCCGCGTTATCGAAAAAATCTATCTTGATCAGGACGGCGCTCCTCGCCCGGACAAACAGGGAGTCTCTCGTCGGACGTATCAGTATGATAAGGATGGCAATCTGCATGAGATTAAATACATCGACCAGAACGGCAATCTGATACAAAATGAACAGGGTTGGATGCGCAATGTCCAAACATTTGACAAATATGGAAATCTTGTTGAAAAAAAGTATATTGACGCTTCCGGGAAATTATGTCCGACTAATCATTGGATTGCAAAGGTTGTCAGTAAATTTGACGAACGGGGAAATGAAATCGAACGCTTTTTTGGGGGCGCGGACGGTCAGCCTTGCCTGCATATAAATGGCTATGCTAAAACCACATTGAAATATGACGAACGGGGAAATAAAACCGAACAGGCTTATTTCGGCATAGACGGCAAACCGAGTCTGCATAAGAATGTTTTTTCTAAAATTACATATAAATATGATGAACGCTGTAATGTTATAGAACAGATCTATTTCGGCGTGGACGGCAAGCGGCGTCTGAACGTTAACGACTATTCCAAAATCTCATTTAAATATGACGAACGGGGGAACAGAATCGAAGCAGCTTATTTCGGCGTGGACGACAAACCATGTCTCCATAAAATGGGCATATCTAAAATGACATACAAATATGACGAACAGGGAAACAGAAAAGAAATTTCATCCTGGGGCGTTGATGGCAAGCCGTGTTTACACAAGAATGGCGTCTCTAAAATCAGATGGAAGTATGACGAACGAAGGAATATAATCGAAGAAGCTTATTTTAATACGGAGGACAAATCTTTTTTTTGCAAAAATGGTTTTGCTAAAGTTGTCGTGAAATATGACGAATTGGGAAATCAAATTGAGCGTATCTATTGCGATACGGACGGAACCCCTTGCCTTCTCAAGGAAGGTTACGCTATAGTCAAACAGCAATTTGATAAACGGGGAAATCAAATCGAACAGTCTTTTTTTGACGCCGCTGACAAGTTGTCCATGATCAAAGATGGTTATGCTAAAGCCACATGGAAATATGATGAACGGGGAAATGTAATCGAGCAGGCTTTTTGGGATAACGACAACAAGCCATGTATACACAATAAAGGCTCTTCTAAAAGCGCATATAAATATGACGAACGGGGGAATAGAACTGAACTAACCTATTTGGGCGTCGATGGCAAGCCGCGTATGTGCAAGAATGGATACGCTAAAATTATGTATAAATATGATGAACGAGGAAATAAGACGGAACAGGCTTATTTTGACAATCTCGGAAAGCCGTGTTTGACAAAAAATGGATACGCTAAACAAACATTTAATTTGGACGAACGTGGGAATTTAATTGAAGCAAGCTATTTTGACGCAGACGATAAGCCATGTCTGAATCCTAATAATTATTTTAAAGTTACAAAGAAATATGACGAACGGGGGAAGAAAATCAAGGCAGAGTATTTCGATGTTGACGGCAATTCGTGTTTATGTAAAGACGGCTATGCTAAAGGCGTGATAAAATATGATAACCGTGGGAATGAAATCGAAACAAAATATTATGATGTGGATGGCAAACCTTGTTTACACAAAGGCGGTTACGCCAAGGTTACAAAGAAATATGACGAACAGGGGAACATAACAGAAACTGCATATTTTGATGTGAACGACAATTGTTGTCTGAGCAAAGATGGATTTGCCAAACGCGCAAAGAAATATGACGAACGGGGGAATCTGCTCGAAGTGGCATATTTTGGCATTGACGATAAACCGTGTCTGCGGGATGACGGCTTTGCTAAATATACTTTAAAACATGACGAATTTGGGAATGAAACCGAAGAGGCTTATTTTGACATTAATGACAAGCCATGTCTATGTAAAGACGGTTATGCTAAAGTTACGTGGAAATATGATGAAAACTGGAATCAAACAGAAATTGCATTTTGGGACGTTGACGGCAAGCCGCGACTTTGTATTTATGGCTACGCTAAAGTCAAGATGAGGTTTGACGAACGGGGGAATATAACAGAAAAAACTTTTTACGACGTCGACGGCGCCCCGATCAACCCTAAATTTTATATCAGGACTTTCTCTGGTCAACCAAAAGAAGGTTGTTTTGCAAGCTAAAATAAAAAGAGAACTGACGTTAAACCGTCAAAAAAGTCTCATTTTGGTTTGATACAATCGAGATACAAAAAAAGTCCCTGAAAACCAAGGACTTGCAAGATAGCAGCACAGGGACTCGAACCCCGGACACGCGGATTATGATTCCGCTGCTCTAACCGACTGAGCTATGCTGCCATAAAACGCTTTCTCAAACGTTATGGCGTTATTATACTAAACCGCCCCGCTTTGTCAAGACCCCCTCGAGATTTTTTCAATACGTATTTTCTAAAACGTTTTTTCTCTCCAAGCCCCTTGACATCGGTTCCGCGTCGGCGTACAATCGTTAGAAGTTAGGGAATTACCTTCTAATAACGAATAAGAACTAACCCTAAAGGAGGTCTTATGATAAATCGTCGAGAATTCATTCAGTACGCTGCCGCGGCAGGCGTCGCTGTCGCGCTGCCGGCTGTCAGCAGCGTGAGTTCGGCTCAAGAGTACAAAACGCGTCCGCATAAAGCGATTATCGGGCCAGTTCCCACGCAAGAGCAGATGGAACAGTGGCTGACATGGGGCGTCGAGGGCATGGAAATCCGCGGGCCGATTACTCTGGAAGAAGCGGAGCAGACGCGGAAACTGGCGGATAAGGTCGGGTTCCGGGTTCATTCCCTTATGGGCGGAGGCAGCAAAGAGCGTCTGGAGGTCGCGTCGATACTGGGCTGCGACGGCGTTCTGATCGTCCCGGGGCGGGTTTCCAAAGTTCCCATGCCTCAGCCGTGGGAGTACAAAATTCAGTTTGACGAAAAGACGAACGAGCTGATTTCCGTCGTCGACGGCGACAACGAGCCGTACAAAGCGTACATCGCCGCCCATAACGAGCAGATGCAGCACAGCCGCCAGTTTCTGGAAAGTCTGCTCCCGTTTGCGGAAAAGTACAACGTCCGGCTGTGCGTCGAAAACGTCTGGAACAACATGTGGGTCAAGCCGGAGTTCGCCGCCAACTTCATTCGGTCGTTTAACAGCCCGCTCGTCAAGGCGTATTACGACGTCGGCAACCACGTCAAGTACTCCAACCCACTGGACTGGTTCGACGTTCTGGGCAAAGACATTTATAAAATTCATCTCAAGGACTTCAAGCTCAACGAGAACGGTCAGGGCGGCAGATTCGTCATGATCATGGAAGGATCTGTTGACTGGAAAGCCCTTCGCGGCAAGCTGGAAAACATCGACTACAACGGCTGGATGACCGTCGAGCTGGACGGCGGAACGCTGACAATCGAAGAGCAGGCGCGACGCATGGACCTGATTTTGCAGGGCAAGCCGCTTCTCAATAGCTAATGCGCGGGTCAGTCCGGTCACGGATTTTACGGATTAAACGGATTTTCACCGATTGGTTATTGGACGTTCACTTACTAAAGTTTTTTGGAAAGGGGAGTTTGAGGGGAAGAACCTTTTTTTCAAAAAAGGGCGGCGAGGCGCCGCTCCCAGTCCGCGCTGCCGCGCGCTTGCCAATACCCGCTCCCGTTGGTCGCTTGCTCTTTCCTAAAACAAAACTTGAAAAAACTTCCCTAAAAGGTCGTCAGCTTGCTGGCGACCGAAAGTTTTTTCAAGTTTAAATTCTTATCTTTTTATTCTTTCTTCAACACCCGTACCCCAAACACTCCCCCTGCCAGCGACCGGGACGAGGCGACGAATTTCAGCGTCGCTTTTGTCTTGCCGGCGGTTAGCTCTTTCGGAACGTCAAACGATCGGGTAAAGAACTGTCCGGGTTTGTCGTTGTTGAGTTCAATAACCGCAATCTCTTTGCCGTCCAGCTCCATTGAGAACTTCCGGACGTCGCCGCCCCAGAAGTCAAGCTGAATCTCGTTCTGCTGCGTTGGGCTGACGGCAACTTCGTATGAGAACCAACCTCCGGCATGTCTGTACTTCCGTCCGTTGTGCGTTCCGGCTTCCGAGTTCTCCGACTGGACGTTGTGATCGCGTTCAGACTGCATTTCTCCCGGGGCAACGTAGTCCAGCGTTCTTGCTTTGAGCTCCCTTTCCGCCTGTTCCCGCCGTTGGGCTTCCTGCTTGATCGCCTCGACCTGTTCCGGCGTCATGCGGTCAAAGAAAATACAGTTGCGCCGTTCGTGCAGAGCGTAGAACGGAATGAACGTCAGTGCGTCGGACGTGAACGCGCCTGGTTTGGCGGTGAACCGTATTGAGTTGCGAGTTGCGAGTTGCGAGTTGCGAGAAGGCGCAATTTCGTTCCCGTCTTTCAATGATTCGCCATTTTGTTGTGAAGAGCCGAAGTCGGATTCCAGCCAGTCCGCCGGGTCGTTGGACGAGGAGATGATTGCCGGGACGACGGGCGTCTGATCGCGGTCGCCCAAGTCGGCGGTGAGCAGGGCAGGACCGTAGAAGATCGCGATGCGGTTGGGGTTGTCCGGCATGGATTCCGTCCGCAGCGTCATGGGGAAGTTGACTGTTACGCTTTTCGATTCGCCTGCCTTGAGCGCGACGGGAAACGTCTCGAACCCGCTCTTGCCTGTCCAGGACGGAATGCGAACCTTGCAGTCAAACTGGGCGTCTTGCTGAGCGGTAAAGGCAATCTCGACTTTGCCGGACGCCGGGTAATCGGTTTTGATTTCCGCTTTGACCCCTTGTTCTTTCCACGTATACACGGACGGGATAAACAGGTTGACGTACAACGTCTTGTTGTCCGACGTTTTCCAGTAAATCGCGCAGCCGTACTTGCCGGGGTTTTCCATGCCGGTTCCGAAACAGCAGGTAAAGGCGTCGTAGGGGGCTTCGTAAACTCGGGCGCTGCCGGGCTTGAAATGAATAAAGTAACAGGTCAGACCCGCCTGAAACCAGTCGTTGGGCGAAGCGTGATGGTTAATCGCGCCGAGAATATGGTTGTACAGAGCGCGTTCGTAGTAGTCCATGTACAGCGGCTCGTTCGGATTCCAGGAAAAGAGATGTTCCGTCAGCTTGAGCATGTTGTACGTGTTACACGTTTCCGTTGGGTTGTCGAACCGGTCGTTGAGCTTGTCCTCCGGGCCGAAATGCTCTCTGGACGAGTTCCCGCCTGTTACGTATGTATGATGTTTGACGACCGTGTTCCAGAAGAAGTCCGCCGCGGTTTTCATGGTCTTGTCGCCGGTGATCTCGTACGCCTTGGCGCAGCCCTGCGCTTTGGGAATCTGCGTGTTGGCGTGAATTCCCGGCAGGTTGTCCTGCTGCGCTTTCCAGGATGTAACAACTTCTTTGTGCTCGAACCGCAGAGCGAAATCGAGATACTTCTTCTCGCCGGTGATGGAATACAGTTCCAGAATCGGGGTCTGAATGCCGCCGAATTCCGTATGCAACATCCGTTCAAACTGTTCCGGTGTCAGCGGGTCGAGAAATCGAATCAGCCAGTCGACGTGCTTTTTGGCGACTTCCAGCGCCAGCTTGTTGTCGCAGTATCGATAGGCGTCGAGAAGCCCCGCCAGGATTTTGTGCTGCGTATAGTACGGAACGATCCACGTCTTTCCCATGAGCGTTACGTCCCCGGCGGCGGTGCGTTCAAAGAGGTCTTTTCCGTGGGGAATGGCGGCGACGTACCCCTCCCATCTCGGGTCGGAGCCGAACGCTCTTTGAACCTGAGCCAAGCCTTCGACGGACTTGTCGACGCTGGCTTTGAGCTGCTCGTCTCCGGTGGCAGCGTACATTTTAGACGCTGCCGTCAGAAAATGCCCAAAGGAATGACCCGCCAGCGGGGTGTTCTTTTCCCAACCGCCGTAAACCTGAGTTCCCGGCTTGGCAGGCATCCCCGCTTCTGACCGGAATCGAACCAGAAATCGATCAGGCTCCAGAGAGCGCAAATACGCCTTTTCCAGATTCTGGACGTCTGCAAAAATGCTGGGCGTGAGCCGAACGTTTTCCAGCGGCGCGGGTACGGCTGACGGCGCAACCGCGTCCTCCTGTTTAACCTGCATTTTGCCGTCGATCCAGTCCGCCTGCGCCAACGACGCTGTTACGCTCAACGCCGCAACGAATAACCCAATACGCGTTATAAATTGTCTCATGTCAAAAGCTCCTTAAGTGAGTGCATAGTATATAGTGCATAGGAAAATAAACGTTGCCAGAGATTGTCCCCTCTTTGCGCTTATCGATACCGTAATTCTAAAAGAATCGGGAACGAATGTCAATTCACTATTACGCAAAATTTCTTATCTTTTTGCGTAGAGGGGGATTTGCCTGCTTGCAATTGGCAGGGGAATGGGGTAGAATGAACGTAGAAGTATTGTCGAGAAGCGTAACTTCGTTCGCTGCGCTCACTCCGTTACCGCCTTTCATTTTATTATCCTCATGCTAAACTCACTTCAAGACTGTTTTGTTTTATCCAACGGCGTGAAAATTCCGTGCGTCGGGTTGGGTACGTTTAGAACGCCGGATGACGAGGTCGGCGCGAAAGCTGTCGAGTACGCGCTTCGCCGCGGGTATCGGCACGTCGATTCGGCGGAAGTCTACGCCAACGAACCCGCCGTTGCGGAAGGGATTCGCCGTTCCGGGCTGGATCGAAAAGACGTCTTTCTGACCGGAAAGGTCTGGAACAATCATCAGGGATACGAGTCGACGCTGACGTCGGTTGCGGACTCGCTCAAACGGCTCAAGATGGACTATTTCGATTTGCTGCTGATTCATTGGCCGGTTTCGGCGGGACATCAGCAGGACTGGGCGGAACTCAACCGTCAGACGTGGCGGGCGATGGAAAAGCTGTACGCCGACGGGGCTGTTCGAGCGCTGGGCGTGAGCAATTTCATGGACTACCATCTCGAACCCCTGCTGGAGTTCGCCAGCGTGGCGCCGATGGTCAATCAGATTGAGCTTCATCCCGCCTGTCCGCAAAAGAAGATTGTTGAGTTCTGCAAGGCGCATAACATTCTTCCGGAAGCGTGGGCGCCGCTGCAGCGCGGATGGGTGTTTAACAACCCTGCGTTTGTCGAGATGGGAAAGAAATACGGCAAGACGGCAGGACAGGTCGCGCTGCGCTGGCTGTTACAGAACGGAATCTGCCCGCTGCCGAAATCGGTTACGCCGGCGCGAATCGACGAAAACGCCGACCTGTTCGACTTCGCCCTGACGGAATCCGATCTGGCTCAGCTCGACGCCGACGGCGTTTCCCCGACCGACAACTACCATCGCGACCCTCACACGACGGCGTTCTGAGGCGAGGCGGCGAGGCGCCCGGGAAAAACTCACGCGGAGACAGGCGAACAAAACCGGGTTGCGTATGCCCCGGAAAAACTCACGCGGAGACGCGGAGATGCGGAGGATGTTTGCGAAGTTTTAAAAACTATGCGTCCTTTGCGGCTTAAAATTCTTCGGCGGGCGAGACACCCGCGAACCGGGCTCAACCGAGTGCAATTGTAGCAAGTAATTTTCTCAAAATTTTCTCTTTCCTCCCCCCCTTGTGGAAATTGGAAAAAAGAGTAAAATAATCGCTCAAAAATAATTTTAAGGTTTTCCTGAGAAATCAGGATTGATGAATAAACAATTTTAAACAACGTAAGGAGATAAACCGTGGGAACGAAAGTTAGCGGAAAAGGTCGTAGAAAGCTGGGTCGAAAAAAGCGCAAGATGCGTTCCAAGATTCGCCATAAGAAATAACCCCCTGTGCGGCGGCGAGGCGCCGCTCCCAGTTCGCGCTTCCGCGCGAGAGACAATAACCGCTCCCGTTGATCGCTATGTGAACTTGTATTTCGAAACGCGCCTCTTTACCCGTGCGGCTCGCTCCGCTGGCACAATTTCTGGTTTTTACTACTTGTTCGTTCTGTAATAATTTTACAGACGGGAAGCAAAGGTATATTATAACCTCGTTGATGGTCGTTTAAAAAGCGTAACCCAACGAGGTTTTTTTGATTTTATAAGCCCCTAGCCCCCCAATCAAATCATGTTCCACCCCCTGAGCAGTATGGATTTTCTTCCGCAGGACAAACTGCGGGCAATTCAAACAGAACGACTGATCAACATCGTCGGGCGCGCCTACGAACGAGTAGAGCTGTTTCGCAATCGATTGGATGAAAACGGCATTTCGCCGCTGGATATTCAGTCGATTGACGACATCGCCAAGCTGCCGTTTATGGTCAAAGCCGACTTGCGCGACACGTATCCGTTTGGATTGTTTGCCTCGCCGATGTCGGACATCGTTCGTCTTCACGCGTCAAGCGGAACGACGGGCAAGCCGATTGTCGTCGCCTATACGCAAGCTGACCTCGACGTCTGGTCGGAAACGGTCATGCGAGCGTTTTTGGCTTACGGCATGACGAAGGGCGACGTCCTTCAGAACTGCTACGGCTACGGTCTGTTTACCGGCGGATTGGGCGCTCACCAGGGAGGGGAAGCGTTGGGCGCAACCGTTTTGCCGGTCTCGACAGGCAACTCCGCTCGTCAGCTTATGCTCATGAAAGACTTTGGCGTTACAGCGATTTGCTGCACGCCGTCGTTCTTCCTCCATCTGCTTGACACCGCCGGAGAGCAGGGCGTCGACGTCCGCCAGCTCCCGCTGAAAATCGGCGCGTTTGGGGCGGAACCGTGGTCAGAAGCCATGCGCCAGAAGATCGAAGAACTGTCTGGAATCAAGGCGTACGACATCTACGGTTTAAGCGAAATCGTCGGGCCGGGCGTTGGCGGCGAATGCCAATGCCAAAACGGTCTGCACATCTTTGAAGATCATTACTATCCGGAAATCATCGATCCGGAAACGCTGGAAGTTCTGCCGGACTGCGAAGAAGGCGAACTCGTTTTGACGACCCTGTCCAAGCAGGCGATGCCGATTATTCGTTATCGCACGCGCGACATCACCAAGATCATTCCGGAACGATGCGAATGCGGCAGAACGCTGCGCCGAATCGCCCGTATTTCCCGCCGTTCAGACGACATGCTTATCATCCGCGGCGTCAACGTCTTCCCGTCCCAGATTGAAACGGCGATTCTGTCCATCGAAGGCGTCGCGCCGTACTACGAAATCATTGTTACTCGAGACGACAACCTCGACCGGATGGAAGTCAAAGTGGAAATTACAGACTCGCTGCTGGGCGACGACACGATTAAAACGCTCGAAACGCTGCAGAAACGCATCACAGCCGCCATTGAACGCATTATCAACATTCGCGTTAAGGTTACGCTGGTTGAACCGCGAACGCTGGAACGATTCGACGGAAAAGCCAAACGCGTCAAAGACCTGCGAAAGATTTAGTTTATGGACTACAAACACTCCCCCGTCGAACGCGTGCACTTGGAAGATTCCACCGATCCCGCCTATAGAGCGGGGGTGGAATCCCGCATTGTTCGCAAGGGAGTGGTCGGCATCGTCGAACGGGACGGGAAGTACCTGGTTATCCAGAGATCCGAATACGTTCCCGCGCCGCTGCTGTACTCTTTTCCCGGCGGCGGAATTGAGCCGGGCGAAACGCCGCAAGAGGCTCTCATTCGAGAGTTTACCGAAGAGTTGGGCGCTCCCTGTACGCCCCGGCGTCGGATTCTGGAATCACTTTCCGCCTGGGGCGCGCATATTGCGTGGTGGCTGGCGAACATGACTGACGAACAGATTGCCGCCATCAAACCGTCTGAACGGGAAGTGGCGCGGGTTCTTTGGCTTACGCCGGATGAGATTAAATATTCTGACAACAACATTTCCAGCATGTACCTGTTCTTCGACTGGCTTGAAGAACAAAAATCGTTATGAGCAACCTGTCCGTTTCTGTCGCTATTGCTGTGTATAATTCTACACTATATATAAAGCCGCAGCTGGACAGCATTCTGGCTCAAACGCGCCTGCCGGACGAGGTGGTTTTTGTCGACGACTGCTCGACAGACGCGACCGTTGCAGAGCTGGAAAAATGGAAATCGCAAGCGCCTTTTGACGTTCGAATCGTCTGTAACGAACGGAACTTGGGCTGTACAAAGAACTTCTCGAAAGCGCTGGGGCTGTGTACCAAAGACGTCGTGATTGTTTCAGACTGCGACGACGTCTGGGAGCCGGACAGAATCGAGACGTGCCTCAAGCGTTTTGAGTCCGATTCCACACTCGGCTTGATTACCGGCAACGCGAAACTCATCGACGGGGCAGGGGAGTTCCAAAATATGTATCTGGACGAGTACCTGACCCGAATGCACGTGAGAGAATTCTGGCGGTACTTCTATCCGCTCAAGTCGCCCATGACGGTCTGGACGGGCTGTACGATGGCGGTGAGAAAGTCCATTCTGGATAACGTCCTGCCGGTTCCAGACCAGCTGGCGTGTCACGACATCTGGATTTATCTGCTCGCGCCGCTGTGCGGAAAAGTCGAGTACGTAAACCAGCCGCTGATCAGCTATCGTCTCCACGGGAAGAACTATTCCACCGCCCCAACGGTTGAACAGCTGAGAAACGACCCGCCCAAATGGCGATACTTCAATACGGTTATCGACACGCTCGCGACGCACCCGCTGCTGATAGAATCGCTAATCGACAGAGCCAAATCGCTGCCTCAGTCTGAACGATACGTCAAACAGCTGGAACGTCAAAAGCGGCATTTCGACGCCCGCCGGGCGATTCAAACCAACGCCCTGACCGGCTTCGGCTCGCTATTAAAAGAACTCGTCTTGCCGGGCGGGTACTTCTGCCACGCTCAACCCGTCCGTTCCGTTCTCTACGACCTGCTGGAAGGACTGGGTTTTCTAAAAAGAAATTAGTCGTTTTCAGTTGCATAATCACTCGGAAATAAAACGTAAGTCTTTACTGTAAAATGATATAGGGATTTTTAATTGCTTCTTGTTAGGCGCCGTAAATATTTTTCGTCTCCCTTGCAAAAGAAAAAATATTGAATATAATATATAGGAGTTAAAATTTAGTATTTGAGAGGTTTAACAAGCAGCGTTTATCTGCAAAGTCGTTGCTCTCATTCATTGATTCCCCGATTTTGGGATTACCTGTATTGTCAGAAGAAACATTTAGTCTGCCGAACGATGAGTCGTTGTTGGCTCTTTTTGGCGCGTGCGATAAATATGTACGGCGCATTGAAGACGCTCTCTCCGTGAGAATCTGGTCTGAACGCGGTCAAGTTCACATCTCCGGAAACGAATCGCAAGTCAAACAGGCGACGTCCGTCTTGAAATCCATGACCAACAAACCGGACTTGACGGACGACGACGTTGCCTGCTGTCTCAACGCAGCCAAGGAGAAAATCGGCGGCGAGGCGGAACCGGATCATTCCGATTCTCCCGTTGCGCCCCGTTTGCCGGAGCCCGAGAAGGTCGATCCGTCTGAAGTCAAGACGTTGGAAGTCTTTACCGGACGCAAAATCCGCCCTCGTACGGCAGGTCAGGCAAGATTCCTTAAAGCCTTGCAGAATCACGACATAACGTTCTGCTACGGTCCGGCGGGAACCGGTAAAACGTACCTTGCAGTCGCGGCGGCGGTGGCGGCGATGAAGAAAGGCGCGGCAGAGAGAATCATGCTGGTTCGTCCAGCCGTTGAAGCGGGGGAAAGTCTCGGCTATCTCCCCGGCGACTTGAGAGCCAAAATCAATCCGTACTTGCGCCCGCTGTTCGACGCCCTTCACGACATGATGGATCCGATGACCGTCCGCCGTCTGACGGAAGAGGACATCATCGAGGTCATTCCGTTGGCGTACATGCGAGGTCGAACGTTTAACAACGCCTATATAATATTGGATGAAGCGCAGAATACAACAATTTCCCAGATGAAAATGTTTTTAACGCGCATGGGCGAGAACTCCCGCATGGTGGTTTCCGGCGACATCTCCCAAATTGACCTGCCGCCCAAAACGACCAGCGGTCTGATTGACGCCCTGCGTCGACTGCGTAAAATAAAGGGAATTGCCATGGTTGAGCTGGGGACCGCCGATATCGTTCGGCATCCGCTGGTTCAGAAGATTGTCAACGCTTACGAGGGGAATTCATGAGTTCCGGAACATCGTCCAGCAGTCGAACGCGAAAGCAGCGTCTTCTCCGTTTCGGCGCCGATAAATCGACGTCGATTTGGGAGCAGATATTTAATTGGGACAGGATCCGGATTTTCCTTTATTATATATTGTTTGTTGGTCTGATTGCCGTTGTAAACGAATCCTGGCGTCCGGCGTTTTTCTATCAGATTAATTACGTTCCTCCGCGCAGCATCAACTCTCGAGTAGATTTTTCCGCCATTGATGAAAATGCCGCCGAGATGAGCCGACTGCAAGCTCGGCAGCAGTCGTTAAGAGTTTATCGTCAGGACAACGACCGGCTGACGTCAATGTTGGATAATCTTCACAAAGACTTGCAGATTATTCATAAAGCTCCAAACTATAACAATATTTCTTATAGTCTTTGGTCTCATTTAATTCCAATCAAGGAAGAGGGCGGGAAAATTACCAAGCAGTCTGACATTCAAATCCAAAGAGGTTACAAAGCTCTCCAAAATCTGTTTAAAAACGACGAAAATCTGGAACAGTTCGACGTAAAGCTCAATAAGGTGCTTCAGCCCTATTGGGATCGCGGCGTTTTGCGAAAAATCGAACACGATTCCCAGCTCATAACTATTCGAACTGACGCCATAAAAATCGTTTCCGCCAAAAGTTTAAGCGAAGAACCGCGATGGACGACTATCGAAGAAGTTCTTCTTCAGGACTGGGAGCCTTTGCGTCAGAGTCTCAAAGACGAGTTCGGCTCCAGCGACGTGTCCGAAATGCTCTTTCGATGGCTCAAGATGTACATGCCGACAACGCTGACTTTGGATTTAGACCTGACAAAACAGGAAGGGGATCAGGAAGCGGAAAGCGTTCAAAACGTGGAAACCGTCTTCCGAAAAAACAGCCGACTGGCAGACGCAGAAAAGCCGATTAAACCCAATACGTGGAATCTTCTCAAAAAAGAGTCCAAAGCCTGGGAATTGCAGCAGTCTTTTTGGGACAAGGTTCAACGTTTCGTGGCGACGTGGGCTGTGCTGTGCATGTTTTTCATCCCCAGTTTGTACTTCGCATTCAAAAGACCTAAACAGATATTTGACGGAAAGCGTAAAACCTTTTTACTGTGTCTGATAACGCTTTTGGTTGTCTGGGGGGCAAAACAGCTTTCGACGCTGGGCTGCAACGGGCAAACGATGATTTTGTTCATGTACGCCATGGCGTTGGGAATCGCCTTTGGACGGAGAACGGCGTATCTGCTGGCGACCTGTTTGATGATTGTAGTCGTTCTCGGTTCCGGCGGCGGGCTGACGGATATGCTCTACATGGGCGGCGTTATTGGCATTGCGATTTTGCCGCTCAATCGATATTACGACCGCAAAAGGCTGATATACACCTCAATTATAACAGCAGTTTTCGCTTTTATTCTGGCTCTGGTTTGCAACGTTCTGAATTCTCAGCCGTTGAATCTGGACTTGTTGAAATTCGCCGGGATTTCCGCCTTGTGGATAGTCGGCGGCGGATTCCTGATTCAGGGTCTGGTTCCGTTTGAAGAATGGTTTTTTGGCATCATTACAGACTCTCAGCTTCTGGAACTGTCCAACCCAACGCACCCGCTTATGCAGGAGCTCATTCAGCGAGCGCCCAGCACGTACAACCACTCGACTTTTGTTGCTGCGATTTCAGAAGCGGCGGCGCGGTCGATTGGAGCGTGGGGGCTTCTGTGCCGGGTCGGGGCGCTGTATCACGACATCGGCAAATTCGTTACGCCGGAATACTTTGTCGAAAACCAGAAATCCCTGTCCGATTCTCAGCATAACAATCTTACGCCGTCGATGAGCGCGCTGGTTATCATCAACCACGTGAAAAACGGCGTCGTTTTAGCGAAAAAATGGGGGTTGCCGCAGCAGGTTATCGACATGATAGAGCAACATCACGGCACGACTTTGGTCAAATTTTTCTATAATAAAGCCATTGACGAACAAAAGAAAAAAATCGAGGAAAGCAATCCCGAGATGTCCTCAACGGGGCTTGCCAGACTGATGACGGAAGACGTTGATGAATCCATGTTCCGCTATCCCGGACCGAAGCCGCAAACCAAAGAAACCGCAATTCTTATGTTGGCGGACTGCGTCGAAAGCGCGTGCCGAACCCTGGTTGAACCGACGCCCAAACGCGTTGAAGACCTTGTCCGAAGCATTACGGCAGACAAATTGCAGGACGGTCAGTTTGAGGAAACCCAGCTGACGTTCAACGAGTTAAAAACAATTCAGGACGCCATCGTTTTGGCAATCATGTCAATTTATCACGCCAGAATTAAATACCCGTCTCAGGAGTAGGGCGTTTTCATGGGGGAAAATGGGGAAAAGGGCATTTAGAGCGTCTTTTTCCCTTTTTTCATTTCTTGCATGGCTCTGTTCTCTCTTTTCTTTTATTTTTCGAAAAATTTCGGTGGGGGCGGTTGCAAAAAAAGGCTTTTGAGAGTAAAATATATATATTAAAATAAGCGATTATTTTATTTCATGAGAAGGTCTGTCAAATCATTAACTTTTAAACGCCAGTAGATAATATTCCATGTCAACTCAGAGTCAAGTTCAGCCGCGCTCCAAAAAGAAGCGAGCTATTATTCTGAAAACGAATTCGTACGACCGCGCCAGCAGTCTGTTGGTGTCGCTTTTGATTCTTATTGGATTCGTTGTTGGAATGATGCTGGCGCTGTGGCTATCCGTTCGCGCTGTCGGGTCTTTGCCGCCGGTTCCTCCCAGCTTTCTGGATGGCGACGACGGCGACGGCGAGCCGGAAGGCGGCACAAAGTTGGACGCGCCCCCCGCAGACGTCCTCGGTATGGAAACCGACATCGAAACGCCTCAGCTGCAAGATACGCTGGCGACTGTTGCAGACGCCGTCGCAACCAGTACCGCGATGCTGGATTCGCCCGTTATGTCAGAGGCGGAGTTTACCGGCAAGGGCGGGTCTACCGGAGACGGCCGCGGCAAAGGTCACGGTTCCGGAACCGGCACAGGCGGGAAAGGACGCCGCTGGGAACTGATCTTCGACAGCGGGAATTCTCTTACCGAATACGCGCGTCAGCTGGACTACTTCCATATAGAACTGGGGTGTCTGTTTGACGGCGGGACAATCGTCTACGCAACCAATCTGGCGTCTGCCAAGCCCGCGCTCCGCACTGGAACGACCAAAGACGAAAAACGCTATTATCTCACCTGGCGCAACGGCGGGTTGGCGGAAGCCGACATTGAACTTCTTCAAAAAGCCGGCGCGAAAGGCGACCTTCACAACGGCATTATCATAAAATTTATTTCTCCCGAAACCGAGGCGGCTCTGTACAAACTGGAACTTGACAAAGCGCAAGGGAAAAAGGTCAAGTCAACCAAATACGGCATCCTCAAACAGGGAAACGGATACAGATTTTTTGTTATTGAGCAAACTTACAAAAACTGAAAACCAACATGGAACAAGTACTCACAATCATTAGTAATTTAACGTATGTCGCCCTGGCTGGCATCGCTCTTTGGGGCGCGTTTTGCGTTATCCTGGTCTGGAACCGCGTCGCGAAAGTTCGTTTTAAGAACGAAGACGCTCAAAACGAATTTCTCGACGAGTTGGACGAACCGCTGGAAAAAGGCGACTTCGCCGCTGCCGGCGAGATCTGCGACGCCAACCCGAAGGCGATGCCTCAGCTGTGTCTGCTGGCGATCGAAAACCGCAAACTCGGATTCGCCAAAGTCAAGGGACTTCTGGTCGAACGTTTTCAGCGCGACATTCTCACCGACCTCGAATTCCGAATCAACTGGGTCAACACGGTTATTAAATCCGCTCCTATGATCGGTCTGTTCGGTACGGTTTTGGGCATGATGGCTGCGTTCGCCAAGCTGGCAGGCGCCGGCAACGGAGCCGCTCCTGACCCGACGGCGTTGGCAAACGACATCTCCTTCGCTCTGATTACCACGGCGTTGGGCTTGACGATCGCCATTCCTCTGATTATTTCTTTGGCGGCAATCAACATCCGTATTCGAAAGATGGAAGATCTCGTTTCTTCCGGAATGACTCGATTTATGGAAACGTTTAAGGAAGCCCTGAAGAACGAGAAGTAAGGTTGAGCTTTTAGCTTCTAGCTCCTAGCCTCTAGCTTGGTTACGAGTAGTTCATAGCGTTTATATTTAAAGCCTGAAACTAAAATAACAAAGCTAACAGCTAGCAGCTAATAGCTAGAAGCTTATCACCAGATACGGATTTGCCAAAACAACGAAAATACAATGGCTGAAAACGAAACCAATCCAATTGACGAAGAACTCGACGACAATTCCGCCGTGATTAAACCGCGTCCTCTGCGGGACGATACGGAAATGGACATCACGCCCATGATCGACATCACGTTTTTGCTGTTGATCTTCTTTATTGTCTGCGGTAACCAGAATGCGTCAAAAATCGCGTTGCCTCAAGCCCGATTCGGGCAGGGCATCAGCGAAAAGCAGAGCATTGTCATTACCGCTATGTCACAAGGACCGGACAAAGACTGCCTGGTTGTTTTGGGACAGGAAAAGATTGCCGACGGCGAACAGCAGTCCGTTCGCATTCCAGAATATATCGAGCAGTCCTTGCAGGAAGGGAAAAAGCTTCCGCAAGTGATGTTGATGGGGGCAAAAGACATCAAAGCCAAAGACCTCAAACGGATTTCCACTGCAGTTGGAAAAGTCGAAGGCGTCCAGTTGTACCTGGGCGTCGATAACGTAAAATAACATTCTGCGAGACGTATGGTTTCGCAGTTAGGAATTAGGAGTGAGGAGTGAGGAGTTACTTCTGGGGAGCGGACATTGTCCGCGAAACTTAGGTTGTTTATTTTAGGCGGGTAATACCCGCCCCCCGGGGACGCAACTCGCAACTCGCAACTCGCAACTCGCAACTAAATATTATGAAACACTTCAAATGCGTTCATTGCAAAGCGACGTGGGATTTGGAAGACAGTCAGGTCGGGCAGGTTATAGAATGTCCGAAATGCCATCATAAGTTCCGAATCCATACCAAACGCAAAACGACTCTGGAACTGGAAAGCGAGTCGGAGACGAAAGTTTCGTTTAAACGCGCCAAGCCGGAAGAGCCTGAAATGGATTTAACGCCCATGGTCGACGTTACATTCCAGCTTTTGATCTTCTTTATGGTAACGGCATCGTATTCCATTCAGAAGTCGTTGGAAGTTCCCGCCGCTCAGGAAATGGCGGAAACGGCTCAAAACATCGTCCAGACGGACGAGGACGACGGCGCGATTGTCGTCAAGATTGAACGCGACAATACAATCTGGGTCGAAAGCGTTGAAGCCCCCAGCTATCAGGATTTGATTTCCAAACTCAAAGAACGCAAAAACGGAGCCAACAGTTTGAAAATCGAAGCGGATAACGATTGCGATTACGAGTACGTCGTCAGGGCGGTTGACGCCGGCAGCGCTGCCGGCATGAACAAAGTCCAGCTAACCATGACCAGTAGCGACGATTAAGCAATTATCAATTAGCAATTTGCAATTAGCAATTGGAAGGCGGTAACGGAGCGACCAACGGTGCGAAGCCGCACGGGCAGAAGGACAAGGTTTTGTTTCCAAAAAAGCCGATTTTGGCGCTACCCACCACCAATCAGGAACCGACCTTGTCGGGCGCAGTTACGCTTTATAGAAATTAACACTAAGCGCTATTCAAAAATGAAAACAGCAGAACAATTTTTAGATATCCTTGCCGGGAAAGACCTCGTCGAAGAAAAGATTATCGCTCAGCTTGTCGCGCAAGCCAAACAGGCGACAGCGAAAGGCAAACCTCTGTCGGCAGAAAAAGTCGCGGACTTGCTCATTGAAAAAGAGTACCTCACCCGTCGACAGGCAAACGGGATTCTCGATTCCATTGTCGAACAGAAGCCGCAAGAGGACGACGAGCTTTCGTTGGTTATTGAAGACGAACCCGAGTCCAAGCCCGCGCCTGCGCCCAAACCGGCATCAAAGCCTGCGCCCAAATCGACAAAGTCGCTTGAAGAGGAACTCGGCTTGGCACCGGAATCCGGTTCTGCGTCGAAATCTACGAAGTCTCTGGAAGAGGAACTCGGATTGGCTCCCGCTCCCAAACCGGCGGCACAACCAAAGCCCGCTCCCAAACCCGCCGCTCAACAGCCTAAACCGGCGGCAAAACCAGCCGCGAAACCGGCTCAATCCAAACCGGCTCCGCAGCCCAAGCCAGAGCAGAAAAAGTCTGAGGCGTCTTTGCTGGAAGAAGAACTCGGTCTGTCCGGCGGTGGGAATTCACTTCTGGACGATTTGATGGGCGACGCCGGAACAGGCGCCGCTCCGGCAGACGACCCCTTGGCGGCGGCGATGGATTCTGATCCGCTGGCGTCCGGCGGCGTTTTGCAGTCCGCTCCCAAAAAGAAAAAAGGATTCGCCAAGCTGTTTAACAAAGTTCAAAAAGCCGTCGGCGTAAAGCCGAAAACGCAGCAGCAGGTCAAGGCGGAAGTCAAAAAACAGCAGAAAGCCAAGGCGGAAAATCCGTGGGATTCCAAGCTCATGCTTATCGGCGGCGGGGCTTTGCTTGTTCTGTGCATTCTCGGCGTCTTTCTCTGGTTTGCGCTGGTTGGTCAGTCGGGAGACGACGCTTTTGAAGATGCGGAAAAAGCGTACATGCAGGGATCCTATACGCAGTCGATTGAAATGTTCGGCAAGTTTATCGACTCGTATCCCAAGCACGAAAAGGTCGGAATCGCCAAAGTTCACCGCGGTTTGGCTCAAATGCGAAACGCGGTCGAAGGGTCGTCAAACTGGATTCGTTCTCTTAACGAAGTCAAGACGGCGTTGTCACAAATTACGTCTGTAAACGAATTCCCGAACGAAGCTCCGTCAGAACTGGCGTCTCTGCTTCCCAAAATTGCCGAGAATCTGGCAAACGAAGCGTTCGCCAACGCGGATGCGGAAAAACTCGCGGCGGCAAAGGAATCCATGACGCTGCTCGACAAACACGTTCCTGAATCCAAACGCCCCAAAACGCTCACTGCCAATCTCAACGCTCTGATTTCTCAGGCGGAAGACAAGCTCAAGTGCGAGGACGACTTAAAGGCGTGTCTGGAAGCGATGGATAAAAAGATTGCGGAAAAAGATTCCGTCGGCGCGTACAAGCTGCGTGACGATTGTTTGAAAATTCATCCGCTGCTCAGAACGGACAAACGCGTGCTGGACGAAACGCTCAAGGTTTCTGCGATTGAAAGTCAGTCTGTCGCCTTTGTTGAAAAAGACGTCCCGGCTGTTACAACCGATTCGACCGTTCAAACGACAGGCGCGCTGCTGACGCAGACGATAAAGGAAAATGACGTTCTCGCCGTTGCCGATCAGATTCTGCTCGTTCCCGGGCGTGATTTATACGGCGTAAGCGCCAAAGACGGTCAAATCAAGTGGGCGTGTCCGATGGGTTCAGACGTCAACTTTACTGCCGTCTCCTTCCCGCCGACGTACGTTTCCAGCGCGTCCGGCTCCGACTTTATCATGCTGGGCAAAAACAACTCCATTGAGCGCCGCAGCAGCAAAGACGGCTCGTTGAAATGGTCGTTTAATCTGGACGAAGTCGGCTCAGTCGGGTCGGCGTTCCCGCTGGTAACGCAAAACAACATTTTCGTTTCTCAGAAGAACGGGCGCATTCACGTCTTGGACATCGTCTCCGGCAAACAGATCGGGTACTATCAGCTGCCGCAAAATATTACCGTCGGAGCCTGTTACGATTCCAAAACCGGAACGCTGTATCAGCCGGGCGAACATACAAACCTGTTCGTCATTTCAACGGCGGATAAAAAATGCGTCCGGACGATTTACCTTGGTCATTCCCGCGGGGACGTTATCGCTCCGCCGGAACTGATTGGCGATTATCTCATTGTCCCCGTCAACGTAGACGCCAACTACAGCGAAGTTCGCTTCTTCTCCGTCTTGCCGGACAAGGAAGGCGCGTACGCTCAAGACCCGGTTCAGACCGACCGGATGAAGGGGCACGTTAACGCTGCGCCGCTGATTCGCGAACGCCGGGCGCTGCTTTGCTCTCACCGCGGCATTATGAACATCTACGAGCTTCAGGCTGCGGAACAGCCCTTTAAGCTCATCGCTCAATTCGCTCCCGACCAGGAGCCGGACGAAAACCTGACGTCCTTCTGCGCTCTGACCAGCGCCAAGGCGTACAAGGTTGACAGTATGTTGACAATGTTTGATATTTTGTCGTCAACCGGACGACTGAAAGCAGGCTGGACGAAAAACGGTCCCTGCGTTTCGACCATGCCTCCGGTTGTCATTGGCAAGACGATTTTCCACGTTCGCGACATTCAGCCGGTTCTCATTTCCTCTCATCTGGAACGCGACGGCGCAATGTGCTGGCAGACGCTGCTCAACGATCAGGTTGTCGGCGCGCTCAACGTAGTCGACGGCAAGTTTGAAGTTCTTACCGAACACGGCGGTCTGTTTGCCTGTACTGTCGAGGACGCAGAAAAGGGAGCGATTGTAACAGCTCCGGTTTGCGCCGTTCAGCCCGGCGACGTGCTGGGCGGAATTCCTCAAGCCCTGCGGTTCCCCAACGGCGTTGTCGTCTGCGTTGGCAGAAAGAGCATGAAGGAACTGTTGGTTCTCAATCCGGAAGAAGCCAAACGGCTCAACCATCCTCTCCGGTTTGGCAGAGCGGCAATGTTCAAACAGCGCATTGCCGGGAACATGCAGATTATCGGCGCTTTCCTTGTCATTCCATTTGAAAACGGTCAGATTGCAGTTGTCAGCCCAATTAACGGCAACGTCAAGGCGGAACCGTTTGTTATCGAGATGAACTCTGGCGAACAGAGCGACTGGGTCGTATCCAAACCGTTTGATAAAATTAAAATGGTCGCCAGCGCCGGCGCGAAAATTTACGCTATCGAACTAAAGAAGACGGATACCGCTCTCAAGGCGGCTCTGTCGCAAAACGCGGCAGCGAATTTGGATTCCCCGGTATGCTCGGATATTGCCGTTTGTCAGGACAACGTCCTGTTTGTAACAGACAACGGCGGCTTGAACGTACTGAATAAATCGACGCTGGAAAACGCCAAAGCCGAGGACGCGGCAGACGTCGATTCCGCTCAGCTGTCCGGACTGTGGACAAACGGAACGGTCGTATTGGCGGCGTCGAAAACCGGGACTGTAACAGCTCTCGATTCGACCGGAAAAGCTCTTTGGGCGCTCGATTCCATCGGAACGATTCAGGTCGAACCGGGCTTCGACGGCGCAACGGCTTTGCTGTGCGCGGCAGACGGCTCGGCGGCTCTGGTCAATCTGGAATCCGGCGAAGTCGTAAGCCGGGCGATACCGACGGCTCCCGTTTCCGTTTCTCCCTGCAAGGTCGGCGACAAATGGTTTGGCGCGTCGCGCAGCGGCGAGATTTTTGAGATTAAATTCGTAACCGAATAATTATTCGCGAATCATAAATGAAACGATTAACTTTATACCTGTTGTTTGCTCTTGCGTGCTGTCTTGTAACAGCGGCGGGGGAACGAGCGTACGCTCAAGCCAAAAATCCGTCTCAAATCGAGATGATGAAGCAGCGCGTGAAAGAGGCTCAGCAAAAGCAGAACATTGCTGAGAATCCCAATCAACCTGTCTATACTCTCGACCCGACGCTCAAACAGCTCTTTGACTCCATGACTCCGAAGCAAAAAGAGCAGCTGGCAAAAATGATTATGACGGTCGATCCCAATTCGATTACGGAACTGTCCGCCTTGCCGGGAAACACGCCGGAAGAAAAGCGTCTGTACTTCGTTCGCTTTCTTCAATCGCAGGGATTTAACGTCCCCGGCGCGCCGCCACTGGAAGACAATCAGCCCAAGGCGAACGACCCGGGTCAGCCAAAACCCGCTGACGGCGCTGCTCCGGCGGTCGAGCTGCTTTCCGATTCCGCAGAGGAAGAAGACGCTAAGCCGCTGCCGCTGTATCAGCAGGAACCGTTTGACGAAATCACGTTAGTCGAACGGTTTGAACACGCCGTTCTCAAAGTTCAGCCGCTGCCGTTCAGAACGACCCCGGCGAAAGAAGACCCGATTCGTAAAAAGCCGTTGCCGATTCGCCTGACTGTTGAACCGGAAACGCCGTACACCCTCGTTTGGCTGGCGATTGAAAAGTTCCGTTTCTTTGAAGACATGATTGCCGACAAGGCGATTGAATTAAGCAGTCAGGGCAAGTTTGAGGAATCGTTTGTCTATATCAAGTTCCTCATGGACGAGTACCCGTCCTGCAAGCAAATCGACCTCGTGCTGGAACAACTCTACTACGACGAAGCCGTCTATTTTATCAAAGAGAAAAAGCTCGACGTCGGTCTGGCGCGTCTGTTTGAAATTTACGACAGATACCCCAAAAGCTCCAAAGCCGAAAAGCTCATGGCGGGGATTGTCAAGCGTTTGACGATGGAATACTGGAACGCGGAAGACTACGAATCCGCCCGGGTTATGATGGGCAACCTGACTTCCCGGTACCCCAAAAACGCGACGGGTCTGGAACTGCGTCAGATGTTTGTCAGCGCGTGTCAAAAAGCGTGTGACGAGGCGACCGCCGCCTGGCAGAGCAACGACAAAGTTACCGCCGCGCTGGCTGTCGAACGCATGAAGCAGATCTGGCCGTCCTGCGAGGGCGTCACAAACGGGAAGGAGATTCTCGAAACGCTCAAAACGAAATATCCAGCCATTCAGGTTGGCGTTACAATGCCCTGTACGGACTGCGTCAACGTGGCGATCAACGACTGGGCGTCGTACCGCAGCCGGCGGTTGATGTATCGGCTCATGACAGAATTCAAAGGTCCGGGTCCGGAAGGGGGAACGTACGAGTCCCCGCTGGGGTCGGTGATGATTCAGGACTTGGGGCGGCGTCTGACGTTTGAACTTCACGACAATCTTCGCTGGGCGTCGCGAACCGGCGGGGACGATTTGCGGCTCAGTGGAGCGGACATCGCCGCCGCGGCTCTGGAAATGTCCAACCCGCAGTCGGAAACGTACTCTCCCGCCTGGGCGTCGCTGTTCCAGTCGGCTGGAACGACGTCTCCGCTCAGCGCGGCTATCCAGCTTAACCGACCGTACGTCTGCCCGCTGGCGTTGTTACAAACGCCGGTGCTGTGCTATTCTTCCGGTTTGACGGGAACGGAAACGGACGCCGGCGCAAACGGTCCGTACCTGCCCGCCGACTTGCCGAATCAGGAAAAAGTCGGCGCGAAGATGAAGCTGTACCTGTTCAACGAGAACTATTTCGCCGCTCAGGAACGACAGCCGCGCATGATTACGGAAGTCTACTACGGCAACGGACGCCAGGCGCTCAAAGATTTGGAAAGCGGCAAGATTATCGCTCTGGACAGAATCAACCCGTGGGAAGTGCCCGCCGCAATCGACAACAAAAACATTCACGCCTACCCGTACTCCATGCCGCTGGTGCATTGCCTGGTTCCCAACCGCAGCAAACTGCTGCTGTCCAACCGCACGTATCGCCGGGCGCTGGTTTACGCCTTGAACCGGGAAGGCATTTTGCGCCATCTCATTGGCGAAAACGAACGCATCGGCTGTCGCGTCGTCAGCGGCCCGTTCTCGCCCGGTATTGAAAGCGGCGACGCCCTCAGCTATGCGTATGACGTCAACATCAAACCGCGTCCGTACAACCCGCATCTGGCGTTTGTCTTAACGCAGTCCGCCATGATGCAAATCGACAAAGCCCAAAAGAAACAGGCGGAAGCCGACGCCAAAAAGGCGGGAAAGCCACTGCCCGCTCAAACCCCGGAACCCGCTGAACAGCCCGCTGAGCAGCCGCAGGCTCAAACGCCGGCAGCGGAACCGTCACAGTCAGACGCCGCCGACAATTCCAAGACCGGGCAGACGCCGGATCAAAAGAAGAAAAAGAAGAAGGATTTATTCGAGCAGAAGTTTGTCCTGGGCTATCCGCCGCACGAAACTGCGCGAATCGCCTGTCAGATTATCGCTCGTCAGTACAAAGCCATTGGAATCGAAGTTGAACTATACGAATTCGCGCCGGGCGAACCGGTTGAGATGTCCGATAAAATCGACCTGCTGTACGTCGAGCTTTCCATGTTCGAGCCGATTGTAGACGCTCAGCGAATTTTGGGCGATCAGGGACCGTCCGGCAAATGCTCAACGCACATCGCTCAAGGGCTGCGCGAGCTGGACGGGGCGACCGACTGGACGCTTATCGGGCAGACACTTCGCCGGCTTCATCAGCTTTCCTATGACGACACTGCGGTTATCCCGCTGTGGCAGATTCGAGACTATTTCGGCGTCAATCCCCATTTACAGGGAACGATTGAGGCGGAAGACGTCTATCCGACGTCGCTGTACGAGCGTATTGAAGAATGGATAAACAACGAAGAACAACCAGCCAACAAATAAATATGCGTAAACTGATATTTACTCTTGCCGCTTTGTTTTGCACGGCGTTTTCAACGTCTGCCGCGTTCGCCCAACTCATGTGGGAAATGACTCCGTACAACGTTCAAATCTATTACGCCTTTGACGACCCCTCCGGGGCGCTGTCGACGGACGCCGCGCAAAAACAGCTTCTTTTCGACGTTCAAAACCTGCTCGACAACCGCGTCGGCGGGTTCTGGCAAACGACAATCGACCCTGCGCCGGCGCCGCTGGCAAAGATCATGCTTGCCAATTTAGACGCCGTTACAGCAGACGACGTCTATAAACCCGGGATGAGCAAGCTGGACAAGGTTCTTTTGCTTGCCGTTCGCGCTCAGGACAACGGTTGGACGATTCAGGTCTGTGACTTCGACGTCCGGCTGCGTTACGTCAACGGCGTTATTGACCGCCAGTGCGGCTTGACAAGCTCTCTGGCGCAGTCCGTTTTTGACGCTCTTCGCGACGGGTTCGCTCCCATCGGCAAAATTGATACGGTCGAAAAAGACACCGTCGTTTTGCGTATGCGCGGCGGGCTGCTCAAAACGCCGTCTGAAAACCTGTTCCAGATTGAAAAAGACCGCCTGTTCTATCCGATGATTCGATTCAACGAGAACGACGGGAGCTTGAAAAAGGTCAACCCGGTTGACTGGACGTTCTTCCTGACGACCGACCAAACCGGCGACGCTGACGACGCGTCTTCCGCGTCCAAGCAGTACTGCCGCATAGAGTCCGGCATGAGAAACGCGCTTTCCGCCCGCCGACGGGGCAGGGTAGAGGCGCTGGCGGTGCTGGTGCACCCGTCCAAACGCAGTTCCGTTTTGAAGCTCGTCGCCCAAAAAGAAGAGGAAAAAGTCCTGCGCGGGTACGCCCTTTATCGCGTCAACCCTGTTACAAACGAAAACGCGCTGGTTGGCTATTCAGACCTCAACGGCGAATTCGTCGTCAAGCCGGACGGCGTCTCCCCGCTGCACGTTTACGTGATTAAAAACGGCGAAGCTCTGCTGGCGAAACTGCCGATTCTGCCCGGCTCTGCGCCCGTGATTACCGCGCCGGTTTCAGACGACGACCTGCGCCTTCAGGCGGAAGGGCTTCTGCTGGGAATTCAGGAAGAGATTATCGACCAGATTATCATGCGGGAAATCGCCATTGCCAGAATCGAAGCCCGGCTGGAAAAGGGCGGGGCGGAAGCCAAAGAGGAAGCCCGAAAGATTCTCAACGAAATCCGCAATATGAAATCCAACGACGACTTTATTCGCGAACTGCAAACCAAAAAAGCCCGGTTTATTACCGCCGAACCCGCTCAGCAGGCAAGAATAAACCAGATGTTCGACAAGACCATGAAACTCCTGTCGGAATACATGAACTTCCAGCGCGTCCAGGACCTGGAAACGCGGATTAACAATATGAAGTGAGGGCGCAATTAGATGGAAGGCGGTAATGGAGTGAGCGCAGCGAACGGAATTACGCAGTTCGCCGAAGGCGAACCGAAACGCTGGAATAATGATACCGTTAGAGTTTACCAACCATTGAAAGGCGGTAACGGAGTGAGCGCAGCGAACGTAGTTACGCTTTGTCCCGCGATTGCACACGGATGAGCCGGCTCGCGGCAGTCCCCTGCCGCCAAAGAAACCTCACGCTCTAGTTCGCAAAGTCCGCAAAGTATTTTTAACCACAAAGAACACAAAGAACACAAAGAAATGAAAGGCGGTAACGGAGTTCGCGCAGCGAACGCAGTTACGCTTTGTCCCGCGATTGCACACGGATGAGCCGGCACGCGGCAGTCCCCTGCCGCCAAATAAACCTCACGCAAAGTTCGCAAAGTCCGCGAAGAAATGAAAAGCGGTAACGGAGTTCGCGCAGCGAACGCAGTTACGCTTTGTTCGAAGGGTGAAATACCGTATTGCGTAAGCCGAAAACGCCCCTTGGATGTAGGTAAGTCCCCTTACCTACAACTTGACGGCGCAAGCCGTCAAGGAATGCGGAAGCCTCCAAATACAACGAGAACGCGGAAAGCCCCTTCGACCCACTGGATCGCGGCTGTCTCAGCCGCCGAAGAATTTTAAAAATCGAGAAAAAGTCAATAATTTCAAAAAAAATGACAAACCCTCTTGAACCAAAACGGTTTTAGCGCTATAATTAAAATATTCAGAAAATAGCTTGCATTGTGCAAATTATTCTTTTTCGTATGAGTTTTTTTGTTTTGGTAAAGCTTACATCAATTTATTATCGTATAACAAAAGATATTTGCTATACTATTTATTGATTTTTGCAGTTAGTAAAAAACAGTGGCAAGTTAGATAATTATTACAATTATGAAAAAAAAGATAACAATTGTAACGATTGCAATAGCGTCAATGCTGCTGGTCGCGATAAGCATTGTCGCTTTTGTTCGCGTATACACATTACCTCTAATATCAATTATGGGGGAAAAGTTTTTACGCGCTCCATCATTCTATCTTTTCCATCCTAAATATATTTTAGATAAACATGAACTGATGGATGATGTATTGGGCAATAGAGATAAGATGACAATTATTTTAGATTCTGGGTTTGATATAAACTCATACTCAGATAATGGGAAAACCCCTCTACATCGCGCTATTGGTCGAAATCATGTTGAAGCAGCGTCATTTTTAATTGCTCATGGAGCAAACATTAATCAACAAACAAATTATTCCATTAAAACATCTACTAATCTATATCCTATTCACTTGGCTACGCATAGATTTTCCAAGGAAATGTTACAACTTTTACTTGACAATGGCGCAGATATAAACACCTTAGATGCTCAAGGACAAACGCCTATGGATATTATTACACAAAAATATACATATTATGGCGTGCTCGCATATAATCATGAAGATTACGATAAAAGACAAGAAGAGTGCAGAATCTTTATTGAGCAATGCGGTGGGAAACATGCATGTGAATTAACGGGGCAGAAAGGTGAAGATTCTCCTCAATGAATCATTTATTATTAGGTAATTGACCCAATTCTGGACTAAGGTATAAGACTTATGGGACGTTTTAAAAACATTTGTTTCTATCTGTTGTTAGTTTATTTTGTTATAACGCTTGCATTTTTTTGCTCATATATCTATCATGAAGAAAGTTGCATAGATTTGCTACATAAATGGGAAAAGGGTGATATTCAAAATTACTATATTGAGTTTTCAATAAATTATCGAATACACGCCAGTGAATTGAACAATCTCAAGGTTACACGATGTAAATCGTTTTTTGAAGCATTGGATTATCAAAGT
>JAZMZV010000040.1:0-11747 GCA_045586185.1 Thermoguttaceae bacterium | reverse complement strand
GCCCTACGCTTTCTTTTTTTCTTGTAATCTTGAGTTCTAACTTTAACTAAAATCTAAAAGTAAAATAGGTAAAACAAAATCTTTCCTAATCAATACAACAGAATTATTTTAACTCGCTTTTTCCTTAAGTTGATACCTATGGGACGGGCGCCATCCAAGGGAGGTTATCGGCTGGCGTCATTTTGGTATGCACAGTTCAAACGTTTTGGTTCGCCTTCGGCGAACTGCGTAATTCCGTTCGCTCCGCGAACTCCATTACCGCCTTCCATTTTTCATGTGTCCCAAATTTGATTACTACACTCCAAATTAATTCTCCCGCTCCCTCCCCTTGTAAAAAGGCGATTTTCTGGAATAATATATATTATGCGAGAACGGATAGTCGCGCGAAGCGCTTCCTGTAGAACCGCGTAGCGGTTCAATATTAATAGCCGTGGGTTTCAACCCACGGGGCGAGTAGCGAGAAAACGCAAGCGCTCAACAAATTCTTCTCGCAACTCGCAACTCGCAACTCGCAACTAACAACCTAACTGCTACACTTAAATGCTCTGGGAAATTACCATTACGCCGAAAAAGCCGTTTGCTGACACGCAAGCGGAAGAAGTCAAAGCGGATATCGCCGCTGTGGGTCTTAATATTCAAACCAACGTCGCCTCTGCGCGCGGTTTTCTGGTCGAAGGAGACGTCTCCGCCGAGCAAATTGAACGCATCGCCGACAACCTCATCGTCGACGCGGTCGTTGAAAACGGCGTCATTTCCAACCTGACAGACGGGACGTCCCAGACTGACCCGGCTCTGGCAAGCTGGAAGTCCTTGTACGTTCTGCCGAAACCCGGCGTGATGGACCCGGTCGCGCAAAGCGCTCTGAAAGCCATTCAGGACGACTTCAAAATCCCCGTCAAGGCGGTGAGAACGTTCAAAAAGTTCTGGTTTGACAACGCCACTGACGACCAGCTCAAAACGATGGCGGAAAAGGTTCTGGCGAACGATTCCGTAGAGCAGACGATTTTCGGCGCTCTGCCGTTCAAAACGCTGGACGTCGGCAGCCCGTACCAGTTCAAACTGATTACCGTTCCGATTCGAACCATGTCGGACGACGAACTGACGACGCTGTCGAAAAAGGGTCAGCTGTTCCTCTCCCTGACGGAAATGCAGACCATTAAAGCGTTCTTCGAAAAGCTTGACCGCGACCCGACCGACGTCGAACTGGAAACGATCGCCCAAACGTGGTCTGAACACTGCTCGCACAAGACGCTGGCAGGCAGAATTCACTATAAAGACGACCAGGTCGAAATGACGTTTAACAACATGCTCAAAGAGACGATTTTCCAGTCAACGGTGGAAATTCGCAAACGATTGGGCGACAACGACTGGTGCGTTTCCGTTTTCAAAGACAACGCCGGCGTGGTTAAGTTTGACGACCAGTACAACATCTGTTTCAAGGTGGAAACGCACAACCACCCGTCGGCTCTGGAACCCTACGGCGGCGCCAACACCGGATTGGGCGGCGTTATTCGAGACCCGATGGGAACCGGCATGGGCGCCAAGCCGGTCTGCTCAACCGACGTCTTCTGTTTCGCTCCGCCGGAAACGCCTCTGGAAGACATTCCCGAGGGCGTTCTTCACCCCAAACGCGTTATTCGCGGCGTCGTTTCCGGCGTTCGCGATTACGGCAACCGAATGGGAATCCCGACCGTCAACGGAGCCGTCTATTTTGACAAACGATACCTCGGCAACCCGCTCGTCTACGCTGGCAACGTCGGTTTGATTCCGGTGAACGGCTCGTTCAAGCAGCCCATGCCCAACGACTTGATTATTGCAGTCGGCGGACGCACCGGGCGAGACGGCATTCACGGCGCAACGTTCTCCTCGGCGGAACTGACGCACGAATCCGAAACCCTCTCCGGCGGCGCAGTTCAAATTGGAAACGCCGTTACAGAAAAGATGGTTCTGGACGTCATGCTTGAAGCCCGCGACAGAGGCCTGTACAACGCTGTTACAGACTGCGGCGCTGGCGGGTTCTCCTCCGCCGTTGGCGAAATGGGCGAGGAAATCGGCGCGACCGTCGATCTCAACGCCATTCCTGTCAAGTACGAAGGGCTTTCCTATACGGAAATGTGGATTTCCGAAGCGCAGGAACGCATGGTTTTCGCCGTTCCGGAAGACAAATGGCCTGAAATGAAAGCTCTGTGCGAATCGGAAGACGTCGAAGCGGTTTGTCTGGGTCGCTTTGAACCGACCGGCAGACTGACGCTGAAGTACAACGATACCGTCGTCTGCGATTTGCCGATGGAATTCATGCACGACGGCCGCCCGCCGGTAATCCGCGAAGCGACGTATACGCCAGCTCTGGAATCCGAAACCCTTTCCGGAGAGCCGAAGTTCGACCTGCTCGAATCGCTCAAGCAGATTCTTTCCAGCTACAACGTCGCCTCAAAACAATGGGTTGTTCGTCAGTACGACCACGAAGTTCAGGGCGGATCCGTTATCAAACCGTTGGTTGGCGTCAACGACGACGGACCCGGCGACGCTGCGGTTGTCAGACCGCGTCAGGAAACCATGCAGGGCGTTGTCATGTCCTGCGGCATGAACCCGTACTACGGCGACCTCGACCCGAAATGGATGGCGGCGTCCGCTATTGACGAAGCGATTCGCAACGCCGTTGCCGTCGGCGCCGACCCGGATAAAATCGCCATTCTGGACAACTTCTGCTGGGGCAATACCGACCGACCGGAAACGCTCGGTTCGCTGGTTCGCGCCGCGCTGGCTTGTCACGATATGGCGTTGGAATTGGGAACGCCGTTCGTCTCCGGGAAAGACTCGCTCAACAACGAGTTCCGCCCCGCCGGTCAGGAACCGATTTCCATCCCGCCGTCTCTGCTCATTTCCGCCATGGGACAGGTTGAAGACGTCCGCAAGTGCGTTACAATGGACTTGAAAAAGCCGGGCAACGTCGTTATGCTGGCTGGCTGGACGAACAACGAGCTGGGCGGAAGCCATTACAATCTGGTGAACGGCTTAACCGGCGGACGCGTCCCGAAGGTGGACGTCAACGAAGCCGGGCTGATTTTCCACGCCGTTCACGCCGCCATCGACGCTGGACTGGTTCGCGCGTGTCACGACCTGTCCGAAGGCGGTCTGGCTGTCGCCGCTGCCGAAATGGCGTTTGCCGGCGGCTGGGGCGTTGACCTCGACATTGACGTTCTCGCTTGCGAAGCCAACATTCTGGACAACGCGACGGCGAAACTGTTCAGCGAATCCAACACGCGATTCCTGCTGGAAGTTGCTCCGGAAAACGTCGCGAAAGTTCAGGCGATCTTTGGCGACATGCCCTGCGATCCGATTGGCGTCGTTACCGAAGACAAGACCATGACCGTCTCCGCCGGCGACATCCAACTGTTCAGCGAATCAATTGACGCGCTCAAAGACGCCTGGATTAAGCCGCTGGATTTCTGAGTTAATTAAAGACAGCTCAAGCACAACAGCTTATTGGACTGCGGGAGGGAAGCTTTTGCCGAACTCCCGCTTTTATTTTACCAAAACAGGAATGCGCCTCTTTGTTCTGTTATTACCATCTATCAATCGACAGGAACAAGAATGCAATAAAACAGGCTCGTCCGACAAATGTCGCCGAACGAGCCTGTTACAAGGTACTATTCGTTACAATTTAAGGGGCTGTTTCTAGCAGATTTTGTATCCTGCTGCAGTCAGAGCGTTGCGGATTTCCGTGAAGTGGTCGAAGTTTCTCGTTTCCATGACGATTCGCAAATAGCAGCCGTTGACGTCCGCCGTTTCAGACGAGCGTTCATGGTGAATAGAAACGACGTTGCCGCCCAGCCGGGCGATAATTGTCGCGACGCCTTCCAGCTGACCGGGTTTGTCAACCAGTTCGATTTGCATCGCGCCGTAACGTCCGGTTTTCATCAAACCGCGCGTTATAATTCTCGACAGGATTGTAACGTCGATGTTTCCGCCGGAAACCAGACAGACCGTCTTTTTCCCCTTGATGGGAATCTTGTTGAACATGGCGGCGGCAACGGGCGCGGCGCCAGCGCCTTCAGCGATGAGCTTCTGATTTTCAATCATCGCCAAAATGGCAGAGGAAATCTCGTCGTCTGTTACTGTTACGATGTCGTCTGCGTACTGTTTGCAGAATTCAAAAGTCAGATTGCCCGGCTGTTTGACCGCGATGCCGTCTGCAATGGTCGAGACGCTGTCCAGACGTTCAATGTGAGCGTCGTGAACAGAATTGACCATGCTGGCGGCGCCGGTCGCCTGAACGCCGTAAATTTTGACTTCCGGACGCAGATTTTTAATGACGTACGCAACGCCGGAAAGCAGTCCGCCTCCGCCGACGGCTGTTACAACCGCCTCAACGTCCGGCATTTGGTTAAGAATTTCCAAACCCAGCGTGCCCTGCCCTGCGATGACCTGCTCGTCGTCAAACGGATGAATAAACGTGTACTGGAATTCGTCGCGAAGCTGGAGCGCTTTCTCGTAGGCATCGTCGTACGCGCCTGTTACCATGCAGATTTCCGCCCCGTAAGCGCGAGTCGCCTCTACTTTGGAAATGGGCGCGCAGTCCGGCAGACAGATAATCGACTTCGCCCCGGAACGCGTAGCCGCCAGCGCAACGCCCTGCGCGTGGTTTCCAGCAGAGCAGGCAATAACGCCGCGGGCTTTTTCTTCAGCGCTGAGCTGGGAAATCTTGTAGTATGAACCTCGAACCTTGAACGAACCTGTAATTTGAAGGTTTTCCGGCTTGAGGTAAATGTCGCTTTCCGGATTGAGTTTCGGAGCGCGAATGAGTTCCGTCGAACGAAGGACGTCTTTAAGTACGTACGATGCGCGATATACGCTGTCTAAAGATAACATAATAAATCGGTGGATTAAGGGGTTATATGAGTTAGGAGTTAGGATAGGCGAGCCGGGGTGCGTTAGCCCCCGGAAGAACCGCGTAGCGGTTCAATATCATTGCCTATTGTCCAATCTTCTCGTCAACTTTCTTTTGAATGTCTTTCATGATTTTGTCCGGCTTTTTGAGGTTGGGCTTGTATCCCTTGACGTCAGGGATCCATTTTCCAACGTCAAACGACTGGGCAACGGAATTGAGGTCAAGCTTGCCGTCGAGCAATCGCTGGGCAAACGTGCAGCCCGCCATGTCGGCAGCGAGGTCGCCAACGTCGAAGGCGTTGCCGGGCGTGGATTCGTCTTTGAGTTCCTTAATCAAACCCGCCTGTCGAGCGGCGTCGGGCGACATGAGAGCTGACAGCGCGGCGGAAACGCCAAAATGCTGAGACCAGTCTGAACGGTTGTTGATGCTGGACTGTTTAATCAACTCGTCACGCCGAACCTGTAACTCGTAGGAGTCCATCTTCTTAACGCGGTCGCCGACAATCGGCAGAACTTTCATCGAATTGGACATATCCATCGTCATTCCAATCGCAACCAAAAAGGCTCGAACGCGGTGCTTTTCCGGGAGCTTTGCCGCAGCCGCAGCGCCGGAACGAATTATATGGTTGACGTACTCGTTGCTGTTCGGATCAAGCGTTTGCCCTTCCATGCCGTTGAGGATTTCCTGAGTAACGTATCGAACCGCTTTGTTGACCGACATCGTATCAGACGGAACGATAACCGAATCTGAGGACGCCTCCGGCTGCGCGGGTAGAGCGTCCTCGTCTTCGCCCTTTGACGGAGCGTTATTCTCAGCTACGTTCGCGCTGTTATCCTCCGGCATCTCGGATCTCGGTTCCGGCGTCGCGATTTTGTTCTCGTCATCTTCATTCTGCGGCGGCGGATTTTGAGCGACCTCAACCTCGTTGTTCTGTTCCGGCTTGGCAGACTGCGATTCAGGCGCAGTCGTTTGCGGAGGAGTTGCATTCTCTGCGACTGTCTCCGCTGGTTTTTCGTTCATTTCCGGAATGGTTGAGGCGTAGGCGTCCAAGTCGTCCGGCATGGTCAAAATCGGTTTGACAACGCCCATGGCGCGGCGAATCTGCTCACGACGGATTTTTTCCTGCTGTGCAACAATCGTCAACAGCTTTTCAATTGACGCGGCGTTGGCGTCCGTATGCGGAATCTTGCTCATGAACGAGTAAATCTCGATAAACTCTTCTATGCGCTGATCCGACATGTTCATCAACCCGTTTTTGCGGTTCGCCCAAACGTCAGCCCAAAGGTTGATTAAAAGAGCGTTTATCGGGTTGAACGTTTTGACGTATGCTGCGCGGCGGGACTGACGTTCTGCCAGCGTCGGGTTCATGTAACAGTGAGGATCGGGGTTGTGAACCGCGCCCAGCCAATGCCCCAACTCGTGAATGAGAGCTTCCACCCGCTCGTTTTCAGAAAACTGCGGGGCAAACTCCCGAATCAAAATATGCGTATGGAACGGCTGACGCGTCATGCCGATATGATCCACCCCCGGCTTAACGCCATACTGACTGGTAAACCCGATTGCCAGCGCCGCCGGATAAGCGGGAGCCATCAGTTCAAACTCTTTCATGGACGTTACAAAGTCCTGAATGTTGTCGTCTGACTTCCACTGTCCAACGCCCACGACTTTGAACCGCAAATGGCAAAGCCGCTCGTAAACCTCGTTGACCTTGTCGATTCTCTTTCGCAATCGCGGTTCCCAAACGCTCTGCTTGGAATACTCGTTGTCGTCGACGTAAATTTTTACCGGGACTTCGATAATCTTCATCCCCAGGGGCGAATACGTAACCGTGCTGCTGAGAACCGGCAACGCGTTTTCGTCCATGCGAAACGCCCCGACCGGGTTGCCGGTAATGGGCAGCTTCTGGAAAAACATGTTTCCTTCCGGAGACGTCCCGAAAAAGTAAACGGACTGCGGCTCCAGAGGAACTTGCTGATTCTGCTTCCCATCGTTGAACGCCAAAGCCGACTGGTCGTCGAAAAAGAACGAGAACGCGTCGCCCGGCGCCAGACGAACCGTCTGCTGTGCTTTGCCCTTTTGCGCCACGACGAACGCAACGCCCTTTTCCATCCGGTTGGAAATCACCGCGACGTCCGCCCAGGCAGACGCCATAAACACGCACAGCGCCGCTGGAATCAGCAAACGGATAACAACAGGGTTAAACAATCGTAATGTTTTCATGGAATTATAAAAGGAAATTGTCGCCTGACGCGAAGCGTCTATATCTCGCTTTTCGCCATGGAACTATTATTTTATTATATCATAGCTTTTATTTTCTAAAACTCCCCCCGAATTATCCAAATATTTTGAGAAAATTTGTCGTTTTTCTTTAAAAAAGCCCCGTCTCCCGCCTTGCAAAAAACCGACATTTCTGTTTTAATATATATTGGATATTGATTAGTCGTGTTTTTCGTCCATGATACTCGTAAAAAATGACGTCAATCAATTATCTGTTGTTTCAGAATTGTTTTATCACTTTTTTTAGTCAGAATTTGAACGTCTTTGGAAAGTCAAAGTTCTTTTTTCTGACGCTTGAGGAGTTTTCATGTCAGAATCCAAATCCGTTGCGCTGGCGTATCCGCGTTTATGCCTGGCGTACTTTTTACAGTTTGCCGTCTGGGGTAGCTACGGCTTCGCCCTGACCGGTTACGCGCTGAACGTTCTTAAATTTTCCGGACCTCAAATGGGCTGGGTTGGAGCCGCCATTCCGATCGGCGCTCTGTTCGCACCGTTGGTCGGTCGAATTGCCGACCGATTCCTTTCCGCGCAGTACGTCTTGTCAATCCTGCAGTTTATCTGCGCCGGATTGCTGATCTACGCCGGCTCGCAAACTGCGTTCACGCCGATGATGGTCGCGTTGGTTTTGGTTGGTATTTTCTACATGCCGACGATTCCTCTTATCAACTCGATTGTTTTTGAACACGTCCCCAATAAAGACAACGCGCCGCGCGTATTCATGTTCGGAACGATCGGCTGGATCGTCATCGTTTTGATTATTCAGGCGTTCTTCGGAGCTGGCAACACCGCTCAGTTCTTCTACGTTGGCGCAGCGTGCAGTCTGATTCTGGCGGTTTACGCCCTGACGCTCCCCAACACTCCGCCCAAGGCTGTAGAAGCTACCTCGACGGAAAAAGCCCCCAGCGCCTGGGCGTTGATGGCTCAGCCGCAGTTCCTGTGCTTCGCCATCGCCATTTTGATCGCTGGCATCGCCGCCTGCGGTCTGTTCTTCGGAACCTGCTTCGCCATGCTCGGACAGCGCGGCTATCCCGGCGGATTGGCTTTGACAACTCTCAACCAGTTCTCCGAAGTTCTGTTTATGGCTCTGCTCCCGATTTTCGCTACCCGCGTCGGTCTGAAAAACGTCATTTTGATCGGTATTGCCGCCTGGTTGGCTCGATACGTCTGCTTCATGGAAGCCGCGTTTGAATTCGCTTTGATCGGCTTGCTGCTCCACGGCTTGTGCTACAGCTTCCTCTATGCCGGTTCCTACATGTACGGCGACAAGATCGCTCCGGAAGCTATGAAAGCCTCCGTTCAGAGCGTTGTCGGCATGATTCTGCTCGGCGTCGGACAGATCGGCGGTTATCTGCTGGCTGGCTATCTGGTTGAATGGTATCCGCCTGCAATCACCGAGTATACCGTTGCAGACACGACTGCCGCCCTGCCCGCCTGGACGGATCCCGCCGCGGCGAATTCCGCCTGGAACAAGCTCGACTTGGCTCAGTACGTTCAGTCTGCTGAAGAAAAAGCGGCTGTTGCCAAAGCGGCTGAAGCGAACGTCGACCTCGCCTCTATCGCCAAAGACGGCAAAATTACCGCCGCCGACCTGGCAGACGTCGTTTCCGCTGACAAGTCCAATACGATTGCCAAAGATACTGTTACTTCGCTCCTGACTCAAGTTCAGTCCAAACTGGCTGGAAAAGACGTCAAGGCAGAAGAAATCAGCATTACTCGTGAACAATACCTCCAGGCGCAGACCAACGACTGGAAAAAGATCTTCATGGTTCCCGCCATCATGATGGGCGCAGCGTTCATCTTCTTCCTCCTGTTCGGCAAGAACCCGACGGACGCAAAGAAAGAAGACGCTGAACCAGCAGAAGCGTAATTATTTCGCTTCCAGTACGGAATACGCTTCCGCAGCCAAATAGAACGAGCCGGCAATGCACGTCATTTGCCGGTTCTTTTTTTCTTGAGCGGATTGAATGGCGGCGGCGGACGAGTCAAACGTAGCGACATCGTTGCGCTGGGCGTTTCCCGCCAGCGTCTGTTCGGATTCCAGCTGTTTGAAAAGATCCATCAGCCGGTCCGGCGGGCAGGAGC
Source organism: Thermoguttaceae bacterium (assembly GCA_045586185.1). GTDB lineage: Bacteria > Planctomycetota > Planctomycetia > Pirellulales > Thermoguttaceae > RUG11551. Next base: position 2,497 of record JAZMZV010000040.1, on the reverse strand, counting down.
GGGGATTGTTCTGGAATCGGGTGATTCGCCACGTTCCGAAATACGGATAGACGAGCCGGAACATCCGGACGGCGTCTTTGTCGTCCGCGCAGGCGAAGACCAGACAGCAGTTCTCCCGCGGCAGGTTCAGGCGCGCAACCGCCTCCGCCAGTTTGGAAAACGAGTCCGGATTGTGCGCCGCGTCGATAATCGTAATCGGGTTCGTTTGGACGACGTCAATGCGCCCGGGAATGCGGACAGACGCCAGCGCGTCTCGAACCGCTAAATCACGGATTTGCAATCCGCGTCTTTTGCGGTTTAGAATTCTTACCAGTTTAATAGCAATTGCAGCGTTGCCCGATTGATGTTCGCCCGGCAGGTTGAGCTTCGCATTGCGTATTGACCCGCAAGACAGCGCCCCGGTCAAGGCGTTGGGCGTCGGCTTGTACGTCCAGGAGAAATCTCGGTCGGCTTCGTAAATCGGGGCGTTTTTCTCAGCGGCGACTTGTTCGATAACCCGGCGGGGTTCCGGATTCATGCGTCCAATAACGGCCGGAACGCCCGGCTTGATAATCCCCGCCTTTTCTTTGGCGATTTTGGCTTCCGTATCGCCCAAAACAGCAACGTGATCAATGCCGATGCTGGTAATCGCGGTCGCCAAGGGCTTGCAGACGTTGGTAGAATCCAGACGTCCGCCCAAGCCGGTTTCCAACACCGCCAGGTCAACGCCGGCGGACTTGAACGCCAAAAACGCCATGGCGGTCGTAATCTCGAAAAACGTAACAGCGCCCAGTTCCGGCGCGTCGCTGTCCATCTGCTCCACAACAGGACGAACGAGACTCAGCCAGGCGTCAAAGTCCTCAGACGAACACGGCTTTCCCCCTAAAGCTATGCGTTCTTCAATACGCATAATATGGGGAGACGTAAACAGACCGGTTTTGTATCCAGCGTGACGCGCCATGGATTCCAGGAGAATGCACGTCGAGCCTTTGCCCTTCGTCCCGGCAACGTGAACGCACTTCACGCCCTGCTCCGGATTCCCCAAACGGTCTAAAAGCGTCTGCATTCGCGTCAGGTTCATAGACAGATTGGACGTCGGGATTTTATGAAACGTCTCGTAATTGACGCGAGAATAAAGCCAGGAGCGCATAGTTAGGCAATAGGCAGTAGGCAGTAGGCAGTAGTAAAAAATAAACTCTTGCCTACTGCCTCTTGCCTAATGCCTTTTAATATCTGTTTTGTTGATTAAAGTACTGCTGATACTGCTGATTGAAGTACTGCTGCGCGCTGTTGGGATTGTTATCGATCGTCGGATTTGGCTGAGTCGGAAGAATCCCTTCTTGCTGAAGCTGGTTAAGCGTACGGTTTTGCTGCTGAATCTGCTGTTGCTGACGCTGAATGGTCTGCTGTAACGATTCAACCTGTTGAACCATTTGTCTGTTGTACTGCTGCTGTTCCATCATCGGTCGAACATACAGATTGTAGTTGTCTCCGCCGCCTCCGCCAGGTCCACCGCGTCCAGCATACATATACATGTACGGGCTGTAAGGAGACTGCGGGGGCTGATCGTCAAACGGACGCGCAATCGGCTGAGTACTGATTTGTCCGCCAATCGTAGCCGGCTGAATGGGTCGCGCTGTTGACTGCTGAACCTGGAACGGGTTGCGCTGAATTGTCGGCTGAGCCGGGGCAACGTTCGGACCGTATCCGTACCCGGTCTGCGGAGTCGGCTGGAACGGGTTGGCGGAAACGCCTGTAAACGGATTGCCAGAAACTGCCGGAGACGCAGTTCCATTGGGATTAGCAATCGTCGCCTGCGTCGGCATACTTTGAGTCGTCCCTCTGATTTGAGTCGGATTTTGAATTCCCGTGGCCGGCGGGGTAACCTGCTGGGGTTGAGCCTGTGGTTGAGACATATACGACGGCGCCGGGTTAGTCGTCATCAACGGACCGCGACGACGATAATCCTGACCGTAACCGATAGCGCTGACAATAATCGCCGCTGCGAATACGCTCAAAACGCCAAATCGGCATAAAAACGATTTCGATAGATTCGGAATATGTTTCATGGGAATTTTAATTAGCAATCAGCAAATGAAATACTTTCTGCAGACGGCGACGAAGCCGTCTCGCTTTCTAATTATATTATATCCAAAAATCGAAATTTGTTCGATACGATTGGAAATTTTTTAGTATTTGCCAATATTAGGGCAGTAGACGCTACTGCCTCCTTATATTGAACCGCTACGCGGTTCTAGCGGATGCGCAAGCGACCAACGGGAGCGAATATAATACGATTCGCGCGGCAGCGCGGACTGGGAGCGGCGCCTCGCCGCCCGTGGGTTAAAACCCACGGCTACTAATATTGAACCGCTACGCGGTTCTAGCGGATGCGCTTCGCGCCTACTGTCTATTGCCTAATGCCTACTGCCTATTGCCTACTGCCTAAAACTAGTAGCTCGTACCGTTCCTTACGCCATGGTTCTGCATGTTGCGCACGGCTGACGAACCCGGGGAG
>JAZMZV010000039.1:0-1841 GCA_045586185.1 Thermoguttaceae bacterium | reverse complement strand
ATTACACCATCGGTCAGCGCAAAGGTCTGGGCGTTGCTGTAAATCAAAATCCTTTGTATGTTCTCGACCTTGTTCCCTGCCGGAACGAGGTTGTTGTTGGAAGCATGGAAGACACAATCACGTACGAATTGAAACTGACCGACTGTTCGTGGATTACCGGCGACGCCCCGTCGGGCGAGGCGCTGGTCAAGGTTCGTTCCGCTTCGAAACTGCTTCCCGCCGTGTTCGAAAACAATGTTTTGCAATTCCCGGAAGGCGTTTTCGCCGCCGCGCGAGGACAGTCCGCTGTACTCTATCGGGAGAACGAAGTTCTGGGCGGCGGAATCATTTCCGAAACGAGGTAAGATATGAATAATTTGATCGCAAAATCCCTGATTCAGCCGTATAATCTCGCTCATGACGAGATTGTTTCTCTGCTGGCTCTGGAAGATACGACGGAGCTGTTTTCTGCTGCGTATGAATTAAAATGTCGGCATGTCGGCAAGGTCGCGTCTCTGCGGGGGCTAATCGAGCTTGGCAATCACTGCGCCAAAAACTGTTATTACTGCGGCATTCGACGCGGCAATCCGAATGTTCGGCGCTACCGTTTGAGTGAGGACGATGCGATTCGCATGGCTCGCTGGAGCTTCGAGCAAGGCTACGGCTCGGTGGTTCTGCAATCCGGCGAAATCGAATCGGAGGAGAATACCGAATACATCGGACAAATCCTGAAACGCATCCGCGAGTTCGGCGGCGATGATTTCGGCGTTACGCTGTGTCTGGGCGAACAGACGGAGGAGGTCTATCGTTTCTGGCGCGAGGCGGGAGCGCATCGTTATCTGCTGCGGATCGAAAGCTCAGCGCCGGAACTGTACGCGAAACTGCATCCAGCCGACCATTGTTATTCTCGCCGGGTCGAGTGTCTGCGGGTATTGAAACGTCTCGGGTATCAGACGGGGAGCGGCGTCATGTGCGGTCTGCCGGGGCAGACTCTGGACGACCTCGCCAGCGACGTCGAATTTTATCACGATATGGACCTGGACATGATCGGCATGGGACCGTACCTTCCCCATAAAGACACTCCGCTCGGGAAGGACATTGATGTTACATCGGAATATGCGGCAAACCAGCTGAAACTCGGACTCAAGATGATTGCTGTAACGCGCCTTTATCTGCACGACGTGAACATCGCCGCGACTACAGTACTGCAGGCTCTCGACGACCGGGGACGGGAACAGGGTCTTCTCGCCGGGGCGAACGTGATGATGCCCAACGTTACCGACACGGAGTACAGGAAAAATTATCGGCTTTACGAAAACAAGCCGTGTCTGGAAGAAAATTCGACGAAATGCCGGAATTGTCTGTATTATCGCGTACTCGCCATCGGCGAAGAGATCAACTGGGGACGTCGCGGGGATTCTCCCCATTGCAGAAAGAAATCGGCAGAAATGCGGGATTGATCCCTGTTGGCAGACCGCATAGAACATCTGCGCCGATTTCCGAGCGCCAAATCCTGACGTGGTTTGTGTAACATACCGCCGTAGCCGGAAAACATACTGGATCGCGGACGTAAGTCCGCAAAAGAAAAAGCGGGAGTTTCCTCCCGCTTTAACGTTATTCTTTTACGATTTCGTAACTGTTATTTTTGAGTTCGTTTCCGAACGTACAGCAGTCCCGCGGCGCCGAGAATCAGCAGCGCCCACGTCGACGGTTCAGGAACGGCGTTGGCGTCTACAGACGCGTAAACCGTATCGCCTCGAACGCTCAGATTCCAATAGTAATCGCTTCCAGACGTCAAAAGTCCATTCCAGAAATTATCGTTTTGCAGATCGCCGCTAAATGCGCCGGTCGAATTGACAATA
>JAZMZV010000038.1:0-8053 GCA_045586185.1 Thermoguttaceae bacterium | reverse complement strand
TCGAACTTTTCGGTTCGCCTTCGGCGAACTGCGTAATTCCGCTCGCTGCGCTCGCTTCATTACCGCCTTCCATTTTCCCTACTGTCCCTTGTCCGGGTTGGGCTGGGCGCGTTCCATCATCATTTGGATGATCTCTTTGTCGGTTTCTTTCATGCCGTCTTTGCCCAGTCGGACGATGTTGTGCAGGGTCGCTTCAATGCCGGCGGAAACAAGCCCTTCTCCGCTTCTGAACTGCATTTCGTCCTGGAACATTAAAAAGCCCAAGATCCCGACGTCAACCGCTGAGGCGATTTTCGCGGCGCAGGACGCCTTCGCCCCGTCACAGACGACGCCGGACAGAATCGCAATCGCGTTGACGACCGTATGGGCGATTTCCCGGTATCTGCCGCCGTGAAGGTACGCGATGCCCGCGCCCGCCCCGCAGCCGGCTGAAACGACTCCGCAGTAGGCGGACAGACGTCCCATTCCGGACTTGATGTGTATCGCCGTCAGGTTCGACAGAATCAGAGCGCGGAACAGGTCTTCCTTGGACGAGTTCAGCTCTTTGGCGTAGACGATTACCGGCACGGAGACCGTCAAGCCCTGGTTTCCGCTGCCGGAATTGATTACCACCGGGAGATTGCACCCACCCATGCGGGCGTCCGACCCAGCGGCGGTATACGCCCGGGCGCGAACCTTGACGTCGGCGTCGCCGTACGCGTTGAGAATCGTCTTGCCGACGTTTGCCCCGTATCGGTTGCGAAGCCCTTCCTCGGCTATCGCCATGTTACAGTCAATTTGAGCTTGAATTATCGACTCCACTTCCGCCAGGTCAACGGACTGGGCGAAATCCAAAATCGCCTTGACAGACAGCTGCTCGTAGGCGTCGTCCGTCAGGGGCATCGGCTGGGATCCGCAATGAGAGTAAGGCAGTAGGCAAGAGGCAGTAGGCAGTAGTTTTTCATCTCGCAACTCGCCCGCTGACCATAGTACATCAACGCCGTCTTTTTTCAGCTCGACGATGTTCGTGTGCGAGTCCTGCAAATGGATCATGGCGGAATGACCGTCTTTGTACACCGTCAGTTTAAGATCAAACGGGTGCGTCGAGTCCAGATATTCAACCGCTATCACGCCGCGGGCAAGATATTCCGCCGTCTGAACTTTCTGCGTCGGTTCAACGGACGCGATGACTTCCAGTTCCCGGGACGCGTCGCCGCCGATAAGACCAATCGCGACCGCCGCCTCCATGCCCCGCTGACCGTCCGTATTGGGAACGTAAACGCTTTTGACGTTTTTAATCAAATTCCCGCTGGCTTGAACGAGAACGCGGTCAGGAAGAGCTTGCAGCGTCTGACGAACCACCGCCGCGGCGTACGCAATCGCTATCGGCTCCGTACAGCCCGTTGCCGGAACGAGTTCCGTACGAAGAATTTCAAGGTACAGTGAATATAAGGGGTCGTGAGGGAACATGGGATTAGTTGCGAGTTGCGAGTAAGGAATTAGCAATTAGCAATGAGCAATTGACGCAAGCGCCACCATAATTGCTAATTGATAATTGCTAATTGACAATTGATATTAGCTATTATGCGATATTAGTTCTTATTTGTCAACTCCCCCTAAGAGATATTTTGAACAAGGGTATGTTGGTTCGCCACATTTTATTATTTAACCACAAAGAACACATAGAACACAAAGAATCAATCGGCGCTAATCCGTCTAATCCGTAAAATCCGTGTCCGAGTTGACTTGCTCACAACCAACGATGAACGCGGGAGCGTAATTGCTAATTGCTAATTGACAATTGCTAATTAGCCAGTTCCCCCTCGGGGGGCAGGTTGTCGATTTCTCCCAGCTCTGCCAGTTTTCGGTTCAGTTCGAGCAGGTACTCGTAGACCCGGTTCTCGCAGTCGGGATAGAGTTTCCGAATCTGGTCCGACAGCGGCGGGGGCGTTTCGAGGTTCTCGTAGTCCTTCAGCCAGCTTTTGAGCAGAAGCCGGGACTGGTCGGAATAGTTAATCAGAAAATGCGCCCAGAGCCAGGACTCGGCGTACTGTTCCACCGTCAGGTCGAAGACGACGGATTTGTCCAGCTTGTCCAGACGCGTCAGATTCGGTCTCCATTTGGACGTGTTAACCATTCTCATCAAACGGTTTATGTGCCGCGGCTGATAGCCCTGCTCCGTTCTGGACGGCTCAAAGTATTCCGCCAAGCCCTCGTCAAGCCAAAGCGGCGCGTCTGAGCAATGGCTGTGCAGAAACGCGTGCGTACATTCGTGCCGCAAGTCGTAGGCGATGTAGTCCGTATGCTTGACCAGAATGACCATTTCTTTCTTCTTGTCGTCGTCAAAGAAATACGCCCGACGATACGGAGCCAAGCGCGACCGCTGACGAATCGCCTTTTCCAGCTCGTAGTTGGAAGTGTATATGTGGATTCGAGTTGGGGCGGACAGTTCCGACAGTCCCAGGATGTCCTGCATGTCGCCCATGGTCGCCTGAAGCTCGTCCATGAGGGGGAGGAAGTCGTTCATGGGAGCTTCGCCGGTTATTTCCAGCTGCCCCCGGGTAACGCTTTTGGACGTGTACGGCTTTGCGTCCTTGTCGCGCGGCGGCGCTATCCACGAGGTAACCGAACAGCTTACCGCGCTGAGCAGAATCGTCGTCAGAATAAAACTCGCCGTCTGAACTCGCAACGCTTTAACTCCTTCTCGGCTCCTTGAACCGTTCGGAATCCAGAATAATCGTAAACGGGCCGTCGTTGACAAGCGTCACTTTCATGTCCGCCTGGAAGATGCCCGTCTCTACATGAACTCCCAGCTGACGCAGCTGATCGACGAAGAGCAGATAGAATTCTTTCCCCTTGTCCGGGTCGGCGGCGTTGATAAAACTGGGGCGACGCCCTTTTCGGCAGTCCGCCATGAGCGTAAACTGGCTGACGCACAAAATCTCGCCGCCGACGTCGCCCAACGACAGGTTCGTTTTGCCCTCAGCATCTTCAAACATGCGTAAATTGACGGTTTTCTGAGCCATCGTCTTGACGTCGTCCGGCGTATCCGCCGCAGCAACGCCCGCCAGGACGAGCAAGCCTTTGCCGATCTGACCGCAGACCTCGCCGTCAACCGCGACGCTTGCCGACAGGACTCGTTGAATACATAATATCATAGGGAATAGGGAATAGGGAATAGGGAGTGGGGAACGCGTCTCAGGCTAATTGCTGACGGTCGTTCTCGTTTGGCTAATCTTTTTTCTTTAAATAACGATTGGTAATGTCAACCGGCTTGTTATTATCGCTGGACGGCGAAAAACCGAATTGCTTCGTATTGAGTCGGACGTCAAACGAAACGTCGTAAAAAGTCAATCGGGAAATGAGAGTCGGCTGATCGTTCACGTTTCGATAATAATATAATTTATACGGAAACAGATCGTTGACGCCCAGATAAATTTTTATCGTATCCGGTATTTCAGGGGGAACGGAACCCCATTTAATACCGTTATCGGAAACCAAATTCGACATCGGGAATCGTTCCGGTTTCCATGTTCCCATGATAACATAATACGGCTTGTTAGTCTGAGAGTCCCGAATCAAGGAGCAGGACGTAAACGCATAGTATTTTTCAATTTGCGACAAAATAAACGGAATGCCTGCAAAAGAAACTGGCGTAATCGGGATCCCGTCAATGGACGACACCAGTTCAGGATTGGCAGTCTGATCGTTAAGCTTAAAGGCGTCAATTCGGAACAGTTCTTTATGAGTCCCAACGTTTTTAGAAATCCAGAACACATCCTTTGAAGCGTCTGATATATACTGAACGCTTTGCCGAACGTTATTGCAGGAATAGTTCATTTCCATTCGAAGATAGCGCTTGGCGTTATCAATCTTTTCCATATACTCTCCAACCCCAATAACATGCCGGTCATGAACCAGCGTTTCTTCTCTCATTGACGCCGCAACCACCATTTGACCATTATACGTCAACCGCGCATTTCGAAACAAATCTGCCGGGTCGGGAGCCGCTCGATCCGGCGCTTGGGAGACGGGAGCCTCCGTCTGAGCGCTGGCGGTGTTTTCAATATTCATTCCGAAATTATTAAATTTTGCTGACATTAAAAAAGCCGCCGAAATTACGCAGCTTAACACTATCGTCGTCAAAATTCTAATTTTCTTTGTCATTTTCTGGATTCTTCCCGAAATTATTCAATCTTTTGGAGGAATATAACCGATGAAATGAAGTAAGTACGATTGGAGTAATCGGAGTTAAAGATTTTAGTTCTGAGAAAACGCCTCAGACCCCTAAACCTGAAATTCCGAACTAGTATTTAACGCATTATAACGAAATCGGCGTAATTTCGCAACAGGAATTTTGGAAAAGCCGAAAAACAGATTCAATTTTGGGAGAATCACGATGAAGATTCGCGCATTTGTTGTTCTTTGCCTTTCTATGGGACTTCTGGCTGGTTGCCAGGGACCTCAGCGAGTTGCTGGACCGTACGAAGCTTACGGACCGGAAACAGAAGTCGCTGCGACACAGGGTTATCAAACCGCCGCGCCTTACGGAGCGGTCGGAGCGGGTTATGGCGCTAGCGCTCCTGCCATGCGCCGCGCTGCACGCCAAGGATACGGTCCGATGGTAGTCAACGCCAATAATCCGGCGGTTGTCGGACCTGGCCCGGGCGTTATCCCCGGTCAGCAGTATGGCGCTCAGGGAATGGGCCCGGTTCAGACGTCTCAGGTTTCGTTTATAGGCCCGGCTGGCGCCCGAATTCAGTGGGACATTTCCGCTGTCGGCGCGTTTGATTCTCCGGAACTGGTTTGCCCCGGACGTGAAAACTTCCCGCAGAACGGCATTTATCGTCTGAAGCTGTCCCACATTCCGGGACGCGAAGGCGTTGAACTGTATCCGACGTTGGAAATTGCTCCGGTTACCCCCCGCACCGTCGAATTCCTGACCCATCAGGCTATTTCGGTTTCGTTCACCGACGAAGACATTACTCAGGTTCTCAGCGGCAACTTCGTAACGAAGGTCATTTATCTGCCCGATCCGGAATTCCAGGAACTGGCGATTGCCGTCGGAACGCCTGACACGCTGGTCAGCACCCGTCTTGATCCGGGCGTAGACCCGATCACCGAAGCGGCTCGCCGCGGTTCGATCATGGCTATCGTCCGCTTGGGCAACATCGACATCCAGAAGGGCGGCATTGAAGGTCAAGGCATCGGACAGCCGGTTTCCATGGGCAGCCCCTACATGTCCGCCGCTGGCTCGGGAAATCCGAACTACTACGTCTCTGGAGTTTCCGGCCCGGCTTACGGAGCCCCGCCGCAGATGACCCCCAGCGGAATCCCCACTCCGGCTTACGTTCCCAACGCGTATACGGGAAACAAGACCGAACGAAACTACAAACGCAATACGGTTGACGCAACTCGTCCTCTTCCGTAACCAACCAGGCCGCCTCGGCAGCGGCTAAAACGCCCCGAACTCGGGCAAGCCGAATCCTCGATTTCGTCATAACGCACTTTAACCGTCTGAATCGGAAAGCAAAAAAATCCGGTTCAGACGGTTTTTTCGTTGGAATTCTCTAATTATTTAGCCGATATAAAAATATAGGGATTATTCTGATAAGACCGCGCAGAGTCAAATTATGCGCTATATTTTCAGAAAATAACAACAAATCAGACTAATCGTCTGCCGGTATGATTGGATAAATACCGGTTTGCAATCACTTTAACCATGGACGGTTCAGGGATGAACGTTTACTCAAACGGAATCAGACGCGCTTTAACTTCCTGTCTGGCAGTATTGATTTTGCTCGGTACCGCCTCGGTATCTTATTCACAGCGTTCTGCGGTTGGAATTCCACAGGTGCATTATAACAGCGCAGGCGTTCGCGCGCCCGGTTTTCTTGGTCAGCAGCGTCTGCACATGGGCGGTCCGGTTCAAGGATACTATCAGCCAGTTCTGATTACCGGACCGAAAGGCGTCAATATATCCATGACGCATCAGGGAGAATTCACGCCGTTAAAGCCCATGCCCAACATCGTCGGTCTGCTCATTGGACAGGTGTATCGAATCCGAATCACCAACTTCCCGATTTTGGACGCTCAGGGAGCTGAACTGTATCCAACGCTGGAAATTATCGACAGAATCTATGCACCCAAGGGCAAAGAGGTTCAAAACCCGATTATCGTTGAAATATCGTTGGAAGACATCAAAGAGGCTTTGCGAGGCAATCTCGTTACGAGAGTTATTTACCTTGAAGACCCAAACAATCCCATTCCGACGGTCAATCCGCCCAACAAATACCAAAGTACGTTTGACATCCCGTCAGACGCAGACCCCGTTGCCGTCGCCGACACGATGGGGCGTCCGGTTGCCGTTCTGCGACTGGGCGGACGTATGCCGATTCGCACTCAGGAAGGGTTATTAAGCGACGAATTCCAATTCGGCTCGCCTTCATTTATCGATTACAATACCAGCGTCCCCGCCACGCGAAAGTCAACGACGACTATAGCCCCGGCTAAGCAAGGCGCTCAGAAGCCCAACGCTCAGGGCAAGCAGCCTGCTGAGCTGCCAACGGGTCAGCCGGACAACTCGCCTGGCGCAGACGACGGGTTCGACAACATCGAATTTTAATTAAATCAGAATTTCACGCGTCCGTCTTGATTCAACAGAATCCAGACGGAACGCGACTTTATTATACAACTTCAATACCCCGTGATTAAACAGGAACGGAACAAATGAATATTCGTAGACCTTATATCGCATCCATCAGCGCTCAACTGCTCTTTGTAACAGCGTTGAGCGCGCTCACGCTTTGCTCAATGACCTCCTGCGCTACAAAAGGCGCCGATGGGAAAAATTGGGTTTTCGTTCCGGTAAACGCTCACGTTGAAAAAGCAGAAAAAACAAAGGATAAGCCGGAATTGGCAGAATCTGTCGATGGCAGCTCCAGCGTTACGATAGAAAACGTTTCGGTACACGACTCTCCGCTGCCTGTCAATAATTCCGACCCCATGGCGTACGATCCCAACGGTCCGATTGAGGTTAAACGTCTGCCCTCGGTTGACGCGTCTTCCAGCCCGGAAACAGCGCCTGTCAGCCCGGCGGTTGGCAATCAGATTACACCTGACAGTTCTTCAACCTTTGAAATTAACGGCAGCGTCAGCGGAGGAGCGTCTTTCCGCGGACAGTCCGGCAATTTCAATCCGCAGAATTTTGAACAGATGATCGGCGGTCAGGAAGGACAAATCAGAGACTTCCAGGTTTTGTCTGACGTTCCGTTGTCAGAAGCCCAGCCGCTGCCGCCGCAAAACTACGCGCCCACTCCGGCTGTTCCGTATACGCCTCAAGAGGTTCCGTACTCTTCCCCGACAATTCAGGACTTTCAGCCTGAAACCCCGTATCCAGCGTCCGCCGCGCCGGGAGTCTCGCCAGGAATCGGAACCCCGCTTCCGTTCAATCAGCCGCAAGGCGGAGTTCGTTCCGCATGGACGCCTCCGGGAATTCAGCCGTCTAACGGCGGACAATGGCCGCAAGACGAATTCATCGCCGACGGCGGCATGGGCCCCAAGGGCGTTAAAGTTCACGACGACTTCTCCGTTTCAGGTCTGGAACCGGAAAACACAATCGTCCACTTCGACACCATCGACGGCAAAGTCGGCGTTGAAGCCAGTAACCGAGTTGAGATTTACGCTCCGAAATTTCGCGCCGTCCGTCAGGTTATCTACGCCGGCGTAAACGAAAACGTCCAGAAGCCGATTGGCTACGATGGAACCAGACTGGCAATTAACCAGCAGCGAAACGTCGGCGAAATGCAAAGCAAGCGTCATCTGGCTTACGGCGAGAATATTGCTGCAAAACCGGGCGAACAGTTTATTGGCAAGGTCTCCGCGGGCGAATCGTCCAACCGACGTCAGATGATGATGGCCGATAACTCGTTCCGTGCCTACGAAAACCTCAAGATTATCAAAACCGGCGTCATGGATCGTTCAGAAACCGGCATGCTGGCGGAATCCATTCGCCGCGCCGCGTCCTGGGGATTTACGTCTAACCCGCAAGTCGCCATTGATTACAATCGCGTCA
>JAZMZV010000037.1:0-5683 GCA_045586185.1 Thermoguttaceae bacterium | reverse complement strand
TTGACGAGCGTTCGTTCGTCAGTTCGGGCGACGCCCATGACGTCGTCGAAGAACGTCAGCTTTCCTTCGCCCCGCGATTCCAAAGCCGTCTGAATATCTTCGGGATCGGGAACCTGCCCAGCTCGGCGGGAGAACCCCCATATTTCCCACAGCCGCCCGGCTGTGATGTCGAACGCGCCCTGTGTTTGGTCGTATAGCGTCTGACAAACGCGAAACAGGTCGTAAATGGGCTCGTCCGGGAAGACGGGAATATTCGCTGCCGTCCGGTTGAGTTCTCCGACGACGCTGTCGGGAATGAAAAAGCTCAACTCTCGTTCCAGACGCGAAACGACGTCCAGCGCGTCCAGAGCGGCGGATTTGTCGTTTGCGTACTGCCCCATGTTGAGCTGCAGGACAAAATCCGTCGCCATCGCCTGCCGGACGAATTCCAAATACGGACTGGCAAGCGACTTCTTTTTATAGGAAAACGGGTCGTTGGGTTGAGGGTTATTTTTATCCATGGTTTTATACGTAGTTCTATTATACCTTCTTTCTTCATTTTTGAAAAGAGGACGCATCAGGATAAAAGGAAAAAACGTGAAATTGTTTTTTTGTCGCGCTTCTGAACGGAACGTTGTTTCCAGTCTTTAAATTATACTTTTTAATCGTAAAATTATAACTTTTGACTTTTTTGCTCTTTTACGGGACTTGAAAGAGATTTTTCCTTGACAATTTGACGTCTTTGGATTATATTGTCAAATGGAATATGAAAGATAATAACTCATGTATTTATCATTTCCCAATATGAAGAAAACGTCTGGATTTACCCTTGTTGAACTTTTAGTCGTAATTTCGATTATCGCTGTATTGGTAGGGTTGCTTTTACCCGCGGTTCAGTCGGCACGCGAGGCGGCTCGGAGAATGCAGTGCGCCAACAACGTCAAGCAGATTGGAATTGCTCTGATGAACTTCGAGGGACGCAACAAGGCTCTGCCGATGGCGACGCCGTTTACCAACGTCTCGCCGTATAATCGTCTGGGGTTGACGTGGTTTGGAGCGATTCTCCCCTTCATGGAACAAACATCGTTATATGACTTGTATGACGAAAAGGAATATCTCAATTCGACAAAGAACGAAGCGTTTGTTCAGACTGTTATTCCGTCGATGATCTGTCCCAGCGATTCGGAAACGGAGAATCCGATTGTAGAAAACCGCTATAATGCCTCGTCAACCAACCCGACAAAAAGTTTCGGGCTTTGGTATTCCGCTTCTATCGGACCGACTCACATGGACTCCGCGCCGTTCTGCCCGCTTCCCAACCCGTCGTATTGCAATCAGGGAAACAATTTCGGATCCCGGAATCCGGACGACAACTCGGTCGGCGCGTTTGGACGATACCCTCGCGGCAGAAAGCTGAGCGAGTTTACCGACGGGCTTTCGAACACGCTCATGGTTGGCGAAACGATTCCCGCTCACTGCAACTATTCCTGCGCTCATTGCATCAACTTCCCCTTAACCGGGACAAGCATTCCCATCAATACGTTTGAACGGCTTTCGCAGAGTTCCAACAACGCGTATTATCGCACCTGCGGAATTAAAAGCTGTCACGTTTCCGGCGTCAACGTTATTATGGGCGACGGCTCCGTTCATTTTCTGGACGAGGCAATTGACTACGAAACGTATAACTATCTCGGCACTCGCAACGGCGGAGAAGTCCTTGCGGAGGATTGGGAATAATCGCAAAGCTGACCTTAAAACAACATCATGAAATACAATTGCCTTTTTTTGATTGTTCTGCTGACTGTCGCCGTTACGCTTTCAGGCTGTTCAGACGGCAAACCGAAAAGAACGCCCGTCTCCGGCCGCGTTATATTTGACGGCATAGAACAGCCGGCGGAAGGCGTTATCTACTTCGCCCCGGTTTCCGGAGATCTGAAACGTCCGGGATTTGGCAAGTTCGATGCAACTGGACGTTACAGCGTTACGTCGTTCGGCAGAGAGAAACAGGATGGCTTGCTGCCGGGAACGTACAAGGTTTACGTAGAAGCGTTCAAGTCCCTTCCGACGCCGGAAAATCCCAATCCGCCGTCGTTCGTTCCGTCAACGTATCAATCGGCGGACAAGACGCCGTTGGAACTGGTCGTTCCGCCTGGCGGCAAAAAGATCACTCAGGATTTTACGATTACTAAATAGCTATTTTGGTAAGATTGCGCCTTTCAAGTTGCGAGTTGCGAGTTGCGAGTTGCGAGAAACGCAAAGCGACCAACGGGAGCGATTGTTGATTCTCGCGCGGGAGCGCGATTTGGGCGCGGCGCCTCGCCGCTTGCGAGAAACGCAAGCGCTTCACAAAATCCTCTCGCCACTCGCCACTCGCCACTCGCAACTATCTCTGCCCGTAGTACGCGTTGGGACCGTGTTTTCTGTTGTAATGCTTTTGCAAGACCCACGGTTCCAAATCGGGCGCGTCGGGATTGATCGCCAGCGTATCTCTCGCCATGACGGCAACCGCTTCTAACGCGACCGCGTTTTTGACTGCGTCATGACCGTCTTTTCCCCAGGTAAACGGACCGTGTCCTGCCGCCAAAACAGCGGGAATTTCAACGGGATTGAGCTTGCCCTGCTTGAACCGCTCGATAATTACTCTGCCGGTGTTGACCTCGTAACCAGCGTTGATTTCTTCTTCCGTTAACGGACGCGTGAGCGGAACGGATCCGTAGAAATGGTCTGCATGCGTCGTTCCGAAACAGGGAATTGACCGCCGCGCCTGCGCCCAGGCGACAGCGCACGAACTGTGCGTATGAACGATTCCTCGCAATAATTGGGCGTTGTTTTCCTGAGCGTACTGAAGGAAAAATCGGAAGAGTTCAACGTACGTTGGCGTGTCGGACGATGGACGATTGGAACCTTCTACAACCTTGCCGTTCAAATCGACCACGACCATGTCGGCGGGCGTCATGACTTCATACGGAACGCCGCTGGGCTTGATGACAAACGCGTCGCCGGCTTCAGTCAGCTGACCGACGTTGCCCCACGTCAGCGTTACAAGCCCGTACTTGACCAGATTGAGGTTTTCCTGACAAACGATTTCTTTTAATTCCTGAATATTCATAATAGTAGCGAGTTGCGAGTAGCGAGTTGCGAGTGGTAAGTGGTAAGTGGTAAGTGGTAAGTGGTGAATGGTAAGCTTGACACACGCTTGCGTACTTCTCACTAACCTCTAACTACTTACCACTTCTTCCAACTGTAATTTTATGATCGTACAGCTTTCCATTGCGGAAAAAGACGATGGGAACGGTCATGCCGGGTCGAGAAATTCTGACCAGATAAATCAGATGGTCTTTGTCTTCGACAACGGTTCCGTTAAAATACAAAATGACGTCTCCGTACCGCAACCCCGCCTTTTCAGCTGGAGACGACTGCGTAGCCGCCAGGATTCTGGCGCCGATTCTCGGCGGATAAATCGGCGTTTGCCGATTGGTAAACATCGCGGCAAACACGCCTAATTTTGCCGCGTCTGCTGTTGAGTAATTGTTGTCAAAGGACGCGCCCAGCCAGCCGCGTTCCACCTTGCCGGACAGGGTAAGCTGTTCAATGACGGAGTTTGCCAGTTTGGCGGGAATGGCAAACGAGACGCCTTCGCCGTATCCGGTGTTGCTGGCGATGGCGGCGTTGATTCCAATCGCCTCTCCGCGAAGATTGATTAACGGTCCGCCGCTGTTGCCTGGATTTATCGAGGCGTCCGTTTGGATATAGTCCTGAATCTCGCCGGACGTCTTCCCCACCTGTAAATTCCGGCGACCTTTTGCGCTGACGATTCCGCTGGAAAACGAGTTCCGCAACCCAAACGGGCTTCCGGCGGAAACGACAAAGTCGCCCACCTGAACCGCGTCGCTGTCGCCGAATTCCAACGCTAGGTATTTGCCTTTGATTTCCAGCAGAGCAATGTCCGTTGCCGGGTCTGAAAGTATTTTTACAGGATGAATAACCCGCCCGTCCGCCAGATAGATGTTGACGTTTTGGGGCGTGTTGATATTTTCTTCTGAATGAATTACGTGTCCGTTTGTAACAACGTATTGTTTGTTGAGCCGCTCGATAATGAATCCGGCGCCGGACTCGTTGTGGAGTTCCTTGGCTTGACGAATCGCCGCGCCGCCAGGCTTGTGAATGGACGTTGTTTCTATGTGAACAATCGCCGGACGGGCAAGCTGAATGGAAAGACGCAGCGCTTCCGCAGAGCTGATAGATTCCGCCCCAACGGAACGCAAGCGGTCCGCAATGGCTTTTCGTCCGGATTCGGTATATTCCTCTGGAAGAACAAAAATGGGATGAGGACGATGGGACGTTTGGGAAGAATCCGCTTCAGAACTCGGAGTAACGTTGTCTTGAGCGTAAAGAGCGATTCCCTTCTCAAGCCCTGTCGAAAAGAAGAGCAGGGCTGTCAGAAGAAACAAAAACCAATTTTTAAACTGGAAAGTCATCAAATATAACTAAAGGTCAATCGAAGGGAGTTGGGGTTAACGGAATCACTCGTAACTGTAGTATGAGTAATTATCGTATTCGCTGTCTTCCTCTAACTCTTCCTGACATTTTAAGCAAAGTTCTGCGTCCGGGATAATCTCAAGACGCTCAACAGGAATCGGCATGCCGCACTCTTCGCACAGACCGTATTCGCCTGTTTCCATTTTATGCAGAGCGTTATCGATGGACGAAAGTTCCTGGGATTCCTTTTCTGCCAACTGAGAGCGCATTTCAGAATGGACGGAATCCATCGCCGCGTCTGCGGAGTCTCCGGACGCCTGAGTTGTAACGTACGCCGAGCCGAGATCTCCCCAAAATGAACTGATGATTTCGCTGCGGCGCTGCAGGAGTTGTTGACGCAGTTGAGCAATAATCGGGGCGTTTGCTTTCGTCATGAATTTTGTAGCGCGCTTGGCTTTTGGCTTGGATTCCGATTCCGGTTCAATGACAGGCGCTTCCGGTATTTTGACCGCGGTTTTGACGGCGGCTTGCTTGCTGACATTTTCAGCGGTTTTGGATTTGTTTACAGCAGGCGTTTTTGACGCTGTCGTTTTGGCTGGAGCGACTTTTTTCGTCTTCTTGACCGGGGCTTCAGCTTGAACGGGCTTTGCGGATTTGGTCGTCTTTTTAACCGCATCCGTCTTTGACGGCTTTGTTATCGTTTCCGCCTTGACGGTCTTTTTTACGTCCTTCTTTTTAGCGGCTTCCGGTTTTGGAGACGCTTTTACTGCTGGCGCAGATTTGGACTTTGACGCAGGAGCCGTTTTGGATTTTACATTGGAAGCGGTCTTTGGTTTGGACGTTGTCTTTACAGCCGGTTTAGCCGCAGCGGATTTCGGCTTGGCTGCAACAGACTTCGCTGTCTTTTTGACAGCTGCCTTCTTCTCAGGCGCAGCCTTTGCAACAGTAGCTTTTGACGCAGCCTTTGTCGTCTTTGCGGATTTGGCGGTTGCGGTTTTTGATGTCTTTTTGGTTACAGTGGATTTCACGGACGTCTTGGATGTAGCGCCAGCCATCGCGGGTCTCCTGCTAATTGTTTTCTATAGGATTCCGAGATATCTTTGTTTATCAAACCAGAATCCTGAATTAATATTTCGTCCAGAACAATGAGTTCTTAAAAACTTCCACATGTTATATACTATATTTATAATTTTATACAATATAATACAACGGGGTTTGGTATTAT
>JAZMZV010000036.1:0-2600 GCA_045586185.1 Thermoguttaceae bacterium | reverse complement strand
AATAACGATATCTGGCTGGAAACCTCAACGAGAGAGGAGTGGCTGGAAGTGCGACGGATGGGAATTGGAGGCTCGGATGCAGCCAGCGTGATGGGGCTGACGGGATATGAGGAAACATACGTCGATTCGCAAGGTGAAACAAGAACGACCAAGCCCTACGGATATATCCAAACTCCGTTTTTTACGTGGCTTGAGAAGCGTGGTGAAATCGTCAAGACATTCGACGAAAACCGGATTGAGATTGAGCTTGGAACCACAATGGAACCTCGAATCTTGCGAGAATTTGAGATGCGGACGGGCGAGAAATTACTTCCCAAACCGTCGATTCTCCGTCACAAAACCTACCCGTTCATTCAGGCGAGTTTGGACGGTTGGACTCGTGATACCATCGTCGAGGCGAAGTGGGGACGCTGGACGCCCAAGTGGGGCGACGACGGCTCGGATGTGGTTCCACTTAACTATTGGATGCAGGGGCAACACTATATGCTCGCGACAGGGTATCGACGAGTTGTAATCATTGCGCTTTTGTATTCAAGCGAGGGACTTGGTTTTCGTACCTACAACATCTTCGCTGATGACGAATGGCACGAAGCGTGTATCGAACGATACTCAGCATTTTGGGATGCCGTCACGACGGGAACGCCACCTGCGCTGTTCAATCTGAACGACTTGAATTACCGCTTCCCAGTGGCGCGTCCGCTCTCAAAAATTGAGGCGACCGAGCCTATTTTGGATGCGCTCACAGACCTACGGAGATTGAAAATTCAGCAGTCCGAAATTGAGGCGTCCATTACGGAGCGGAAAACGGACATTTTTCAATTCATGGAGGACAATGAAGCGTTGACCTATAACGGAACGCTTCTCGCGACCTACAAAAACACCCGACGCGGGAATCGTGTTTTTAATATTAAGTGACTTTAATGAAAAAACAAATATTTTTAGTTGATAAACCCCTAACAGAAAGGTAGAATATTAATGAGTAATGACTTTAATGAAGCCGGAACGGAAACGGCTGTGACCATAAAAAACGAGATTCTCAAGAATCCATTTCAGGGACAAACCATGCCTTTTACCAAACCATCCGTAAGCGCAACAACTAGCGTGGAAACGCAACGGGCGATGTCGGAAATTCAGGCGTTGGTGTTCATGGCAAAACAATTTCCTCGCGACCCATGTCAGTGTTATGACAATGTCATGAAGGCATGCCAGCGTCCGAAACTTGCCGAGTGCGCCTTGTATAACTATCCACGAGGGGGCGCATCCGTGACGGGACCGTCTATCCGACTGGCGGAAATGCTGGCATTGGAGTGGGGAAATATCATTTATGGGTACACGGAACTGGAGCAGACACGGAATCACACCGTCGCGCAAGCGTATGCGTGGAATTTGGAAAGCAATGTGCGTGTAACCCGTGTCGTGACGGTACTTCACGAACGTAGCACGAAAAAAGGGACGGTTTTTCTCACAGACCCTCGTGACATCTATGAACACGTCGCAAACCAGATGGCGAGGCGGGTAAGGGCGTGTATTTTGGGAGTGATTCCGGGGGACATCGTTGAAAGTGCCGTCAAAGCATGTACGGTAACGATGAACGCGAACGTGGATATTACACCGGAAAAAATCAGCATACTTGTCGAAAGTTTTTCACCTTTTGGTATAACGAAAAGTATCATCGAGAAGTATATCCAACGCTCTATCGAGGCAATTACACCGGGAAACGTCGTCAAACTCCGCATGATTTTCCAGTCCTTGAAAGATGGAGTCGGGAAACCGGAAGACTTTTTTGATATGCGAGTTGACGTGAAACCGGAAACCCAGACGTCTCCAAAGGTGGACGCAATGAAAAACCAGCTTCTTAATACGGAAAAACCAGCGCGTCGAGGACGAAAATCCGCTATACAGGAACCGGAGAAAAAACCGGAAACAGAGCCGGAAACCCGCGATTTTGAGTGGTACATGGAAGCGATTGAACGCGCTGATAACTTGGATGCGCTAAATGCCGTACAGCGACAGTTCGCCATCGACACAGAGACGACGGGATTTAACGACGGGGATTACCTCACAATTCATCAAACTCTCGACGAAAAAAGCGAGAGACTTGGTAATTAAAATCGCCCCCAATTAACCAGACAAATTTAATGACCAGCTGATTAAAAAATCAGCTGGTATAACCCTTTTGGCATTAAAAAAACATCATGAATAATGAAATTTTCGATGTGCCCATCAGTGAATTAACCGAGGGCATCCAATTACGAATCGGGACGCGAGACACAACTATTTCCGAGTACGCAGAAACCATGAAAGAGGAGGGGTGGGGGAGTTTTCCGCCCATCGAGGTATGCCGTGTCGACGACCAATGGAGAATCGCCGACGGTCACCATCGTTGGTTTGCCGCTCTTGAGGTTGGCGTCGAGACCGTTCCGTGCCGACAGGTGGGCAGTACCTCCGCCGAGCTGGTATTATACGCCGTGCAAGGAAATGCGCGACATGGTCTACGATTTACGAAAGAAGAACGCAAAAATGCCGTACTTGCCGTAATGAGAGAGTTTCCGCAGAAGTCAATACGCGAGGTGGCGAAAATCTGTGGCGTTGCCAAGAGT
>JAZMZV010000035.1:0-5843 GCA_045586185.1 Thermoguttaceae bacterium | reverse complement strand
CCGGATAATTTTTATCATAAAACTTTGTTTTGTCAATAATAACATTGACAATTTTAATTTTAAGGTAAGCTATGCACTCGGTAAAAAGATTCAATATTTCCTTTTTCTGCTCTTTAGACCAGCCGTAAGTCCGATATGGATTTTTATCACGAAGAAACTGGGCTGTGTGCATTTCTTGCGAAACATGAAAACCATATTTTTCTTTAAGATATTGGCGAAACTTTTTGCAAGTATTATAATTTTCCTGCCAATCCTCGGTTTTCATGTACAAACTTGTCAAAACAAAGGCTTCGCTGGATGCGCACGTTGGACCGTCATCTCCGGTTTCATCGAAATAGGCTATGTATGTACTCATTGTGTAATTGTTTAAAAAAGGGTTAGTTTCAGTTCTTTGTTTGTAACCAATTAACTCAGTTTATTCAGGAATATGATTAAGGCGATCGCAGAATATTCCAGCTCGTTAGTGAATTCAATCTTTTACAACTTTCATTCCTCCAGCATTGCGGCAACCGCTTCTTCTGCTGTGTTGTACGGACCGTTGAGATTAACTCTGTTTCGGCTTTCTTTTACAGCCTGTCTGATATTCTCGGGAACGGTTTTGTGGCGAACCTCAAAAGGTAACCCGTTATTCTCTACTGCGACAGTCAAAAAAATTCTTACCGCTGTAGAAGTATCGAATCCCAGACTTGCGAAAAGGCTGTCCGCCTGCGCTTTTAGTTCATCGTTAATTCTGATTTGTAAATTTCCCATACGACCTCCTTTCAATTATATGTAAATATATTATAATGTAATTGACTTGTAATTATATTATAATATATAATCAATCATTTGTCAATATGTTTTATTGTATTTTTATTGAAAATGTATTAATTTTTATTCGTCAGCATAAACAGAGAGGCAAAACTTGTCCAGATACAGACAGAAATCTAAAAAAACGATTAATCTCAGGCGTGAGTATGCCCTATTACTCTCAGATAATGCTATTCATTAGTAATATCTTGATTTGGGAACATTTGCTCTTGCTCTTTAATTTTGTTCAACCAAATAAGTAGTGGTCTATAAAAATTTTCAAATTCTTTTGTTGAATATATCTTTAATACTACGTCATGGACAAGAAGCTCAACAGACTCTCCAAGCCTATTTGAAATAGCCTTAATCCAATCATGATTATCATCAACTACTACAATTTCTTGCGCTGCATTATACAATTCATCTCTCTCAGGATAATTATTGATAATCAGATCATATAGAAACTTTTCAGGCGATGTGTCAGGAGGTAAATCAAATTGAGAGATTACTTTTAATGCTTTTTCTATTTTTTCTTTTGTTTTATTACCTGTTCCAGAAATTCGTTTTTTAAGCTGCTGAATTTTTTCATCGTTACTATTATATCTGTCGCCATCAAGCATTATTAAAGATTTTTGTAGATCTTTATTATTAGTTATTGCCCAACTAGCTGCTAACGTAAAGGCGTTATCGATTGCACCAAATGATACTACGTTTATTTTTGATGCAATATTTTCCTTTCGAATAATCGTTTGAACTATCGAACGTGCAAGGGTATCTTCACAATAAACAGTATATGGACTTGTTCTTTCTCCTGTAAGGTCATAAACTAAATCGCTTGTAATTCGATTATATACAAGTGTATTATCATTGCCTTGATGATAGAGATATTGGACAGACACATAATTATACATATTCATCATTTCAAGAGAATGGGTTGTAAACACAACCTGAATATGCTTATGTTGGGCAATTTCATGTACTTTTATTATCAGTCTACGAAGGGAAGAAATGTGTAATAACAAATCAATCTCATCTATTAGAACTAATGAATATGCCTCTGCTTCATATAAAACTCTAAGAATTTTAATAACACGTTGTTCGCCCGTCCCCATACTTAATGACGAATATTTCATCCCATTATTAAGTTCGACTCCCATTAAATGTTGTTTTTCTTTATAGATATTATCAACAAGGCAACGGTATTGTTTATTTAGAATATAAGCGGCTGTCTTAGCGATTTTTAGATCTTCTTTCTGAGTTAATTTACTAGATTTATAATTGATTCGACCTGTTATGTACCTTTTTTCAATTTCAGGTAAGCAACTTTCTATTCCAATATAATATACATTACGCTTAGGTCGGTTAGCATAGCGAGGCACCCATCGATCACTGCCTTTTGAGTATTCTCTTTCAATTGTTTCTATTTCATCATTGCTATTATATCTTTGGAATTTCAATTTGAAATTACTACCACTCCAAGTTGAATCTGTATTAGGTGCAAAAAAGTATGGAAATATGTTATTAGAAATAAGAGGATTTTCAGAATTCTCAGGAGAAAATGCGCATACTAAAGCATGAATTACAGTAGTTTTCCCAGAGCCATTTGTGCCCATAATCGCTGTCAAAGTTTCTGAAAAATCAATATGAGCATTTTTCAGTATCTTTAATTGTTTGAAATCTGCTGATAACAATATTTGCTTTTCCATTCCTGTTTAAAATAACCTTAGTTAATTTGAATCTATTCTGAACTTTCCGACAAACAATTAAAACTTACTATTAATAAAATAGTATGTTTACAACCTATCTAAATATGTACTGCTGATACATCTATCTCACCGTTCATTAGCTTTGGCAAAAGCGCGTCACGGAGAGTAACAAGGCGTTGGTTTTCGCGGGTATTGTTCTTAATCATTTCAAATAATGGTGTTATTATACCTTGAAATTCAGATAATACAAGACCCGAAGGCATAATAATTTCAAATTGTCTTAAAATATCCGTTTTAAGATTTGTGAAAACGCTTCCATTTCCGAGTTTAACTAAATCATTCCTGATAAAAGTAAACAATAGGTACAAATACTCATTAGATAATTGTGAATCAGGAAAGTAAAGCCAGCCGTCATGAATACAACTATCAACATCGAGGATTTTAGGTATTCCGGGTGTAGCGCTATTTGACAAAACAAGAGAACCTTTTTTAAGAAATACGGTTTTCTTTAGTCCCTCTTCTCTAATGTGTTCCTTAATTTCCAATATATAAGGAGAATTAAGACTCGTAACATCTGATATTTTTAACCAACGATACCCCTTGTCCGAAAGATAATCCTGTATTGGGCGTGGAGAACCACCGCGTTTAATTTCTACGAAAGAACCTAATTTTTCTTTTTTCCAATCCTTTGGCATTTTTCCGCCATGCGGTTCAAAATCGACAAACCAAGATTGGAAAATCGCTTGCGCTTGCTGCTCTAAGTTGGCGTTAATCCTGTTGTTTAACTCAATTTTGTCGTCAAGTGAAGAAAGAACGGCGGCAATCTTACGCTGGACTGAAAGAGGGGGAAGTGATACACTTATTCTTTGTAAATCTGTAACTGTTACATGACCTAATCCAGTAGTTTGTTTATTTGTGGCAATAGCTGTAAACTGAGGTTTTAAATACTTCATTAAATAAAAGAAAAAGTATTTATCAACAATATCTTCTTTGGGAGTAACTTTAAAAATGTGTTGATTTAACCAACCATCCGATAAATTGTATTTAAAAATATCAATTGACGTCTGTGGATTACCAGACCATGAAAAAACATAATCGCCTTTTGTCAGGAAAACATCTTCAGAATAATACTTATCGGTATATGCTGTTGATGAGGTAATACCGTTATTTAGTTCTGCAATCTTAATAACAGGTAAACCTTTTTCTGAAAAATCAATACTCTTAAAGGCAAGACCATTTTTCCAATTAGCTAAATTATATAAAGTATATCTATTTCCTGTAGATAAACTTCCTATATAATATAATGGGCTGCGATCAAACACATTTTCTTTCATTTTTAAACTTAATCGTAAAATTGTTATTGCTTTAGTTTTTCGTTGGCGGCGGATACCGCCGCGATCCAGCAGGGCTGGCGTCTTTGGGAACTCCTAAGTGAACTTCTATAGGCGCTTCTAGGGGAACTGATGCGAAGGCTGCCACGAGTGTTCCCGAGATTATGGAAACTTCTTTGGGAAGTTCTTTGTATATTTTAGGAGCTTCTATAGGCGCTCTTTAGGCGCTTAAGGAAAATCTTTTATTCCCTTGTTTTTACTGAACCAGCCATCTGTCGTCAAGCTCTTTTTTCAAGTCGTCAAAAGCGAAAATGTATTTTTCTTTCAACGACCGGATTACGTTCAGCGTTTGTTCATCGCTGTAAGTATGAGCTAATACGTTTCGGGTTTTGAGAAGTTCGAGCCACTGTTCCTCGTCGCTAATCATGCCGCACTGAAAAGCCGTTTTAATCAACGCTCTCGGAGAGCCGATTTTATCTTCAAATCTGCCGTGTTGTTCAAGAACTTCCTTCATCAGTTTCCAGGACTGTTCAAAGCATATCTCGAATAAACCAACAATGCCGGTTTGTTCAACGATTGAATACGGTTCATTGAGTTTCACGCCCTCATGCAAATTAGCAAGAGCTTTACAGAAATTATTATACTTTTCCATAAATAATCACTCCGTCTCTTTCTATCTCCTTTTGTAGTTTCTCGCTGACGTCTTTATCCAGATTAACTACGTCAAACTTTAAAAGCGTCCACGCTTTTTCTTCTAAATCATAATAAAAATTCATAGCGTCGCCGCCAACGACAGCAAGATCGATATCGCTTCTTTCGGTATGCGTTCCTCTTGCTCGCGAACCAAAAAGAATAACTTTTTTAATGCCATTCTTCTTTGCTAACGCTATAATATCTTCTAAAGCCCTGTCGGGAATATTATATTTCATATCCGATTCCTTTCAGTTTCTCTCGAATTTCCTTTTCCAGTTTGCGGGATTGTTTGAACATCTCCGAAAGCTCCGACGTCAGCCGCGTCATCTTTTCATCGAACGGCTCCCCGTCGTCTTCCTGTTCCTCAATTCCAACGTAGCGCCCGGGCGTGAGGATGTAATCCTGTTTTGCGATTTCTTTTGTTGTCGCAACGGCGGAAAATCCTCGGACTTCTTCTAACTTGCCGTTTTGAAAAGCATGGAATGTATCGGCTAGTTTCTCGATTTCCTCGTCGGTAAAATCGCGGTGTTTGCGGTCTGCCATATAGCCCATTTTGCGGGCGTCAATAAACAGAGTTTTTCCTTTCTGCTTTTTGTTTTTGCTGATAAACCATAGCGTAACAGGAATGGTTACGCTGTAAAACAGCTGCGTCGGCAAGGCGACGATGCCCTCAATCAGATCGGCTTCAATAATATTTTTTCGAATCTCGCCTTCGCCGCTTGTTTGCGTTGACAGCGCGCCGTTGGCAAGAACAAGCCCAATTTTGCCATTGGGGGCGAGATGATGTATCATGTGTTGTATCCAGGCGTAGTTGGCGTTTCCTGCTGGCGGAATTCCGTATTTCCAGCGAACGTCGTCTCTGAGCTTGTCCTGCCCCCAGTTGGACAGGTTAAACGGCGGATTCGCCATGATAAAGTCCGCCCTGAGCGTTATGTGTAGATCGTTGAAAAATGAGTCGGCGTGATACTGTCCGAGGTCGGCGTCAATCCCGCGGATAGCTAAATTCATTTTCGCCATCTTCCATGTATCGGCGTTGGATTCTTGACCATAGACAGAGATATTACTTCTGTTTCCGCTGTGCGACTGAATGAACTTGGCGCTTTGAACGAACATTCCGCCTGACCCGCAGCACGGGTCGTAAACGCGGCAGTTGTTAAACGGGTTGAGAATAGAAACGATTGTTTTAACGATGCTTGACGGCGTATAGAATTCGCCGCCTTTGACGCCTTCGTACGCAGCGAACTGAGCGATACAGTATTCATACGTTCTGCCGCGAAGGTCTTTGCTGGTTTCCGGATCGCTCATGTCCATATTGGTAAACAGA
>JAZMZV010000034.1:0-15316 GCA_045586185.1 Thermoguttaceae bacterium | reverse complement strand
CCGACTTCGTGGGTTTTAACCCACGGAAGCAATAGGTAATAGACAATAGGCAGTAGTTTAATATACCCTACTGTCTATTGTCTTTTTAAAATTTCGCCTAGATGATTCCGTACAGCGGCATGCCTTTAACGGCAAGCGCTTCAACGGCTTTGACAACCTCGGGCGGATCTTCCAGCGATTCCGGATAGAAGGGCTTGTTTCTGGCGTCGATAACCAGCGAGCCGTTGCTGCCCCAATGCTTTCCGTTTATAAACGACTCTATGCCGTAAACGTCTGACGCGGGATCGGTTTTAGTAAACGTCGTCCAGAGGAAGTTACGCAAATTCGCGCCTGCGGACGAGCCTTTATCAACGACGACAATAAGCGGGTACTGATTAATCGGTTCGTTTCTCTGGAACGACTGGCAGAATCTTTCAACTGAATTGTCTTTTCCTGTCGCGTCTTTTTGATATACGGGACCATCGACAAGCAAAATGCCTGGCAGGAAAACGCGCGGATTGGTAAATCCAAGTCCTTCGTGCAAATTCATGCCGGAAACGATGCCCATTGGCAGTTTGCGAATCGGTTTGCCTGCAGCGGCAATGACCAGCTTGGAACTGTTGTTCAAACCGTCTACGGCACTGTAATCAATCTTGTCGAAACTGGCTCTGGTCTGGAAATGCAAATCGCGTTTGAGGTCAATGCGTTCCAGAACGTGTCTGAGGAATTCTCGGACGTCGTTGACTGTCAGCGTTGGATCGTCTTCCTGAGCGGCGATAAAGAGGTACTTTGCCATCGAAAGCTGGTTGTTTCCCAAAATCGCGTTGGAAAGCGTGAGCAGTTCTCGCGGCTGACGATCGCCGAAATAGGGCATAAACCCTTCGCGCCCAATTGCCAACAACAGAGGCTCGCCGCCGGCTTCGTCTACCGGAGCAACGGCTTTAACGCCGGGAATCATTTGGGCGACGGACGGACCGATAAGCTCTCGGACGAACTTTCTCAATACGACGTTTTCCTGCGGCGGACGACCAACAGCGGTAAACGGCCAAATCGGGCGCGGACGATGATACACGCATTCCACCCGCATGACAGGAAACTGTCGGGCTTCGGAATACATGCCCATGCAGTCGCCGTAGGGTCCTTCCGGCAGCATGATTTTCGGTTCGATATATCCTTTCAGGCAGAAATCAGCGTCGGCGTAGATGGCAGGACCTTCTTTTTGACGCACCATCGGGATGCGGCGTCCTGCCAGCATGCCGGCAAGAGAAAGTTCTGACACGCCTTCCGGCAGCGGCGCCATTGCCGCCAGAACCATCGCTGGAGAACCTCCAATAAAAACGTTGACCGGCAGCTTTTCTTTACGGCGAATCGCCTTGAGATGATGAATTCCCAGACCGCGGTGAAGATGATAGTGCATGCCCACTTGACCGCCCTGCTGATACTGTCCGCCGGAAATCTGAATTCGATAAAAGCCGAGGTTGGAGTGCAGCATGCCGGGACTGTCCGGGTCCTCTGAATAGACGCACGGCAAGGTGATATACGCTCCGCCGTCCTTGGCCCAGCCGACCAACTGAGGAAGATCGGAAATGGACGTTGAGTTTTTGGTTATCGCTCCAGCCCCGACGTATTTTGGTTTAGCGTGAAACGCGGCAAAAAGCGACGACGGATTGGCGTAACTGAATAAATTTCGCGCAATCGCCAACGGGTCAATGCCAAGTTTAACGAATCTTTCTACAACGGCGGAGGTGTCCCGAAAGATGTAACGTAAACGTTCTTCTGTACCAAACAGGTTGGCGACCATCGGGAACTTGCAGCCTTTGACAGAGGCAAAATAGACCGCCGCTCCGCGCGCCTCAAAGACGCGACGAGCTATAGCCGACGCCTCCAGATACGGATTAACCGTTTGTTCGATACGGATTAACTGGTTAGACTTTTGTAAATCGTCAACACATTCGCGAAGCGTTCTGTAAGCCATGGGAGTTGGGATTTCGTAATGCGGAATTCGTAATTAGGAGCTTCTAGCTTCTAGCTCTTAGCTAATAGCTAGCGGCTAATAGCGCTCTACTATCTATTGCCTGCTGCCTATTGCCTAACTTGATTATATCCTATTTTTAACCGGACTTTACAATAATACCGCCAAAAAAGCCGTTTTTTCTAAAAATTTTTCTCCGTATTCGTTTTTTTTGACGTTTCCGCTAAACTTTTCCTTGATTCTCCATCTTTCTGTCCTCTGGACAAAATGGATATAATTGGAGCAGTTGGCAGTAGATTTTAGGCGCTTGCGTCCTGCTGTCCAGCCTCTTGTGCCTAAGACCTTATTCCTACTTCCTCCTCAAAACCATGAAAACGCTCTCAGATACTCAAATTCAACAAATAGTCAGACATAAAACTTCGGCTGTAATCCTCGCTGGCGGAAAGGGTTCGCGTTTAGAGCCCCTAACCCGGGAACGCGCCAAACCGGCAGTTCCGTTTGGAG
The DNA here is from genome assembly GCA_045586185.1 of Thermoguttaceae bacterium. GTDB lineage: Bacteria > Planctomycetota > Planctomycetia > Pirellulales > Thermoguttaceae > RUG11551. The sequence goes on along the minus strand of JAZMZV010000034.1, from coordinate 12,861 downwards.
GGGTATACAGAATCATTGACTTTGTTCTCTCGAATTGTTTGAACTCAAATCTTCGCAAAATTCACGTTCTGACGCAGTACAAAGGAATGAGTCTCGACCGTCATATCAATAACGGCTGGCGGCGATATTTCTGTCAGGAACTGGGCGAGTTCATCGACGTCGTTCCGCCTCAGCAAAGAATTGTCGACAACTGGTATCAGGGTTCCGCCGACGCGGTTTATCAGAACATTTACAGCATCGAAAAAGAGAACCCGGAATACATTGTCATACTGGCTGGCGACCATATTTACAATATGGACTACCGCCTCATGATTCGTCAGCATATTGAAACAGATGCCGACGTTACCGTTGCCGCCATGGTTGTTCCATGCGCCGACGCAGCCGGGGCTTTTGGGGTGATGGAAACGGACGCTGACAACAGGATCGCCGCATTTGAAGAAAAGCCCGCCATTCCCAAACCCATGCCGGGGCGTCCTGGATTCTGTCTGGCGTCGATGGGAATATACGTCTTTACCGCAAGATTCCTCTTTGAAAAGCTGTGTCAGGACGCCAATCGGCTGGATAGCCGGCGGGATTTCGGGCTGGACGTCATACCGGAATCGATTGAGAAAAACCGCGTTTTTGCACATCTGTTTTCAGACCTGAATGTTACAGATGAAAACGGCGCGGACTTGCAAAATCAAAATTATGAAAGACGTCCATATTGGCGAGACGTGGGGAAAATCGTTTCCTATTACGAAGCGAATATGGACTTAATCGCCATCGAACCTCAGCTTAATCTTTACGCGTCCAACTGGCCGATTCGGTCATACCATCGCGATCTGCCTCCGGCGAAATTTGTTTTTAACGACATTGACCGGCAAGGACAGGCGATAAACAGCGTTGTTGGACAGGGATGCATTATTTCCGGCGGACAGGCGCTCCATTCCGTTCTGGGTCATTCCGTTCGCGTCAACAGTTACGCGACCATTGAGGATTCGATTCTTTTTGACGACGTTATCATAGGACGAGGCGCCAAAATACGACGCTGCATTATTGACCGGGGCGTTGTCATTCCGCCGGGAATGGAAGCGGGATTCGACGCTGACGAGGATCGGCGCCGCGGCTTTTACGTTTCCCCGGAAGGAATCGTCGTAATCGTTAAGGAACAGTAACAAGCATTCGCGCCAGATTTGCGATAAGTCTTTTTAATTTGAGCTTGTATAAAACCAAAACTCTGGTATAATGGGGGGAGTAGGGAGTGGAGAGTAGGGAATAGTTTTTTAATTCGCCGAAGGCGAATAACTATTCCCTATTCCCTATTCCCTATTCCCTGTTCCCTATGTTCCCAATGGTTGACTATATCGTATATCTCATCGTTCGACTTTTTGTCGCTTTGGCGCAAGCGCTGCCGTTGAGCGTCAGCATGGCTGTCGTTCGAGGGCTGGCGTTCTTGTTTCATTATGTAATTCGTCTGCGGCGAAAGCTCATTGAAGAAAACATCCGCTGTGCGTTTCCCAACATGACGGAACGGGAGGTTCAGCATACCGCTCATCGAATGTGGATACATCTGTTCACCTTGGCGCTGGAAGTTGCCATTATCAATCGAAAAGTTCACGAGACCACCTGGAAAGAGCATTTTCACCTTCACGGCGTCAATCGATATATCCATACCGTTTTGATGGGGCGTCCGTTTGCGCTCATTACAGCGCATTACGGCAACTTTGAAGCGGCGGGATACGCTTTGGGGCTGGTTGGATTCCCCAGTTACGCTATTGCTCGAACGCTCGACAACCCGTATCTCAATCGATTTGTCAACACGTTTCGCAGTTCAACCGGAGAATATATCGTTCCGCGTGACAAAGCCCCCGATATTCTGCCGGGCGTAGTTCAACGCGGAGGGACAATCGGGTTCCTTTCCGATCAATTTGCCGGTCAGCGCGGCGTTTGGGTGAACTGCCTAAACCGGGAAACGTCCTGTCCTAAAGGCGTGGCAGTTTTCGCCATGGCGGACAACGTCCCGTGCTGCGTCGGGTTTGGCAGACGAATCAACGGCGTCCCGCTCCAGTTCGACCTCTGGCTGGCGTCGTATCTCGACCCGCTGGAGAATACGGAGCAATCCCAGTCCGTCCGGTCCATTACGGAATGGTACAATCACGAGTTTGAAAAGATGATTATCGACGACCCCACCCAGTATTGGTGGATCCATAAAAAATGGCGACCGAGAGAAAAGAAAAATGGAAGGCGGTAATGGAGTTCGCCAACGGCGAACGGAATTACGCATTCGCCGGAACGGCGAACAAAACGTTAGTGCAATTTTAAACCAACGAGTATTGGTCATTCCGTCATTTCGGTTCGCCTTCGGCGAACTGCGTAATTCCGCTCCCTACGGTCGCTTCATAACCGCCTTTCAATCCAATTGTAACAAAAAATTATGAAATTTTCAGATATTCTAACGAACGCGGAGCTTCCCGTTTATATGGGAATTGTCAACGCTACTCCGGACAGCTTTTCCGACGGCGGCAAGTATTTTTCGGAAGATTACAACCCCGTCAAAGCCGTCGACGCGGCGCTGACGCTGGAAGATCAGGGGGCGGGAATAATCGACCTGGGCGGGGAAAGCACGCGTCCGAACGCCGCGCCGGTTTCTCTGGAAGAAGAACTGCGGCGGCTGGAACCGATTCTGGAACGGCTTGACGGGCGGCTGGCTGTTCCGTTGTCTGTCGATACGTACAAACCCCAAGTCGCTCAGTCGGCTCTGGAACGCGGCGCTGCAATTATCAACGACATTTTCGGCGGAACCGATCCCGCCATGCGCGAAGTTTGGCGACGATTCCAGCCCGGCGTTGTTATAATGCACAACAAGGTTCTCGTTTCGAACAATTCCGAAAACGCTCCCGTCAATCCATTTCCTGCTAGTGATGAGTTATCGCAAGCGACCAACGAGAGCGGTTTTGGGCAAGCGCGCGGTAGCGCGGATTGGGAGCGGCGCCTCGCCGCCTCGCAACTCGCAACTTACTACAAAGACGTTGTCCAGGAAGTCTGGGAAGAGCTGGAACGGCGGCGCGACGCGGCAATTCAAGACGGGTTGCCGAAGGAAAACATTTCGCTGGACGTTGGAATCGGATTCGGAAAGACCGCTCAAGACAACTGGGCGCTCATCGACAACATCAGCGAGTTCCATTCGCTGGGCTGTCCGCTGGTTGTCGGCGTGTCGAGAAAACGGTTCCTGAACTTCTCCGACGAGAAAACCGCCGAGGTTGGAAAACGCCTGGCTGACAACGGCGTCCAGATATTGCGCGTTCATAAGCTGCCAGAGTAGAGCAAGAAATAAAAAGAGTGATTAGTTTTAAGTGGCAAGCGACTTTCTCACTTACCACTTACCACTAACCACTTATCACTTAACGTTTATTTTTCAACCGGCTGAATTCTAATCTCCGTTAAAACGGAAATGTCTGCCGCTGGCGGGGTAACTGTCTCTACAGGGTTGTTTTGAACGGAAACGACGCCGGGAACGGATTTCAGCGCAGAAAGGGCTTCCGCTCGCTGGCTGGCAGACGTGGAAAGCGTCCAGACGCCAACTTCTAGCGGCGCTTTTGAATCGTCTGTTTCAACGCCCAGTTCTTTTAATACGGATCGCCATTGATCCCCGTTGAACTTTTCCTTGTCAACAGAACATACAATCTGATACTGGACTTCATCCGACGTCTGAACGGCGACTTCAGGAACGTTTTCTTCAACGGTGTCGTTAGCAGGCAGCAAGACAACGTTGGGATCGTTCTGAACCGTCTCCGCCATGGGGCCGCCGTTGAGGTCGGCAGGCGGATTGAGAAACGGAACGGAACTTTCCAATTCCTTTGGTTTGTCGTTTGCAGCGTCTTCTGCGATTTCCGATTCGTCCGGTTTCGTTTGAATTGGAGCGCTGTTGTCTTTTGGTCTGGAAAGATACATTCCAATTGCAATGATAATTACCATTGTCGGCCAAAGCATGGCGCGAGATATTCGCTGCATAATCGTCGGCTGCTGCCAATCGTCAACGTAACCTTTTTCAGATTCTTTCGAGACTGTTCCCTGTTCGGATTCGCCGCCGTTGGACGTCAACGCGGAATCGGTTAAGAAACTCAAATCGACTGGCGAATCCGCTAACGCAAAAGGGGAAGGAGATTCCGACGCGGCGCGTTCCAGAACAGACTTGGTAAGGTCAAAAGGAACTTTGACCTTTGGCAGCTGAGATATGAGAGTCGAACAACGCTTGAACGACTCCAGCTCCTGGCGAAGTTCCGGCTCCGCCTGGAGACGTTTTTCAAAATTAATAGCTTCCTCTTGAGACAATTCCCCATCGAAATATGCCTCTAAAGCCCCTGAGTCATCTACTTTCATGGTTCTTTCAATATAAATTAATTATATTGGATAATATTACTTATCTGAAAGATATTCCGCCAGCTGTAATCTTGCCCTGTACAGCCGACTTCGCACTGTCCCAATTTTAATTTTGAGAACAAGCGCGATTTGTTCGTAATCCAACCCGTCGATTTCACGAAGGATGAGAACCTGCCGAAAATCAGGCGCCACTTTGCCGATGGCTTCCCAAACCAGGCTTTGGTTCTCTTTTACTTCCAGTTCGCGTTCCGGGGAATCGCCTGAATCCGTCGGGTTAAACGCCGCGTTCTCTGCCAACTCATCGTAGGAAACCAGGACGCGTTTACGTTTCAAACTGGACGCCATGTTAATCGCGATCCGATAAAGCCATGTGTAAAATCCGGATTCGCCGCGGAATTTATCCAAGTTGACCAACGCCTGAACAAAGGCGTCTTGCGTCAACTCGAGCGCGTCGTCGGGATTGCCCAACATGCATAATAACGAATGATATAACCTGTCCTGATACTTGCTCACCAGAGCGCCAAATGCCTCGCGATCGCCAGCCAGAACCGATTGAATCGTTAGCTTATCTTCGGGGATGTTCACGTCTTTCAAAGGATTAGAGGGGCTTAGACAAGAAAAAGTTCCGATTCTACGGGATTTTCGCCAAAAAAATCGGAATAATCCAGAATCAATGGCAAAAAACTCTTGAATCAAAGATTTTCGCAGTCTTAAAATGGTAAATAAATGACTCTTCAACCCGCAGCTCAAAATTGCCCTGGAGCTTTTCGGGATGATTCATCTACACACATTTAAGGCGAATCTGTTTTTTGCCCAACAAGATTACCTTTAAGTTGATTGTATTCTAACCGCTTTTTTGCTTTTTTGCAATACCCCAAAAGCAAATTTTTTAAAAAAATTCCTAAAATTTTTGTTAAGATAGCTGATTTAGCGAATATGTAGGCGACTTTTTGCATTGTATCGACTAAAAAAAATGCCCGATCAACGTCTTTTTTATTGCAAAGCGCTAATAATTCTAAAATGCAAATTGCTAAGAAATCAAATTGCTACTTCTAATTAGTAATTACGAATTAAGAATTACGCATTACGAATTGCAATCTCCCCCCCCTTTTATTAAATATAGGATTATGTAAATTAGTATTATATAATAAGTATGAGGAACGCTATGCGTTGACACCTAATTACTATTCCCTACTCCCTATTCCCTTATTCCCAACTGCTGCCATGTCCGTAACCTGTTCCATTTATGGAAAACTCCCGACGGGAGAAGAAGTTCAGATGTTTACTCTTACCAACTCGAAAGGGATGGCGGTGAGAGTTATCAACTACGGCGCGACGTTAATCGGCGTTGACGTCCCGGATAAAGACGGTAAAGTCGACAACGTCGTTTTGTGTTTGGACGGATTCGACAACTATTATAAAGGACATCCGTGTCTCGGGTCTACGCCGGGCCGTTACGCCAACCGAATCGCCAAAGGGCGTTTTACGCTCGAAGGGGAAGAGTACAAACTGGCGTGTAACAACGGCGCGAACCATCTTCACGGAGGGAACGTCGGGTTTGACAAACGGCTTTGGACGGCGCGGATTCTTATCGATTCGGACGATTCCGCCGTTGAAATGACGTACGTTTCTCCCGACGGCGAAGAGGGCTATCCTGGAACGCTAACGGCGAAAGTCGTTTACTCGGTCAACGAAGACAACGAGCTGAAAATGGACTACTTCGCCACGACTGACAAGGCGACGGTTCTCAACCTGACAAACCACGCCTACTGGAACCTGTCCGGCATTTCCAGCGGAACGGACGATGCGCCGCTTTCCGTGCGAAATCATCTTTTGAGAATTCACGCTTCCAATTATCTGGATGTGACAGACGACGCCATCCCTACCGGCAAGCTCAACCCGGTGTTCAATACGGTTATGGACTTTACCCAATATCGACAAGTCGGAAAAGACGTCGAAAAGGCGCAGGGCGGCGGTTACGATCACTGTTACGTTCTCGACGGCAGAATGGGTCTGCTTCGCCCCGCGGCGGAAGTCTACGACCCGAAGTCCGGCAGAACCATGACCGTCAAAACGACTCAGCCCGGCGTTCAGCTGTACACCGCCAACTTCCTTGACGGGTCGCTGTCCTGTAACGGCGTAAAATATTACAAATACGCCGCGCTGTGTCTGGAAACGCAAAACTTCCCCGACGCGCCCAACCATCCGGACTTCCCGCCCTGCGAACTCTTTCCCGGCGAAGAGTTCCGTCAGACGACCATTCACAAATTCGGGATATGGGAGGAATAGCCGTTAGTAGCGAGTTGCAAGTTGCGAGTTGCGAGAAATTTTTGTGCGGCGCTTGCGTTTCTCGCCACTCGCTACTCGTTACTCGCAACTCCTCCCTCCTCACTCCTAACTCCTCACGAACCAATCCATGCCAGCCAACTTAACTCAACAGTACCTCAAGGCGGAAGACGCCTATCGTCAAGCGACCAGTCTGGAAGAAGAACTTCGTTGTCTTCAGATAATGCTTCAGGAAATCCCGAAGCACAAGGGGACAGACCATCTTCAGGCGGCGCTCAAGGCGAAAATCGCTTCGACCCGAAAAGAAATCGACTCTGAGCGCGCCGCTGGCAAAAAGAGCGGCGGACTGAGCATCAAGATTCCGCGTCAGGGAGCGGGAACGGCGATTATTATCGGCGGTCCTAACGCCGGGAAAAGCCAGCTTTTGAAAAGTCTGACAAAGGCAACGCCCGAGGTTGCGATTTATCCGTACACGACCAAAATTCCGCAGCCGGGAATGATGCCGTGGAACGACGTCTACGTTCAGCTTATCGACACGCCGCCGATTACCAAAGACTATATCGACCCGTACGCCTACGGCTTGATTCGCGCGGCAGAACTGGCGATTTTAATGGTCGATCTCGGCTCCGACGATGGCGTGTCACAGGCGTACGACGTTCTCGACAAAATGCGCCTGACCAAAACCCGCCTTGGGCAAAAAACCTGTCTGGACGAAGACGACATTGGAATTACGTACACGAAAGCGATTCTCGTCTTTAATAAAATGGATTTGCCCGAAGCGGCGGAACGAAAAGAAATGTTCTGGGAACTCCTTCCGGAAGAATTCCATTTAAGCGACTGGGATACGTACGACATTTCCGCTGACCGCGACTTGGGCGGAGAGAACTGCAACCTTGAACCGCTGCGCGACGACATTTACAAGAGCATGGGCGTCATTCGCGTCTATACAAAACTGCCGACCAAAAAGGTTGCCGATCTCGACCGTCCGTTCACCGTGAAAAACGGCGATTCTCTGCTTGACCTGGCGGGTCAGGTCCACAAAGACTATAGCGAAAAACTCAAGTTCGCCCGCATTTGGGGATCGCAGGTTCACGACGGCACCCCCGTTAAGGGAGACTACGTTCTCGTCGACGGCGACATCGTCGAAATGCACATGTAGGCGGCGCCCCCGATGGCGGGGGAGCCAATCCGCGCTGCCGCGCGAGACGTATTAAAATCGCTCCCGTTGGTCGCTTGCGGAAGAATCATTTTTTTACTAATAGAGACGTCTTTTGTTCGTTTTAATAATAGTACAGCTGCAAAATGTGTGCAGTCAAACCAATTCACGTTTAGTAAACGTTTAAAATGTCGTCCAATCCCAGTTCCGAAATGCCGTTCTATAACGAAATTCGCTTGTATGCGGTTCGTTTAACCGGCGACAGCGCATGGGCTGACGATTTGGTTCAGGAAACGTATCTTCGATTTCTTCAGGTTAAAGAGGGCATTCAGCCCAGCTCTCAACGAGCGTGGCTTTATAGAACAGCGCGGAATTTGTTTATCGACCAGTTTCGCCGTCAGAAACGCACCCGAAAAATCCAGGACGTTATGAAGTCCGACATTCTGCCGGACATGAATCAGCAGCGCAGTTCTCAGCCTCATCACGCTTTGGAACAGGAAGAGTCCTACGGAGAGGTTTTTGACGCCGTCGATTTGCTGCCCGTCAGACAACGAGAAGTTATTCTTCTCAAATTTCAGCAGGGGCTATCCTACGACGAAATTTCACAAATTACTGGAGACTCCAAAACGACTATCGGCTGGCTGCTGCACGAAGCCATTACAAAATTGAGGAAAAAACTGAATAATGGGGAGGAATAGGCAATAGTAAGCTTCTAGCCACTAGCTACTAGCCGCTAGCTTATTCATTTAGCTACCGGAGTTAAAAACTTACGCTAAGAACAACAAGCATCCAAGCTAATAGCTAGCAGCTAACAGCTAACGGCTTGCTTACTCCTTACTCCTCACTCCTAACTATAAAGGCTCAAGCCATGATTAAACTGAACGATCCACGAATAACCGCTTATCTTCTCGGGGAGCTTGACCCTGATGAGGTAGAAATCATAGAGCAGGCGCTCCGTTCCAGCCCAACGTTGGCAAAGAACGTGGAGCAGATGCGTCAAACTATCGAATTGCTTAAGCTGGCGCTGCCGGAAGACAATCTGGATTTCGTCTCACAGTCGTCTGAACAAACGTCAGGCAACAATTCCGCCGACGGTTTACAAAGCGACGTCTCCAGAGGAAGCAGTCATTGGCGAAAATTTTTCTGGAAAGCCGCCGTTGTTTTGGCTGTTGGTCTGGGATTGTATCTGCTGTGTCTGCCCAAATCAGCGCCGATCTACACGCCAAACGACGAGCCGTCTTCCTCGCTGTCTTCTCATTCTACAGAAGGCGGTGACGACCATGACCCCAATTTCACTTTCGCTCCAATTCCAGCAGCATCGTCTCAATCGTCTGTAGACAAAACCTGGGAAGATTACGGACTGACGTCTCAACAGGTGGAACAGTTAAGTCAACAATCGAATTTGTCCAACTCGCCGGAAGCTGACGTCGTCGCTCTGTTTCCGCAGGAAGCGGTCAATCGAACAGAGCGTTTGGAGGCTTATCGAGAATTGTACAATCCTGACGGATGGCAAGCCAAAACGTACGCGCCTCAAAAAGCCCTATCCGGAATTTCATCAGAACCCGGAGACGTTTTTTGTAACAAATTGATAGTTGAAAATCCGGTTGAATACGTTTCCGTCAATCCCAAATCCAGTTTTGGACTGGTTCCCGAAACCGCATCATGGAAAATCCTTCAGAAAAGCGTAAAGGATTCAGGAGCTTTGCCATCCAGCCAAACCGTCCGAGTGGAGCAATATATTAATAATTTTCGCTATTCGCTTCCCAAACCTCAAACCGGCGAAAAGGCGTTCGCTCTCTCCGTCCAGACAGGCAAACATCCCTGGACGCCCGGGCTGTTATTGACGTTTGTTGGAGTTCGTTCTCAAGACGGTTCGCAAGACGCTGTTGCTGCCAACGACGCTTCAATTGAAATCGTCTTTAATCCAGAACAAATCAAGGCGTATCGTTTACTCGGATGGGCAAAACGCCTGACCGATGGAGAATCAACGGCATATAAACCGATCACTGCCGCTCAAGTAGCCGCTAATTCAGAGGTCGTCGCGCTGTATGAGCTGGCATTGACGGACGCTGCTGTTACATCCGACGTCAAACAGGGTTCAAATCTTTTTACTGCGTCGATTACTTATCGCAAGCCCGATTCAACGTCAGAGCCTCAAACGGAGACGCTTGACGTCGATATGCCAACGACGCAGCAGCTGGAACAGACAAACGAGAATCCCGATTTTCAGTTTGCCGCCGCCGTGGCGCTGTTTGCTCAAATCGTTCAGAACAGCGAGTATTCCGGAAACGGAAACCTCGAAACCGTGTTGCAGCTGCTTGAAAATTCCGTCGGAGACGACCCGCAAAGAAAGGAAATTTTAGAACTAACAACCTTGGTTAAACAAAAATTATCAAGCAAAACAGGGCCTTAAAATAAACCGTTTGCCTTCTGAAAGCAAACCGTAAAGCGCTGTCGTCATGAACGCATCTTATTTGTTTGATGCAAGCTTTAACGTAATAAAGCCAATTACAAGCGGGATAACGTCTGTTAAACAAATCATCCAGGGCGGAGTAGCGCCCTGTTTTCCCAAATTTAGCCACATGGCAAACAACACGATATAAAGAATAACCGTCGGAACGAAGCTGATAAAAAAGTTAAAATATATATTTCTATCGCTGTTGAAAATCGCAAACGGAGCGCCAATAACTACCAGACAAAAGCAGGAAAACCCCAATGTAAAACGTCTGTAAGGTTCAATGATAGCCTTTTTATACGTATTTGAGTAATCCTTGAGATTGGAGCGAGATTTCTTCATGAATTCAGAATCAAACTGACCGTATTCTCCAGACAGAAGAATTGTTGCTGTTTCGCCAGCAATATTTTCTTGAGTTTCTTTGATATTCTTGTTCAAAACTTCAAGCTCTTTAATCATTTGCATCATTGGCGCATTTGTAATGTTGGACGCAGCGTCGCCTGCCAGGAACGCGTCAATGGGAATTGAATAATGGTCTTTTTTTCTGTACGATCCTCCTGACGCCTTTCCTCGACGAAATATACAGTTGGACAGTTCAATAGTAAATTCCCGTCGAATTTTGTCCGTTCGTATTCTGGCGGTTTGAGCTTCAATATCAATCGGAGTTGACAACGGTGAAGACATATAATGAATCGATACGTTGTGAAGATAACCGTTTTCGACGCGGTCCACTTTAATTCTCAGTTGTCCGGTATTGATTTCACCGTTTGATTTAAGCATTCCATTGACGATGTCTTCCGCGCCGTTGAGTAAAACGTTTCTAATTCCGCGTTCTCGAGAAATAGCGGAGATGTCGTTTATATACCAGGCGCCAAAACTCAATATAAAAGACATTATCAGTATCGGATAGACCAATCGCGTGGGGCGAATTCCAGAGGCCTTTAAAATCATGAGTTCTTTTTCCGCTCCCATTCGCGCAAATGTAATTATGACGCCTACCATCAAAGACAACGGCAAAAGCATCTGAATACATTCCGGAATCATATAAAACATAAGATGCGGAATATACGTATATGGAATGCCGTAAACCAGCAACCGCTGCAATACCAGAGACGGGAGGCCTACAATAATAAGCCCCATGAAAGTCATTGACGCGAAAAGAATGCAATCGCTCAAAGCTCTTCGAGCAAGAATGCCAAATTGCATGGTTATTATCGAAAATCAATTAAAGGTAACAGGAACCTGGCAAGCAGAACGGTTTCAGGGATTAACGCCAAGAATGCAGGATTCTCAACATAATCGTTCTCTTGCCACAAATACGTCCTCAATTCTCTTTATTAAACGTTTCTTTCCAAACGCACATTGAAGCGGAAAGACCAACTCCAAATCCTATCAGAAGGCTCTGTTTGCCGGGCGTCATGGTTCCGCTGTTGCGCATGTGTTCAATCAAAAACGGAATCGTACAGGAAACGGTGTTTCCAATATCGCGCAAATAAAGCGGAACTTTCTCTTTGGGCCAGGACATCAAAAATGAGACGTCGTCAATCATTTTGAGCGTTGCCTGATGGAGCAGATAGTAATCGATTTCGTCTGACGAAACCCCGGATTTTGTCAATAAATCGCGAGTCAGACCAGGAATGCTGTCAGCGGCGAAGGTAATCAGTTCAGGACCGTTCATAAACAGCTGACTTTTCCATCGTTTTCGCCCACGTGGCTTGAGACACTGTTCGCCGCGCCGCGCGCCGGAATCCAGAGCGACAAGCAAGTCCGCGCCGCTGCCGTCACAGCTGAACACAAACGGACCGACAGACGGCTCGTCTCCGGATTCAATCAGAGTCGCCGTTGCGCCGTCGCCAAAAATCGTTCTCAAAGAACGGTCTTCTTCGTCAATGTATTTTGTATAGCATTCAGACGTAATGAGCAGAATTCGAGTGGCGATTCCCGCTGCAATGAGTCCTTGCGCCAGCGACAGCCCGGCGACGTAACCGGAACAGCCGAGATTGAAATCCAGCGCCCCGATTCTTTTCGGCAGTCTCAATCGATCCTGAACAATACACGCCGTTGTAGGGAGGTTATAATCCGGGGTTTGAGTGCAAAGCAGAAGATAATCTATGCTGTTTTTGTCGATATTGTGTTCAAGAAACAGCTTTTCCGCACACGCAACAGCCATGTCGGAAACGAATTCGTCTTTTCCTGCTATGTGTCGGGCGTAAATGCCGGTTTTCTCTTCGATGGCGTCTATATTCCATTGAGGATACTGCTCTCTGAGCTGATCGTTAGTTAAAACCGTAGAGGGCAAATAGGACGATATGGGACCAATTTGGGCAAATTTCATAAAATTGCTTTGGGTTTGTATTCAAAAATATCAAAATCGATAACCGCGATGGCTTCCGCTGTTAGCGGAATTCTTCGATTATCGTAAATTTCTCAGTTTAAACTATTAGTTGATTGTACATAAAACATTTTTTTGCGTCAAGACGAATCCAGATATTTTCAAAGTTAAAGCGGTAAATTCCGTAAAGTTCATAAAAAATTCAAAAATTTCCTAAAAAGGGATAAAATTGCTCTTTACTCAATTTGGAAAATAATGCAAAATACGCCAAGG
>JAZMZV010000033.1:0-5499 GCA_045586185.1 Thermoguttaceae bacterium | reverse complement strand
TCGTACAACAGCTCTTGCAATCTTTCCGCAAATTTGATATATGAAACAATCATGAAAGCGTTTGGCGTTAAAAAGGTGTTAAAAAGGTAAAAAACGATGCCCGACGCTTTCTTTTTCTTATAACTTTGCGGTCTAACTTTACCAAAAATCTAAAAGTAAAATAGATAATACAAAATCTTTTCTAATCGATACAATAAGAGTATTTTAACGCGATTTTTCCTTAAGTTGATACTTATGGGGTTTTAACCCACGGAGGCAATAGGCAATAGTGGGGAGGAAATGAATGGAAGGCGGTAATGGAGCGAGCGCAGTGAGCGGAATTACGCAGTTCGCCGTCAGGCGAACCTATAAAGCTTGACGGCGTGAGAAGCTTGGATGAGCGCTTTGCGTTTCGGAGGGTCGGCATCCGCGCCGACCGCAGGCGTCCTCGCCTGCCAATGGAACAACGACCCGCGAAAAACTTCTTACGATATCGAAAACTTCTACGGATCGCGGATAAAATCCGCCGAAGAATATTAGCTTCGGCGGGCGACACGCCCGCGAGCCTGGCTCAACCGTGTCGTTTCTTGTTCTAGCAAGGCGCCCGAGACAGGCGCCATCCGAGAAGGTTTTCGGCTACGTCTATTTGTTATGTACACTTCTTGGCGTTTTGTTCGCCTGTTGGCGAATGCGTAATTCCGTTCGCCGGTGGCGAACTCCATTACCGCCTTCCATTAAGCGCCCGGCTGACGCTGCTGGCTTGCGTGGCTTCGGTCTTGACGTTCATGCGAATTTTTTCGTTTGGGTTATTGACCTCGCACAACGCGAAAACCCAGGCGGCTGCTCCGGACGCCCGGCTCGCTGCAGTAGCGGCACGCCGACCGGCAGTTCTGGGCGTTGCTGTCCCAGCCGCCGCCGCGGATGACGCGGAGCGAGCCACTCGAAGGACCTGTCGGGTCTGTTACATTCCCCTTGGGATAATCCCCATACCAGTCTTGACACCATTCCCACACGTTACCGTGCATATCGTACAAGCCCCAGGCGTTGGGCTGATAGCTGCCTACTGGCGTCGTCTTCCCAATATATTTACCTTCGGTTGTTGTACCGCATGGAGACATGCCATAACAGTTCGCCTTGTCTCCATTAAGAGCGTTACTCCAGAAATAAGCCGTTGTACTGCCCGCCCTGCAAGCGTATTCCCACTGCGATTCCGTCGGAAGCTGTACCGGCAAACCAAACTGAGCGCACTTCTTGCAGAACTTCTGGCAATCGTTCCAAGACACATTTTCAACGGGCAAATCGTCGCCTTTGTAACTACTTGGGTTGTTCCCCATAATGGCTTTCCACTGTTTCTGCGTTACCTGCGTTTCCATCATCCAGAAACCTTTGGTCAAGGTTACTTGATGCTGCGTTTCGTGGCTATAACGTCCATCTTCAGATGTTGGCGACCCCATCATGAACGTACCTTCCGGACACCATCTGAAGGCAAATTCCACGCCGTTGATAGTCATCACAGCGCGTTCCCCCGCTTCTCGTCCTTCTAAAGACAAGTCTGGTTCACGTTCTAATACACAGGGTCTTTGTTTTTTCCACAAAAACCTCGCTCTTGCCATTTCAGCCGGAGCGCGCCAGCCGAGTTCGTACTTGTCCAACAGCCGCAGCGGTTCCCGAATTACATCCGCCGGAAAAGCAGCCTTAAGTTCTTTGTATCCCGGCATGACCGCAAGAATGGACAGCAGAACTTCGTCCATGAATTGGCTTCTGATTTCTTCTACTCTTGCATTCTCGCTTGCAATTTTTTGCTGGAGTTCATTTATAACGTTCGCGCATTTCTCCTGACGCTGATTTTGAACTCGTTCCAGCTCTAACCGCGCCAGTTCAAACTTCCTCCCGCACTCAAAGCGTTCCAGCAAATCGAAATATTCCTGGTTGGACATATCCTCCATGGGAACGTTTATATCGGCTTCTGTACATTCTGGATCGTTTGAAATCGTCTCTTCCAGAGAATTCTGGACGTCTTCCGACAATTCTTTCCAAAGCCGTTCTTTGCGTTCAGACCAGGCGTCAAACTGCGCTTGCGCCTGAGCGACGGCGGCGTTTGCCTGCGACAACGACTCGTGAGTAAAATCTTTTAATTGCGCTATCGCGGTTTCACGTCCTTTATTTTCCGCCTGAATATTAATAAGTTCTTCCGGCAGAGGCGGCAGTTGAATTTTGTCATACTGAATCCGTTGCTGACGTTCTACTTGTCCCGGCGTAAAAGTAACGTTGATATCCTCGATTTCCGTTTTTTGAATAACAGCGTCTTTCGACAGAGGAGGAAGAACAAATTCAGGAGTCTTGGAAATCGGCGAAACAGGCAGCTGAATATCGCCTTCCAGCTTATAGAACGGCGTTTGCTCCTTGCCCAGTTCCAAAGCCGCCTTTTTGATATTATTGCTGATATATTGGGCGATCTGCATAACGCTGTCGCTGGGCTTTTTCATCGCTTCGAGAAGGTACGCTGTAAACAGACCGTGCTGTCGAGCGTCCCATTCGTACGCGCTTTGACCTTCCTTGCAGGAGTTGAGAATCGCAACGTTGGACTGGAATTCCGGAATCTGTTCTTTTCTCCGTAAAACGATGTCTCGAGCGGCGTTTTCCATAGTCGTCTGGTCAGAAGCGGTAAGCGTTTCCTCTTCGTCAACGCCCCGGTCGTGAACCGTCTGGCAGCAGTCCAGAATCAGACAGGTGTTTTTCGCGCGAATTTTAGAGAGAAGTTCCTGAAGTTCGTCAAAGGGCAATCCCTGCTGTTCCGCTCTGGCGCCTTTGACGTTCAACGGACAGAGATATCGCTTGCCGTTTCGGAACAAGCCGTGTCCCCAAAATCCGAAAATAAACAAGTCGAGTTCCTGATTCGCCAGTTCATCTAAATGGTCTTGAATGATATACTTGTCTGTCGGTTCGAGCAGCCCTGTTCTGTCGTCAGTTAAAAGCAAAATTTCGTTATCAGAAAAGCAATAGTTCTGCTTGAGCGAGTCTGCCACCGCTTCTGCGTCCTGCCGGGCGTACTTCAATCCTGGAAGAATCTTGTAATTGTTGATTCCAATTAACAACGCCTGTTTTTTCATAGGGGTTTCGGTCATGGGAGCGTTCCCTCAATAATAAAAACGTATACTGCTTATATTTTATAATTATAACAGAGAATTAGTGAAACGTCAACAGGGGGAAAAGAATAATTCGGGATTAGGAATGCGGAATTACGCAAAGCGATCCCCACTGGATGCGATGTATGCGCTTCGTAGGATGAAACGCTCGATTCCCTTTTTCGAGAAGCGGACAATGTCCGCGCCCCGGAGACATTATCAGCTTCGTTGTTTTGGCATGGGCGCTTCGCAGCTTGCAACAAAAAAGCGAGAGCTGTCCTCTCGCTTTCCGTGATTATCAAATTTGCGAACTCCTAACTAATACTACAGCGTTCCCACTGCGTGTTTGAGAGTATATGACGCCAAAAGGGCGTCGTAGACGGCGTTGCAGTAGTTGGAGTGCGCCTGATTCCATAACGCCTGAGCGTCGAGAACCTGAGTATATGTTGCAATCCCCTGTTTGAATTGCTCTTTGACAAGGCGAAGGTTTTCCTCGGACTGGTCGACGGCAAGCTTGGCGATTCCAATTCGGTTTCGAGCAACCTGGTTGTCATTGTACGCCTTTTGGACCTGAAGTCGAATCGCGTTGGCAACCTCGTCGCGCATTTTGCAAACGGCGTAGGCTTCGTTTCTCGTTGCGCGTTCCTTCGCCCGCCCGACGCTGTCAATCGGACTCCAAACAACGCCAACCGTTCCCTGTCCGTAACCGTTGGTAGCTAAATGATCGTTTTCCAGATACGAATAACTCGCCCCTGCCGCAACCTGCGGACCGCGTTCCGCTTTGATGCTGTCCGCCTTGCTGTTTAACGCATGATACTGCGCCGCCAGCTGAGACAACTCCGGTCGAATCTGAACGGCAGCTTCCATAAGGGTTTCTACTGGCTGATCGTCATTCGGCATTTGCAGTTCCACCAACGAAACAGGAGAATCCAAGGGACGCCATAGAAGTCGATTGTACGCCGCTTTCGCCGTTTTCAAACCGTATTCAACGTTAAGAACGTTTTGCTGGGCTTCCGCCTGCGCCACCTGCGCCGACAGCAGCGCCGTCTTCGTTACCAACCCCTGAGCCAACATGTTTTCAACGTCTTTTAAATGACCGTCAATAGACTCTTTAGCGGCTATCGCCACCTGATGCAGTTTCTCAACCCGCTGAACCGTAAAATACGCCTGTGCAACTTCCAGCTTCAAATTGGACGTTGCCGCAGTGCGTCCGTATATTGCCGCATTAGTTAGGGATTGACCGGCATTTTCCAAGCTGGAAATCTTGCCGCTGGTATAAATCGGCATAACCACTCCAACAGACGCCGTTCCAAAAGACTGATTCGCAACCGGCATATCCGTCTGAGAGGGCAACGCCCTTATAACTCCAGCAAATTGCGGCATTCCAGATACATCCGCCGCGTATGCAATTCCCTGCATCGCTTGTCCCATGTCAACTTTCATCGTCGGAGTCGTCGACATGGTTGTATAACTGCTTTCGACCGCCAATTGCGGCATTCGAGCTGCGCTTGCCGCCTCGCGAGTCGCCTGAGCGGAATTGATTTTGTAACCTTCCGCCTCTAGCTTGCGGCTTACGGAGATCGCCTGTTCCCACGCCTGTTCCAAAGACTCCTGTCCCAAAACCGACGAGGTTAATAATATCGCTATTATTATCGATAATAAACCTGCTTTACATCGCATATTATAATACTCCTGTAATTATAAATCTGAGATTTTCATTTAACGGGCGTATACCTCAAAATATACCTTACCTAATCAAATGAAATCAGACCCTAATGATTGTATCGGAATTACCGGTCATATAATTTAGTCAATTTTAGAAATATGTCATTTTGATAAAATAGATAGTTTGGGTGAAATTGGTTAGAGAGGCGCAGGCAATACATATTTTAAGAGAGAATAAAAAATCAAAGAATAATAAAAAACCTCTCCAACAGAATCGGAGAGGTTTTGCAGATAACTCTTATACGAATTAGATCATTTAGCTTCTTCCGCCGGTTTTTCTTCAGCAGGAGCGGTTTCTTCCGCCGGTTTTTCTTCAGCAGGAGCGGTTTCTTCCGCCGGTTTCTCTTCCGCCGGAGCGGCTTCTTCCGCCGGTTTCTCTTCCGCCGGAGCGGCTTCTTCCGCCGGTTTTTCTTCCGCCGGAGCGGCTTCTTCCGCAGGTTTCTCTTCAGCCGGAGCTGCTTCTTCCGCCGGTTTCTCTTCAGCCGGAGCGGCTTCCTCTGCGGGTTTTTCTTCAGCTGGGGCAGCTTCCTCAGCAGGTTTTTCTTCAGCCGGAGCGGCTTCTTCAGCAGGTTTTTCTTCAGCCGGAGCGGCTTCTTCAGCTGGTTTTTCTTCAGCCGGAGCGGCTTCTTCAGCTGGTTTTTCTTCAGCCGGGGCGGCTTCTTCAGCTGGT
>JAZMZV010000032.1:0-2823 GCA_045586185.1 Thermoguttaceae bacterium | reverse complement strand
TACCGTATTGCGTAGGAGATAACGTCCCTTGGATGTAGCCCGTCCTCGGGCTACGACTTGACGGCGATAGCCGTCAAGACAATGCGGAAGCCTCCAAAAATCATGAGAACGCGTCAAACCCGTCTGTACAACCGGCAAGCGGCAGTCCCCTGCCGCACTCTGACCCGCTGAAAACCTACGACATAACCGAAAACGTTTCCGGATCGCGGACGTAAGTCCGCAAAAGAATTTTAAGCCGCAAAGAACGCAAAGATCGCAAAGGAATTTTTAAAACTTCGCGAACATCCTCCGCGGCTCCGCATCTCCGCGTGAGGCTTTTCTTCGGCGGGCGAAACGCCCGCGAACCGGGTTCATCCGTGTGCATGCGCGGGACAATCGTTTTGTTCGCCTGTCGGCGAATGCGTAATTCCGCTCCCGATGGTCGCTCCATTACCGCCTTCCAACCAATTTTCCTTTCCATTTCCCCCATCTTCTCAAAATTTTTCACTTTTTTTCAAAAATTTTCCCATTTACCGCTTTTCATTTGCCAAATTGAGTGTATAATGTTATTAATGTAAAAAGCGATATTTTATTTTGCGCCCGGGACGTACCGCCGCAAAAGTCGTTTTAATAACCGTTTACCTGTTTTACCCAACAGAAGGAGTAAAATAATGGCTAAATTTCAATCTTTCACATTCTGCCCCCCCCCCGCATTTTAACATGTGGAGGTGTTTTGTTATTTTTATTTCTTTGCGTTGCATTTTCTTTCAATGCGACATTTCTTTCCGCGAATGATTTTTATCTGGAACCGGGGCAGACGTTGACTTTAGGCAGTCAAGTGGCTAACGTCAATAATAACGTGTACGTTAAAGGCGGTACGCTAAAAGTTGATGGCGCTACTGACATTACTGCAAATTTCATCTATGACGATTCATCAAAACTGACGATTGATCTTAATAACAGTTCAATTGATAGACCTTGGATTACACCCATGACTCAATCTCTCCTCAGTAGCGACAGCCGCGATATTGATGTTATAAATTCTGGAAAGACGTCTGCCTACTTGAACTTGGGTACAAACTATGAGTATAATAGAGTCAATTATAGTAACTTCTCTGGTGCATACGTAGCAAAAGAGGATGCTGTTATTGAGATATGGGCAAATCATAGTATTGATGTAAAACTTCGGGCGGAAACGGGTT
This sequence comes from Thermoguttaceae bacterium, assembly GCA_045586185.1. Lineage (GTDB taxonomy): Bacteria > Planctomycetota > Planctomycetia > Pirellulales > Thermoguttaceae > RUG11551. The sequence continues at coordinate 1,642 of JAZMZV010000032.1, read as the reverse complement.
CTCGAATATTAATTCCTAAATCCGATGTTAATCCAAAGGATTCAAGTAGAACTATTACCAAATCTCTTGAATTTAATAACGCAACTTTTCAATACGATTGTTATGGAGTTTTAACCGCTAACGGTATTAATTTTACGGGCGATTGTACGATTCAATATACAGGAGCGGCTAATGCTTCAGATAGATGGTATTTATTGCAAAATACCAAAGCCTCAGATAACGGTTCAATTACAGGCAGCGGATCTATTACAGTTATTGGCGCAGGCTATCTGGCATTAAAGACTCAATCCGCCACTCAAGTATATACGGCAACAAATTATACCGGTGAATTTATTGTTGGTACCAGCGCTGCCCCTGGTCATTTGCGATTAGAAAGCGCTAACGTTCTCAATTCCGAGAATGGCGTTATTAAAGTAGTCAATGGCAGCCTTTTCTGGGCTTCAGCTCAATCATTCAAATCATTTGAATATTATGGCGGTACATTATCAAACGCTTCAGGCGCTTTGACATTAAGCGATGAATTCAAATATGATTCGTTAACCGATTTGACCGTTCCTGCTGTTATTGCAGGCTCCGCCAAATTAACTAAAGAAGGTTCAGGTACGCTGACGCTTTCACAGGTTCCCCAATATACAGGCTCGACCACGGTTGAAACCGGAACGCTGGAACTGCCCGGCGGTTCGACTCTATACAACCTTTCCGGAGGAAGTGAAAGCAATCCCGCAACGCTGACTGTAACCGGCGATTTGACGCTTAGTAACGACGATGAGTCAACGTTTATCGGGTCGATTACCGCTCAGAAAATCACAGTTAATACCGCAAATGACATTGCTTTGAAACTTTATACCGGCGCTAATAATAAAGTTACCGCTGACAGCTTAACGGTTTCTTCCGGCGAGTTGGATTTCAAAGGTTATTTTTCTGGCAATATTGAAGTTTTTAACGGCTCGGTTTTCTCGCCCGGCAATTCCGTTGGGACTGCTACTATTAAAGGCGACATCACCTTTGCAGACGCGACCGCAGATTCAAACGGCGTTGCGTTGTTTGAGTTCGGCGAGTATGCAGACGGAGCAGACGTAAATCACGACCTGTTTGTTATGGAAAGCGGCGGTATTTTTACGGCTGACGACGGCGTGATTCTGCTGGACTTCGCATATAACGACGAGAACAGCTGGGCGACAGTGGGTAACGTATTCCAGTTGGTTTCTGGCGGTGGGTTTGAAGACAATGTCGATTATAACCCGTGGCTGGGTAATATGACAGACTTGTTCAAATTGGAAGGTCGAAGCGCTGACGGCTTGTATCTGGTTGGTATTAAAGCCGCTCCCGAACCCGGCTCTGGCGTTCCTGAACCGTCGACGTGGGCGCTGCTGTTACTCGGCGCCGCGGGGCTGATGTACTGGCGGAAGCGAACTCGTAAATAACAGTTACGCTATCGTAATAGAATAATCGCTAAAGCGGGAGGAAACTCCCGCTTTTTTGTTTAACAGGTATTTAAGCCGCAAAGAACGCAAAGATCGCAAAGTTTTTAAATCTTCGCGAACCTCCTCCGCGGCTCCGCATCTCCGCGTGAGATTTTAGAGGCGGCTGAGACAGCCGCGAACCGGGCTCAACCGTGTGCGTGCGCGGGACAATCGTTTTG
>JAZMZV010000031.1:0-19320 GCA_045586185.1 Thermoguttaceae bacterium | reverse complement strand
AAAACAACTATTTCGTTTCTATATATTATATAATATTTTTAAAAAAAGTAATCCCTACCCTGAGTCCTTTTTGATATTTAACAATTATTTATCCTGTTTAACTGATATTACAGGTATATTTTGAAAAAACAGGAGGGCTTTTATGATTCCAGCGCTAAACAGAGTCTGCAGGATGATATCGGAAAAAGTAAACGTTCGGTCTGGCAAAAATAATTGACCGCCTTCCATCAGGGTAAAAATAAACGCGCAAATGCCAAACGTCAGTCTGCCGCCGTATTTGACAGTTCCGATAATATGACGCAGAGCTATTGTTATGACGACGCTGATTTCTAAACTTGTCAAAAGCCGATTGATGGCGGTAATCGTATGGGATCGCTGATAGTCTGCCAGAGGAATCAGCTGATAGATCGAAAATTCGAAACTGTCTTTAAAGGCTTCCAGACTAAAATTAAATGGCGTCCAGTAATACCCAACCATCGCAACTAGAATGACTATAAAGCTGACAATGGATACCGCAAGAGAATAACCGGAAGAACTCATTCTCAATGCGATACAGCCGAGCATAGCCGCCAAAACCGCCAGGAGGATATTGGTTGAGTACAGGATTCTGGATTGAATAAAAAATTGTCCAAAAAACAATAATAACGATACTGCCAGTGCAAAAAGCGCGGTATAAAGCAATGGGTAATCCCGAATCAATCGTTGTCGGAGGCTAATCGACGCATCTTCCTGCATTCGCAGCCAGTCGCTTTTCCATTGAATAAACATCCCCATTGGAACATATAGAAAGGCGTAAAACAACAATCTGGAAATATCAGAATACGTAATCCCGGAACCGTACTCGCTCAATGGAATCCAGAAAATTACATGACTTTTCCAGCGTCCCCAAATATCGCCCAAAACATAAACGATGTTAAAGGGCGACCAGGCGTCGATAATCAGGGCAAGAAAATAAAAGACCGTCAGAACGGAAATGGCGCTTTGAATTCCCGACCCGTTCCAAAATCGGCGCAATTCATCCCATATAGCCTGACCGGAAATTGTCCAAATAACGCAGCCAACGCCCGCGCCAAACGTTTGAGCTGCAATATCTGACAGAGCGCAGTTTCGGTTGATTGTATAGAGCTGAAGCCGTTCAACAATAAACGCCATTAAAAAGCAAACGAAAATAACTGGCAGAGCGCAAATCGCCGACCAGAACGCTTTTCTATCCAGACACAAAACTCCAAGCATGAAAAAGCCGGCGGGAATTCCCAAAAACAGATTGACGTACCAGTCCATTTGGGATTCTACATATCCTCCGGTTGCCAGAATTTGTGAAACGCCTTCATTCCAGCCTATTTGAACGGGTTTGAATACAAACGGGGTCAGACTGCCGTAAAACAGGAAAACGTAAAACAGCAATAACATGAACAAACAAAAACCTCGACCCGGAAATGCTTTGGGGGCGCTTGGGGAACCTGTTGAAACGTCAGGGCTGAGGTTTGAATTGTCCATGAAATTATTAATTGGGAGTCAGAATCAGTTCCGACAATCTGGCAAATCGAGCTGGCCAGGAATAGGAATCGACAATAGCCTGACGCCCTTTCAGAGCGCGATTTTGAACTTCTGAATCGTCAACGCCCTGATTAAAAAGCTGCGTCAAGGAATCGATCCAGTCTTGAGGTTCGTTACAGCTCCACGCATACTGCGTTACAGAGTCGTCAATTCCTTGCAGGCTCATCGGCGACGCCAAAACCGGTTTCGCCATCGCCATGGCTTCGAGGGTTTTGTTTTGAATTCCCCGCGCCACTCTCAGCGGAATGACAACCGCATTGGCGCGGTAAATATACGGTCGAACGTCATCCACGCGGCCAATCAGGTTGACGCCGGGCGTTTTGGCGAACGACTGCGCTTTTTCTCCTGGATTGGAACCGACCAAGTCCAATTCCATTTGCGGAAAACGCTCTTTGACTTCTTCCCAGACGTTGTCCAGAAACCATTCGATGCCGTCCAGATTGGCGCGATAATCCATCGCCCCGACAAAAACAAGCCGGTGAGGAATGACGTCGGCTTTGTCATATTGAGCCTCCGGCGAGAAGAAATCGGAATCGACGCCGTTTGACAGCGGGATTATTTTCTCCTGTACGCTTTCCGGACAGAAACTGCGATAGAGCTTAACTTCGTCTTCGCTCACCGCCAAAGTTCGAAGGCTTGTCTGAGCGATTTCGATTTCTTTTTGACGCAATCGGCGTCCTTCAGTTTCAAAAATCCGGCGTTTGAACGCGCCTTTAACGCCTGTAGAAACGGCGGCGTAGTCAAACCATTTTTGACTGTCGACGTCAACGATATCTGTAATAAGCGGGATGTTTTTCAATTCCGGCAATCGTGAATACGGGTACATGCTGGAGCAGAAAACAACGACGCGGTCGTAAGCGGTGTCCGCCGCCCACGCTCTGATTTGTTTACGCAGCGCGGACGAAGAAAACAGTCCTTCGGTCATCGTTGAACCGGTCAGCAGGCTCAAGCCAGCATGAATCCATCGACCGTACGGACGCCACGGAACAAAAGCCGTTCGCTGACAATACGACTTCAAAACAGAAACGTATTCTTCGCTGGGCGTTTCGTCACAAAGCGTTCCTAAATCGACGGCTGCAATTTTCGACATGAATTCCAGCAGACGGAACGAACGAATTCTGTCGCCGCGGTTGGGCGGATAGGGAAATCGATGCGTCAGAAACAGAATTCGAGGCTTCTCCATTGTCGCTATTTCCTTTCTGACGAGGGCTTAAAACAACGCCATTGGCTAATCGCCTCGCTCAAAGCGCCAAACTGAAAATCGGCGGTTAATCGGTCAAGTTTCGACAGGTTTTTGCGAATTCCAACATGATGTCGAAACTTTGAAACGGCAGACAAGCCGGGAATGACGGGCTGTTCAGGATCAAATTCCCATGGGTGAACGTAAATTACAAAAGGACGCTTTAGTCGCTGATTGATTTTCTGGAGAAAAGAACGGCTCAGCCAATACGGATACAGTCTGAAATACCCGCCGCCGGAGACGGGGAAATTGTATCCCAAAATCCGATAAACCGCCGGCGGGAATTCCCAAATCGTCCCGGCAGGCTGCTTTAATTCGTGAATCTCCGGATTGCTGTTGGGAATCCCGTATCGATCGTGATAGATTGGATAAATACTCGAATCGTATTCGAAACCCTCGTCAGCCAAAATGTTTAACGCCCAAAGAGATTTTTGAGTTATCGAAAAACTCGGCGCTCGAAAACAGACGGGGCGCTTACCGGTAATTGACTCTAAAATATCGCGGCATTTTACAACATCGGCGCGAAACTCGTCTGGAGTAAGATTGTAAATCAATCTGTGCCGGTAACTGTGAACGCCGATTTCATGCCCGGCGCTGGAGATTTGCTGAACCAATTCCGGGAAACGCTCTGCCGTCCAACCGACAATAAAGAACGTAGCGCGAATGCCTTTGTTTTTTAGCAGTTCCAGAATTTTTCCCGTAGAATTTATAACGCGGTCGCCGTAATTGTCCCAATCTTCAAAACGAACAATCTTTTCGTAGGCGGACACCTGAAAAAAGTCTTCTACGTCTACCGTCAGCGCGTTTAACATAATAAGTCAACTTGAAATAATTACGGCGAAAAATCAGGATGACGTATCAGCAATATTATCTGATTTGCACCGTCGCCATTAAATGATTAATAGACGAATGCGCTGACGAATCGGATTCTTTCGCGATGGCAGTATCGACATTGTGGGAAGAACTTGCCTGCAGACCGTCTTCGTGATAACGCATATAGTCTGGAATCTCAACGTCTTCTCTGGCAATTCCAGCAACCCTGGCGCAGGATCTCCCAGGCAAACCGATAATTCTCAACGATGTACAGAAGAAAATTCTTAAGTCCATCATCAAATTGGCGTTGTTGATATATTCTGAATCGAGAACCAGTTTTCGCCGAACGCTATCAAGGTCAGAATCCGGTGGAAGATTGATTTGAGCCAGACCGGTAATTCCCGGCAAGACGCTGGTTCGGAACATATACCCAGGAATCTTCTTTTCCAAAATCGCTGTAAATTCCGGTCGTTCCGGACGCGGACCAATAAGAGCCATCTGTCCAAAAAGAACATTGAACAGCTGGGGAAGTTCGTCAAGGTGCAGCGGACGAAGAATTCTGCCCAAACGCGTAATTCGCGGGTCGTTTTTCGCCGTCCAAACGGGACCCGTTTTGGCTTCGGCGTCTTTGAGCATCGTCCGAATCTTCATCAGATTGAAAACTTTGCCGTCTTTGCCAACGCGGCGCTGTTTGTAAATTGCCGGTCCTGGAGAAGTAATATGAACCAAAATAATCAGAAAAAACATGATCGGCAAACCCGGAATTAATAAAATCAAAGCTGCAAGCTGGTTTACTCTTGCGGAAAAAGCAAAATACAGCTTTTGCTTCATACTGAGTTTGTCGGATTCCTTCTGATTATTTGACTTTTCAATTGCCATATATATAACCTCATACAGAAACGTCTTTTCCATACAAGCCGACGTTTCAAATTTTAGGTTGATGGGATAGGTTTAACTTGTCGCTATCTCATATATTAATCACATTTACAAAATCATTTTAGTTTAAAATCGGAATTATTAAAAAGATTTTTTAATTTTTGACCTAAAATCGTTAAATTCGGAACGATTTTTTTAAAAAATTTTTAGATGACTACTAAACAAAGAGGAAAAATTTGCTATATTATTAATATAGTGTATCTTTATTTGAAAAAAACGATATATTTATTGAGCAAAACGCTCGTCAGGAATTTTATCGTTTTTTAAGACGCGCTTCAACAACGGTGTTTTTACAGTAGGATTAACAGATTTTTCAATACCTATATGGACTACAAATCCCCAACTCCACAATCGTCAGACGAAAACGATTTGAATTCCGAGTCTGAAATTATCCACATTGATTCGGGTGATATTTTTCATGCCGATCCAATGACTATTTTTATTCGTCAGATTTTAGGCGTTTTTTATCTGCTGTGCGGGCTTGGCATAATAGCCTTATCGTTATTTTGCGCCCCCAATCAAGGCGTTGGAAACAACTATGATATTTGCTTTGTCGTATTGGGGGTTCTCGTAATAATCATTGCGATTGTTTATTTCTTTGCCGCCTGGCATAAAAGATCGTACCGCAGTTTTATTAACGAACAGGGCATCGGTTGCAGCAACAGCCACAATATACCGGCGCACGCCTGGAGTGAAGTTGATCATATTCTTCAAAGGCTTTACTATCGCGGCACGCCTCCCAACAACGGCGTTTGGGGTATTGCTCCCAGACGTCTGGACGAAGATTATATCGTTGTTTTGAAATCCGGTCAAACTCTGTTTTTTGGACGCCGCAACCTTGGGCATTTATCCCGGTTCAAGCCGTTGATTTTGTATTATACAGAGCAAAATAACGTCAGATGGGAAACCCAAGAGATTTATCATAGCCGAAAAATCAAAGCGGGAACTCAACTTATTCCTAACCTGCTGATAATCTTGCAGGCTCTGTTCCCGTTGCTGTTGTTGGGCATTCAAGTTGCTGCATTCAGTTTCTGCAGCAATCAGGTTGAAAAAGAAGACAATTTGACATCCCGTTTTTCCTGGCCGATTGAATTTATTTCCCGTAAACCGGAGCAGATCAATCAGGTTATGGACGCCGGTTCTGTTTCGCCATTGGACGTAAGAGTCTCTTCGCTGTATCTAACAGAAAATGGAGAGGCTGTTGCATTTGGAACCGACAGCGGATTGTTCCAGTTGCGCAACGTTTCCACGGGAACGGAAATGGGAACAATTCCCAACGCGTTATTGTCTGCGGTTATTTTCACAATGACAACTCGAGACAATACCAAGGCGATTACCCGCGATTTTGACAACCAGCTGCTGGTTTGGGACATCAATAAAAGGAAAGAGTTATTCTCTTTAGACGTACCTAACGAGCATTATCATTCAGTCGTCTTTTCCGCTGACGGCTCCTTCCTGTATTTTGGCGATTTGGAAGGACGAGTTTCAGTTTATGATTTAAAATCCGGAAATGTAATTAAAAAGTTTCAGACTCTTCACAATAAGGTTGTATATGTGTACGCTTCCAATGAAGGTCGAAAATTTTTGGCGGGATATAAAAACAATTCTGTCTTTATATGGGATTTGTTCATGCAGGGCGATCCGTTGTCTCTCAATTTGGACAGCGAATTGATTTGCGCTGAATTTACTCAAGACAACAGAGAATTGGGAACGCTGGAACGAAACGGCACTTTCAGAATCTGGAATTACGCCATTCGACAGGAAACTTTCAGACGTCCACTCTTTACTTCCGATACGGAAAAGATTGACGTGTTTACTTTTTCACACGACGGCAAGCTGGTCGCATACGGTTCGAATACTGGAGTCGTATCATTCCTGTCGATTACTAAAAGTCGAATTTTGGAAACGTTGAGAGTGCCTGGAATGGAATCGCCGACTCCCATTTTGGATATTAAGTTTACTTCAGACGACCACTATTTGATTGTCGGCACCAAATATGGAATTTGGAAAGTCAGAGTTGACGTCGATAATAAAGAATAAAGCGGCGCTGTAAAAGCGGCTGATATATAGCCCTGGGGACAATTTCCCAGGGCTGTTTTTATAGACGCATAAAGTTCAAGCGGCAACGTCCAGTCTGAACTGTATCAACGAACTGGATAGAGGTATTCGCAACCGAAAAACAGCTCGCTTTTATGCTTGAAGCAAAAGCTGTTCAAAGCGCATTCCACTGCGAACTTGTAATCCCCCTGGGAAATAACCTCTTGCAAGGCGTCGTCGAATCCGATTTCATCCATTCTGCTGGTAAAATCCTCGATTTTTTCCTTCTTAAAGGGATAGATCGATTCTTTGTCCTTCTTGTTCGTCTTTATGGAATGGAACAGCATGAAAATCTTTCGTAACAAGCGGCGCAGCAGTTTAGGGGGCAGCGGCTGATTGAAAGATATAACTCCCAGAGACGTTTCAGTCAAACAATAGTATTTATCTTTTGGAACGTCCAGATTCCGATTGATATTTATTACCTTTTCCAAAAACATTTCATGGAGTTTTCTGATTTTTTCTGGAAGCGGTAAATGATCCAATCGACTGTTTATAAAATCGCTGATGGGATCGCGTTTGGCGCTGTCATCTTCATCGCCGCTTTCTTCATCTTCATCATCGTCGTCGACGTCGTCGGTATTCTCTTCTTCATCGAAGGAATCGTCGTCATTGTCGTCGTCTTCGTCGTCATCATCGTCTTCATCGTCGCCGGTATTTTTCCAACTCTCGCCGTCGTCGTCATCGTCGGAATCTTTCCAGCTCTCCCCATCGTCGTTATCGTCAGAGTCTTTCCAACTCTCTCCGTCGTCGTCATCGTCGGAATCTTTTGAGTCTGAAGAGGTAAATTGTACGAAGGATTCTATTTGATTTTCACGAACGATCTTGAACTCGGTTTGTTCCTTGTCTTCGTCGTTTTCAGATTCGGATTGTTCCTGGTCGTCGCTGACATTATGCGCCGGTTTGATAACCATAATATGGTTAACCCATGTGGGCTTTCCAAAAGAACTGGATTTGTCGGAATTGTCTGAATCGAAATTATCTTCCAGTTCCAAATCATCGTTAAAAATAAACGACTTGTTCAAGTTGAAGACAATATTATTCATGTCTTTGGGAAAGGAACGAAAAACATTCTTTCCCATGCTAACCAGAAGATTGCCTATACTCTTTGGTTTTTTCTCTTCCTGTTGATCGACAATTGATTCCGCGTCGTTAAACTGTCCGCTGTTAGAAAGCAGTTCCACAAGCTGCAAATAGGCGCAAGACTGGATTTCTCTGTTCTCGATGCGTCCAATACATTCAAAAGCAGACATATAATCCTGCATTTTCCAGTATTCATTCGCTAACAAGCCAAGCAGCAATCCTTGCTGAACATTCGGCTTAATTTCGGTAATCCGTTCCTGTATCAGTTCGAGCGTTGCAGTTGCTTCGACAACGTTGTTTAATTGCAGAAACATTTCACACGCCGTAAAGAGATACTTGCTTCTGTCGACAAGGTTTTCCAACTGAGCAAATTCGTCTCTCGCCTGTTTTACAAGAGAATTTGCCATTTCCTTATCGTTCAATCGCGGCAGAATAAACAGAATAATCGACTGGAGATTTGGACAGCGCTCAGCAATTTCGGGAATCGCCAGCGTTTCTTCCATGAGCTTTTCTACCCATGCATCCAGTTCGGGCATTGTTTCTTTTTTCGAAATATACCTCGTCAGCTGATTATCCAGAGATCTTCGGATAGCGTCAGCCCGAATATCGACGTAACGAATCTGAGAGATTGTTTCCCAAGCGTCGTCTGCATAATTGGCAGCAGCCTGGACTTGAGCAATTTTGCTCAATGCAACGTCTCGATCAACGCCATCGTCAATAATTTTAGCTATTTTAACAGCAGTGGTCAGTATATTATCGTCCATAAAATTATTATACGTATTCTGCATTAAAAATGTAACCGGCTTTATAAAAATTTCTTGATTTTTTCCGGCAGTTGAGTATATGGGTAAAGTTTTTCGTAGTCCAACAACCCAGATAAAGCGCGGGAAAAGACGTGAAAGCCTTTTTCTGCCAGAACGGCTACAGGATTCAAACCGCCAACGGTAACGACGCCAATTCGCCCGTCGTCGACTGGAATTCCCAACAGAGATTGATTCGGACGGCCAACAAGAACATAAGATCCCAAACCAATTGCTTTCATTTTTTTACCGATTTCTTCAACTTTGGATCTCGATTCAGCTGGCGTCTCCCGAAATCCGGCGCCAACAATCCCATCTCCATGTCGAACGGCGCTGCGAAAATCCGTCAAACCGGCGCGAATAAACAACTCTAACGGATCTAAACTGACGCCGTCGTAATGAATGATTTCTGTAAAGCGGACGGGTTGATGATTTTCAAAACGAAGCAATCCGGCAAAACGGGATTGCATTGGCACTCCGTATTTGAGCAGCGTTCCATTGAGCGTTATGGTGCAAACCGTGCAAAAACCGATTTTATCGTATGGAACGGAAACGTCTCCGGCGCGTTCGCCCGGCCCCAACAGGCAAACCAGCGTTCCCATCGAATAACCGCACGCGAAAACGCTGCATATTTCGTTAACGCAGCCCGCAAAAATATGAGGATCAACCAGAGATACGTTGACAATAACCTTGCCTGTTTTTTTTGACAAATCAAACGTCATTCGATATATCATCTGATCAATTTTTGACGACATATATCCAACCCGCTGAAGAGCCTGAAGATCGTGAAGCTGTTCCTGTCCGAACGTGGTGAGAATTCGCCCTTGACGTCCAACCGATTCGGTAAACCCTTCCTGATCCAACTCCTGAAGGTACATTCGCACGGCGCGCTCTGAAACATCCATATCGGAAAACGCCAACGCCTGAGCAATCGCCGTCGAACTGAGCGGACGATTCTCGGATTGCAATACTTCCAGAATGGCTTTTTTCTTTTTATCAACTTTATCCATAGCAACAAGAGAGTAGAAATAGGGAGCAGGAAGTAGGGAGCAGGAAGTAGGGAATAGGATGTAGGGAATAGGGAGTAGTTTTTTAACTCTATCTTCGGATCATTACTATTTCCTATTCCCTATTCCCCATTCCCAAGATTACTGAAAAATGCCCAAATGTCGGATGTATACTTCCATAATCATTAAATTCATGGTAGTAATGTAATGCTTCCCGCCAACATTAGACCATTTATCGATTGTTGGGCTTTCTATATCCCAGCTTCCCCCGCACGGCTGGTTAGCAGGCAGTTGAGTGTCTCGCAATAAAGGCATAATGACGGACTGCCATTTCTTCCATGCTTCCCCTTTTTGCGCGAACATGACTGCTGTACCATAGTACCAGTAATAGACGTCTCGCGTATAGTCTGAATCGCCTTTTCTTCCAGGCGCGTTTTGCAGCAAATACGGAATGGTTTGCTGCGAATCAACCAAATCCGGATTGATGCACCACTGCATAAAAAGACCCTCTGCAGTCATGGCGGGAGTTGTTTTTCTCCAGTCTGTATACTTGGGATCGTTTCCAATATCCGGATTGTAAATATAACGTTTATTTTCAGGATTTTGCGCCCGTTCAAGCCAATGTTGAGCCTTGTTCAGAACGGGAACAACCTCTTCCGGCTTGAGAACTTCTGCCGCCATGGCAGAACGAAGAGCCATAACCTGCCATCCGGAGGAGGACGTGTCGGATTCAAGGTGAGGCTGTCCTTCCTGACCAGGGGTTTCGTATCGCCACCCGCCTAATTGTGGGTTTTGAGTGGCAATGATGTACCTCGCCGCAGCCTGCGCCGGAGGCAAAAGATTTGGATCGTGAGTCATGCCGTACGCTTCGCATAGAGCTATTGTCGCCATGGCGTGAGCGTATGGGCTGTAATTGTAATAAACTTGCGTATCGTCAAGATTATTGAGGTCGTCTTTATCATAAATTGCTCCAACAGCGCCCTTGATCCCGTTGGTTCCAACAACGGGAACGGTTTGCTGCTGCTCGATTAAATAATAAAGTCCTTTTTGAATCTCCTCTTTATACGGACCGTCTTTATGAGTGTATCCGGCGCCAAGCATGCTTAACAGAGCCATTGACGTGGCTGCGGTATCGCACTTTTTAGAGCCGTTTTGCTGAATTTTCTGACTGGCTTTAAGCGACGGCGGCTGCTGATGAAAACTCCAGTGCCCATCAGGCCATTGCGTTTGAGAAACGTATTTAAGGCCATTTTCAATCGTTTGATTGATTGCCGCGTCGCCGCCATAACTGGTTATCATTTGAGGGCGAAGCGCGGGATCCCGCTTTTTATACGCTTCTGACGGCGTGGAGTCGTTGCGGTCTATCGAAATAATTGACAGCGCGCCGATAGAAACGGAGGATTCCGGCAGCGTTTCCAGGCTCTTGAACTCTTCGCCGTTTAAGCCGCCAAAACCAGCGTTAAAGTCGCGAGGAATCGGAACGCTTGTCGCTTTTTGAGGCGATTCCAAAACGATGCTGTGCGATATGTCTTTAGCCGTCTGATCTTTATACGTTGTGGATGAATCGTAATTGGAACGAGGAAGCCCGCGAGAGCCTTCGGAAATAGGCGTGCGGGTTTGAGCCTGGGGCGCGTTTGAACTGGCTTTTGCCAGTATTGCAGTTTCTTTAGCCCGAATATAGTTATTGGGGCGATCTGACATAACAGGTCGAATCTGATCCGGAACGGAACTGACGGACTGTTCCGGCATTTGATTGCTCAGCTCCGCCAGCGACGCATCGTTTTGCAGATTGAGAATCGTCGGATCGTATATTGTCGGGCGAATTGATTCCGTATCTCCCGCATCCAGAACGACCTGAGAAGAATCTGCTATGATGGCGGTTTGCTGTCCCATAGACCCGAAATCCGACTGCGGCTGTTCGTGCTCAACTGCAGAAACCTGAGGTTCATGCTCCGGAAGAGGAACGCTTTTATGCATGTTGCTGGGATTGAATTCCGTATTGTACGTTCGGCTAAGGTCTGGCTGAACGTCTTCCGTTGGCGTTTTGAGTTCGTTTACCGACATCGGCGAAACATTGGGAATATCCGACAGTTCAGGCGAATCTGGCGTTTGAAATTCGTGTTCAATCGACGAATTAAAATCGTCTGCAGACGGCTGCGATTTTTCATCGTTGAACTCCTGTTCTTCCGCCGGAGACGTTGGCGTGAGTTGTTCAAAGCTGTCTTGAACTTCAGGCGAGTCCAGTCGGCTTTCAGAGTACCCGGAAACAGCGCGGGGTTCCTGAACCGGCATCGGGACGGGCTCTGCTTTATCAACGTCGGGGAAAAGGCGATTTTCTACCAGACAGGTTTTTAATAAAATAAACTTGTCTTGTACATAGGCAAGTAAGGCAATGTGAGCCAAAACGCTGAGAAAAAGGCAAAATTGTATTCGAAACAGCCATTGAGAGCGTTTTTCAGACAGAACGGCATCATACGCAGCATTTGAGTTTTGAACCCTGCGGTTCGCCCCTGAAATGGCGTTATTTGACGAAACGGTCGTTTCTGATACTTGTCGGTTCATTTGATTTAGGTTTAACGATGTTGACGACTATTTTCTCGCTTTAGCGGTTACACAATAATCTGTTATTCCTACTTCCCGGCAGGCGTCAATACAGAAAAAAATCGGTTCAAACCGGCAATCCCGGTCTGCTCGAACAATAACGTTGTTTTTGGTTGGATTGTTGTTCCAATGAACTTTAAGCGCTCTGATTAACTGGTCTGCGGTAAGCTGATCTTCCCCAATAAAATACTCGCCTTCGGAATTGATATTGATAATAAGCTCCTTGGGCTGTTCAATCAAAGGCTTCGCGATGCTGGTTTCAGGAATGTTGATGTCCATGCGTCGTTCTTCCTCTGAAAACTGCGACGATATAAGGAAAAATATAATCAGCAAAAACACGACGTCAATCAACGGCGTGAGACTCAGGTTTGCCAACGCTTTGCTATGCGGTAACTGTATCATCTTTTTAATTTGAAATTATTGTATCGTCAGGAAAACCTGACGGTCTTGTCAGCGTTCGTTTTGCGTCTTGTGCACTATGCACGGTAAAAAGTCAAACGCAATTATGGAAACTTTCTTCTCTTATATTATAGTATAAAAAAATCTTCTTTGCAATAGTCCCAATGCCTTTAAGAAGAAAATTTATTACAAAATTAAAATGAATAGTTGGATTTTTTCCCCTGGGGGGGTCGATATTTTGTCATAATTATGTATAATCCCCATTATCTCTGTTTAAGCGCGACGCTAAATAATGCGGAATGCGGAATTCGGAATGCGGAATTACGCAAGCGCGCTTCCCGACTGCCTTTTAATCACGAATTTCAAACCCATGTCCGAAACTGCCGAGGAATTCCGTAATCGACTTATTAACCAGTATAACGAAATCGCGCGTCTGGCAGGGGCATTGGCGCACGAAATCAAAAATCCGCTGTCAACCATTCGCCTTAATCTTGACTTGATGGCGGAAGACCTCACGCCTCCTGAAACCCAGAGAGAGCGGCGAACTGCGCTTAAACTGGAAACGGTTCGCAATGAATGTAAACGTCTGCAAAATCTTCTGGACGAGTTTCTTTCCTATGCGCGAGCCCGAAGTTTGCAGCTGCGCCCAGGCAATCTCAACAACGTAGTTCAGAGCGTTTTGGATTTCTTTATGCCGGCGGCGGTGGAATCCGGTATTGATCTGTCTGCGTATCTTGCCAACGATCTGCCGACGGTTATGCTGGACGACGAATCTTTTTATCGCGCCCTGCTCAATCTGCTCATTAACGCCCAACAGGCAATTTGCCACAGCGCAGAAAAGAACGCTTCTCAGAACGAAGCGGCGGCTCAAGACGTCAAATCGGAGAATATCGGGAGAATTACGGTTCGAACCAGCGCGGAGCCGGAATCCGTCGTTTTGGAAATTATCGACGACGGTCCCGGCATGAACAAGGCGGTGGCGCAAAAATGCTTTGAGGCGTTTTATTCTACAAAACGCGGAGGTTCCGGACTGGGCTTGCCAACCGTAAAACAGATAGTCGAAGCGCACAACGGCAAGGTTGAAGTTCAAACCGAGGAAGGAAAAGGAACCCGGTTTATCATAACGCTCCCCACGCTGGCGAGAATCAGTTAGACAACAATAACAAACAAGCTCCTTGTTGAGACGCTTGCGTCAATTGCAAATTGCAAATTGCTAATTGCTAATTGACAATTACTCTTTGTCTTCTACAAAGTAGACAATTTCGCAATCCGGTAGAGCTTTTTTGAGCTTTTCCGCCCCTTCTTCCGTTATTTTTGTTCTGGAAATATGCAGCGTTTTGAGCGTTGTAAGCTGTTCCAGAGTTGTCAAACTGGCGTCGGTAATGACGGTTCTGCCCAGATGAAGGAACTCGAGCTTTTTCATCTGATTCAGTTTCGCAACGCCGGCGTCTGTAACGCCTGTATTGTCAAGATTGAGCCAAGACAGCTTCTGCATTTTGAGAATGGCGTCTATAGCGCCGTCGTCAACTTTGGTTGAATACAAATTGAGTTTGCTCAGTCTGGGAGCGGAACTGACGTTTTCCACGCCCTGATTGCCGACAGCGGTTGAGGAGACGTCCAAATCCTTCAGTTCCGGCATGGCTCCAAAATACTTCATGCCCTTGTCGGTCAATTGGGTTGACGCCATGCGAACCCGCTGAATCTTTGTGCATTGTGCAATGCAATAGGCGCAGTCGTCGCCAGTTTGAGTTTCCGAGATGAGAATCTGGGTTACGTCCGGATAGGATTTTAAAAGCTTTGCTCCTTTGTCGGTGAATTTTGTTTTATCCATCTTGAGAATGTTCATTCTCTCCTTGACAGGATGGGTCTTCAAAATCTCGTCCGCATCGCCGTTGGCGGGAATGGTCAGCGTCTGAATGCTTCCTTCCGGAGGCAGGTCGGGAACGAATTGGACTTTATTGTTTGACTGAGCGCCAGAAAGCCCGAAATACTGTGGGAAAAACTTCGCGCAAATAAAGGCAATCGCTACGCTAAAAACAACTATTAACAATTTTCTCGTTTTCATAATGCGGCTTTCGTATTATTTATTTTTATCTTCGTAATTTGCCGAAAAAAGATACTCACTAAACGCGTCCATATTTACTGGAGTAACGACGTCTCCGTCCACCGGTTTACGTATTTCAAAATTCTGATTTTGATCAAGCAGGAACGCATAGACAACAATTCTGTAAATTATATACCCCAAAAGGGAGAATCCCAAAACTGCAAGCGCCAATACAAAATAATCTATTGTTGACGCCTTTTCTGGAGGAGCGGGATCGCTGGCAACGTCCATAATTTCACCGATGTTTTCATCGATATATTTCATGACGGATTCTGGAATTCGAAAGTTAACATAGCAATTCATAACCAAATCATATCCGGTATAATTTAGCAGTGAATTATCAGCGCCAATAAACGAGAATAGTCGAGCAATATCGGAATCCAGATTGACGTTAACTGCCGGAATGTTAATAAAGCTGAATTCAATTAGCGTTAAATTCATATTGTCTTCAAACGACGACAAAACCCAATTGTCTAAAAGATTGTTTGGAGAGTCCTGAGGTTTATTTCGTTTCAGAAAGACATAAGAATTTGACTGCGAACGAATCAGATTGTCGATTTGCAAGTCCACGTCGGCTTTTTCAGCATAGCTGTTTCGAATGGCGTAAAGAATATCCGCGGCGTCTGTCGACTCGCTGGAAACGTCGCTTGAAGCGGCTTCGGCGGCTTCTGCATTGCCAGTATCTTCGGTAGCGTCTGCAGCGTCTGGATTTGCGGGAGCTACAGGCGCAGGGGCGTTTGTATCGCTGCGAGAATCGCTGGTCAAATCCGCCGCGGCGTCTGACGGTTCAGCGCTCAACGCCAATTGTGGAACTGCGAAAGCAAACGCCGCCAATACCGTTGTCAACGACATCAGAAGCGTAATCAATCGGCAGCGTTTATATAATTCAATCGGTCGATTGAACCAGGATTTCGGAACGAATAAAAACATTATGGGATGTCCCGAATAAAACATTCGGAACGCTTCAATTTTAACTGGATATAATCTAACGGGTTATTCAAATAAATGCAATCGCTTCCTTGATGGATTGACGACATATTTTTCATCTGAACGTCCTATATCTATTGATATTATATCTTAACATAAAAATTTTAAAAGAAAAGACGAGTTGACAGCAATTGACCAAAAAATAATAGAAATAATCAATTTGGTACTTCATACAAGCCCGAAACAGACAAGACCTTAGAGCTTTCCGCCATTGAGCGTTCTGGACGCTGGATCGATTGCCGCCAGCGCCAGACTCTCTCCGTTATCGATTTAGATTCTATTCCGTTTTAGAAGCTCCCGTTCCTTCCGGTTGAGGAACAAACGTAACCAGCTTGGACTCGTCGATTTCGCCAGTGAGAAGCTGATGAGCCTGATCAAATGATACGCTTATATGATTCCCATAGTTGAGCTGCAGGACTTCAAGGTTATGTCCATACCATACGCAAAGACGACCTTCGCCTACAAGACGAGAAGAGCATGAAGGACTATTCCTTTGAGCAATCGGTTTATAATCATACTGAAGTTCGATTCCCCAGACAGTTTCTTTTGAATAAAATTGTTCATGGGTTTGTTTTGGATGTAAAAGCGGATATGACTTAATTAACTGTAGATAATACTGTGCCTGTGAGGAAGATGGTTTTATTATATCTTTACAAGTCCCGTCAGAAGACCAAAGACGCAAGGTCTCATCAACACTCCATGATAGAATGTCGCCAGAACGTAGTTCTTTTGCGCCTTCAATCCAGTCGCTGTGACCTTCTAGAGTCTTTTTACATACGCCATTAGGAGACCATAAACGCAAAGTGCGATCATCACTCCACGAGAGAATGTCGCCAGAGCGAAGTTCTATAGCATTGTTGACACTCAAATTATGTCCTTCCAAAACAGCTTTACATGTTCCATCAGGGGACCATATACGTAAGGTATGATCGGAACTCCACGAGAGAATGTCGCCGGAACGAAGTTCAAGGGCACCGTTAACTTTATATGTATGACCTTTCAAAACAGCTTTACATATTCCATCAAGAGACCAAAGACGCAAGGTTTGATCACGACTCCACGAGAGAATTGCACCCGAGCGAAGCGCTATAACTTCATGAACTTCTCTAGTATGTCCTTCCTGAACTCTTACAGAAGAAAAATTAGGAAACCAAAGACGCAAGATTTTATTCTCACTCCATGTCAGAATGTCGCCTGAATCAAGTTCCATGGCGCCTAAGATTTTATCTGTATTCTCTTCCAGAACCGCTTTACAAACACCTTCGGAAGACCAAAGACGCAAGGTATCATCTTTGCTCCAAGAGAGAATATCGCCAGAGCGAAGTTCTATAACTCCTTCTATTTTATCTTTATGTCCTTCCAAAACAGCTTTACGCTTTCCCTTCGGAGACCAAAGACGCAAGGCATTATCTTTGCTCCAAGAGAGAATATCGCCAGAGCGAAGTTCTATAACTCCTTCAATTTTATTTTTATGTCCTTTCAAAACAGCTTTATACATTTCCTCAGAAGACCAAAAAAACAAGATTGTATCCGACCAGATTTGATCCGTACACCATAAGAGAATATCGCCAGAGCGAAGTTCTATAACCCCTTCAATATTGACTTTATGTCCTTCCAAAACAGCTTTACACTTTCCCTTCGAAGACCAAAGACGCAAGGCGTCAAAGCTACACGAAAGAATATCGCCTGAGCTAAGTTTCAGGGCGCCAACAGACCAATTTATATGCCCTTTCAGAACCTTTTTACTCCTACCGTCAGGATGCCAAACACGCAAGGTATGATCCCTGCTCCACGAGAGGATATCGCCCGAACTAAGTTCTA
The DNA here is from genome assembly GCA_045586185.1 of Thermoguttaceae bacterium. Classification (GTDB taxonomy): domain Bacteria; phylum Planctomycetota; class Planctomycetia; order Pirellulales; family Thermoguttaceae; genus RUG11551. Next base: position 1,878 of record JAZMZV010000031.1, on the reverse strand, counting down.
AGGCTCCCCAAACGCTGTCAGTATGTCCTTCCAGGACTGCTTTACATGTTCCGTCAGGAGACCAATGGCGTAAGGTTGTATCCCAACTCCATGAGATAATGTTACCAGAGCTAAGTTCTATTGCCCCCCAAACGCGGTCTGTATGTCCTTCCAGAACTGCTTTACACTTTCCATCAGGAAACCAAATACGTAAAGATGTATCTTCTTCATCAATTGTAAGAGATGTACACCATGAGAGGATGTCGCCGGAACTAAGTTCTAGAGCATCACTGACCCAATCTGAATGTCCTTCCATAACCGCTTTACATGTTCCCGTTTCCAAATCCCAGATACGAAGGTTATGGTCTTTTGTTCCCCAAGACAATGCATCCCCATTGGATAGAACTTTTACATGATCGCCTGCGTTCTCAATAACCAGTTTGCAAGGGCTGGGCTGATATTCCTTAGGACGATTGACTTTATTGAGCCAGAACCAGTCGCAGGGAGAATCGCCGCCTTTCGGGTTGAGCCACTGTTGAGCCGCTATCGTTACGGGGCAGTCGTCGGCAACTTCTGCTGCAATCTGAAGCATTGTTTTGTATGCGGGATTGTCTTCGCTGTTACGGCGCAAAAAGTGCGAGTTGCTGCAAACTACGTCAAAATAGGCGTCGCTGACTGAAGAAATTTGATTCAACTGATCTCTGAAAAGGATATAGTCCAATAATACGCGTTCTACGTTTCCGAATCGCAGCCGCTTCATCAAGAATGGGAAATCCGACAGAACGGCTACCGTCTCTTTTTTCATGTTCGCGTTCATCAAATGCGATGGCAGCCAGTTTAAAAAGTACCTGTGAACGATATTCGGTTCTTCGTCTGTCCTTGTCGTCCATTGCAAGACCCCGGTCTTGTACAGTTTCAATCCTCGATTGGCAAAATCTTCTTCTGCTTCTTCTGGGTAGATACAGTAATTCCCGGAACTGCTTTTGTCAAAGCAGTAGTCAATAACGCTTTTATGGAATGGAACGACCGTGTCTTCGTCAGTCAAACCGGACTGGAGAAAAAACGTCCCCAGCTGTTCCAGGCGGTCGTCCAGTTCAGAATTGCGTTTCATTCCCAGACAGTATTTCAGAACGGCTCGCGGGATCGGCTCGCACGACGTTAAAATATACCCTAGCATGGGGCGAATATTCTGTTTGTACGCGTTGACGTCGTCTTTAAAATGGCGGTCAAACTGAGATCGAATGTATCGAATTACGCCGCTGGGCAAGTCGCGAATGTCGTCGAGCGTAAACGAGTTTTTCTTCAAATCGCGAAAGACCATTTCCGGGTACAGGAACGTTCCCTCCGATTTTTCCTGAAGAATTACCACCATATCTTCCGAAAACGGCAGATTCATTTCCGTTAATTCGCTGCGAATGTACCCCTGAATGTCGTTGACGTTTTCATTGTCGTCGAATTGGATTGGCTCATATTCCGAAAACGTTCCATTAAGAACGACGTCTTGATCTCGAGACGTGATGAAGAAGCAGAACCACGGCGGCAAATTGTCCAGATTTTGGCTGATCAACGCTGCGATTTCATTGAGATTGTTCTCTGTTGCTTCGTCCAGAGCGTCAACCAGAATCCATTGAGTCGCCCGTCCCCCGTCGATTTCGTCTGACAACAAATCGACTACAAGCTTTTTAAACAGCGTTTGCGGGTCGCCGGTTTGCAGATTGATTTCATCCTGATTCTCGTTGAGATAGCTCAGCAGCTTTTCCCGATACGAGGAATTCGCCTGTGCCAGCTGATATGCAACGGACTTTATAAACGTTTGCGGTTTATGGGTGACGCTTTGGTTGTACTCAATAAAATACGCAGCGCTGATAGCGTAATAATATCGATAAAGCAGCTCCGCCG
>JAZMZV010000030.1:0-4308 GCA_045586185.1 Thermoguttaceae bacterium | reverse complement strand
ACATACGGCGGAAATTATATTCTCAATGAAGGCGCAACCCTTTTGTTTGAAATCGGCGGAGAGACGGTTGAAGAAAACGACAGCTTATACAATAAAGACAATCCTGCTGACGAAGGCAAGCTGATTATTAACGGTTTGATTTATCTGGCAGCGTCAAGCGGCAGTACATTTAACCACGGCGACACGTTCACCGCGGTTTTGTCTGGAAGCAACAGCGGCGACGACGGCTTTGCCAACAACTTGCTTAGTCATGTTCGCTCCTATGATTTCACTGACTTTGAATACGTTCAGCTTGACGAATCTTATGGCGAGTATAACGGCAAGTTTGCCATTCGCGGACGTTTTATTGACCACAACGTCGTTCCGGAACCGTCGACCTGGGCTCTGCTGATTCTCGGCGTCGCCGGGTTGATGTATTGGAGAAGAAGAAAATAATTCAAAGACAGCGACAAGAATCTTTTTCTGGTCGCTGTCAGTATTAATTAATACTGTACTAAATACATTTCAGACTTTTACAAAACCCATTTTCCCAATTTTTCCTTTTTGGAGAAAACGAAATGACCAAAGCTCGAAAGCCGTATACTTTTTCCTCAACTTGCGTTTTAATGCGCGGATGCGTCTTTGCTCTTTTTGTCACAGTCCTGTTGGTTGCTCTGCCCTGTACTGTCAAAGCGGAAATGCTTCTATTCTGGAATTTTGACGAGTACACAACCGAAGGCGGCGTCAACTACGTTACAGACGTCGTTCATTCAGAGCGGCTCAAGCTGGTAAACTCGTCTATTGTAGACGGTCAGCTGACTGCCAATGGAGGCTACGCTCAGGGTACGGGAACAAACAACGGTACGAGCGTTGCGCTTCCTACCGGGACAGCCAGTTATACGCTTTCGGCGTTTCTGACAACGGACAGAAACGGCGCAGTTGGCATTATTTCGTGGGGCGTCTCCGGCTCAACTCGTCAAACTAACTCGTTCCGTACAGATGGGGCTGGACTAAAAAATTATTGGTGGGGCGACGATCTCGCTATTGGAGGTTATCCAGAGGTGTATTCAGGATATGAAAACTACGTCGTTGCAACGGGATCTGGCAGGACGCAAACCCTTTACCTCAATGGACAGCTAATTGGCACAAGGAATGCGGGTGGCAACAGAAACGAACAGAATCGAGCTTTTTTTGTTGGAAATACTATTAATAATAACACGGAAACGCTTTACGGTTCTATTGACAATGCATCCATTTACAACGACGTGATGGATCATACAGATATTGTCAACATTGCGGCGCATACCTATAACGGTTTGACCAATTGGTGGAAAGCCGGAGAAACGATCGACCGGGTCGGCGGGGTCGTCAAACCGACGACGGTTACCGGAACAACGGTTATTTCCGGAACCAGCGGTCAGGTCATGGTTTTCAATCGCGAATTGACCGCGGGCGAACAAGCCTATTATGAAGGTCAGCTGGCTGCGGGACACGATTACGTTATCGACAACATGGCGGGCAGCGCTTCCACTAAAACGACGTGGCTTCGCACGTCGTCTGCCAATCTGAACGATGCACCGCAAACCCCGTTGGGAATCTATGTTGGCGGTACGACGACGGAGGCGACGCTGACGGCAACGATGGATCAAATCAACGCGGTCAATCGGACGCTGGTTATGGGCTGCGGCACGCTGGCTCTTACCCTCTCTGAAGATACCACGATTGATTTAAACCGCATCAACTTTAACAGAGGCAGCCTTACCCTTTCCGGTACCGGCAAGATGACAATCGAACCTGAACAACGGCTTCCGTTAAGAAATTTAACGATTCCCGCCGCCAACCCGGTAGTGTTCAATACAAATGAGGAGGTCGATATTTATGGCGTTATTTCCGGAGCTGGAAATATAACTAAAAACGGTTCCGGCGATTTGTTATTAACTTCAAAGAGCCAAAGTTATTCTGGTACTCTTACTCTCAATGGCGGTTCATTGACGTTTGGCCTCCAGGATGCTTTTGGTTGGGCGGACAGAGCGCCGTACTGTTCTATAGTTGCTGACAACGCAACAATTACAAACAATGCGGCAGTGTTCAACGCTCTGAACAATACAACATTTAAAAACGGCGCAAAGCTGGTTGCTGCAGACGGTCAAGGAACGTGGAAAGCGTTCATGCTTTTCGGGACAACCAAGGTTGCATTCTCCGGCGACGGTTCCACAGCTGAAAATCCGGTAGTTTTTGAAGTTGCCAGTACTGCAACCGGCGCCGCCAAAACCAACGCGACCATCTGCCCGTACGGTACAACGTTTGACGTGGCGGATATTACCAAGTCCGCTGATGCAGACCTTATAATTACTGCGGTTTTGGCTAATGCAAACGGAACTGGAAAGATCGGTTCGTTTACCAAAACCGGCGCTGGTACAATGGAGCTTTCCGGCGCTAACACGTACACGGGAACAACCACCGTTTCCGGCGGAAAGCTCAATATTACAGGCTCTGCGTTCGCTTCTCGGTTGATCGTCAATAACGGGGCCTCGGCAACGATTGACGCGGGAGAAACGGGCGTTGTCAATATGGACGCTGACGGATACAACAATTCTGTAATGATTGGAAACGGCTCCAGCGGAAGCCTTACTCTGAACTCAGGAAACGTGACAATTCACAATTCCGGCAACGGCACACTGGGCAGCATTCAGCTGGGAACCAACTCCGACACAACGGTTGGCGAGCTTACCATCAACGGCGGATCAATGCAGGTCGACGGTCGAATCCTCATTGCTGCCAATAAAACCGGCGCCCAAGCTACGCTCACGGTGAACGGCGGGAAGCTCTCGCTTGGCGTTCCTGGATCATATACAACTGGCGGCGACCCCGCTTGCGGCGTTTTGTGGTTTGGCGCTGGAACGTCTACCGTCAACCTCAACGGCGGAACGCTTTCCATGTTTGGTATGAATAATAACGGTCCTAAAGCCGGCAGTACATTTAATTTCAACGGCGGAACCCTTCAGGCGGTTGGAGATACAACCAGTTTTCTTACTGCAGCTGGATCTATGCAATTCTACGTCAAACAGGGCGGCGCTGTAATCGACACGCAAAGTTATAATGTTACCATTTCTGCCGCGTTACTGCAAGGACCGGAAGAAGGCGACGCGACTGGCGGGCTGACCAAGAATGGCTCTGGAACGCTGACTCTTGCCGCCGCCAATACGTTTAACGGCGATATGACTATCAATGCGGGCACTGTTGTAATGGCGAAGAACTGCAATGGTACCAGTACGACGGCAACGCCGCTGGGCAACCCGTCCAATGCTAATCGTAAAATTACCATTAAATCCGGAGCGGTTCTGGAAACGGAATCCTCTACTGCCGGCATTGACGTCTTTGGCGGCGCGGAAGCTCATCCTCTCTTTACGATAGTTGCCGATGGGGGAAAGATTCTTACTGCAACCAATCAATTAACGACTTACGGCGACATCGAACTGAAAAACGGCGCTGTCTTTGAAGAACGCGGCGGACATAGCACATGGTTTACCATTTTCAATGGCGACGTCTCCGTTACCAGCGGCAACGCGACAATTCAGTCAGTCAGCGGTGGAAGAGGCATTTCTCTTCGCGGTTATCGAGACGGAGAAAATGCTGGCGTTACGTTTGACGTTGCCAAGAATTCAACCTTGACAGTGTCTGCTCTTTTGAGAGACTGTAAAAACAGATCTGTGGCCAGCTCGTTTACCAAAACAGGCGAAGGGACGATGATTTTGTCAAACAACTCCAACGATTACACCGGCAACATCGTTGTTGATGAAGGCGTACTCAAAGCGACAACAGGCTGGCGCAGCTTAGGTAGTGGCAAGTACTCAACCGTGTTTGGCTATTATCAAGCAAAAACCGTTACTGTTAATTCTGGCGCAGAATTGATTCTTGCCGCTCAGGACGTCGTTTCCAACTCCAGTCATAGCACGCCAATTCAGTTTATCGTTGACGGCGGCAAGATCAGCAACGAAGGCGCTGTTTATAACAATCTGAACAATACGGTATTTAAAAACGGCGCTGAACTTTACGCTTCAAACGGAAACGGCTCATGGAAAGCGTATAAGCTTTCGACGAAAGTCTCCGCTCTCCGCGACAAGCCCTCCGCTCAACCGGTAAAGATCACGGCTTCAGACAATGGAAACGCTACTATCTCGTTTGGTCATACAACCAGTCTGTATGTTGAAGACGTTACCAGCGCTTCTGCAACGGAACTTGATACGAAGTCCGACTTGATTATTTCCGCTAAAGTTACCAATCCCAATAATGAAAACAACAGAACGTTCTATAAAGACGGCGTTGGTA
>JAZMZV010000029.1:0-72974 GCA_045586185.1 Thermoguttaceae bacterium | reverse complement strand
TGTACGTCTTGATTCTGTACGTCTTGATTCTGTACGTCTTGATTCTGTACGTCTTGATTCTGTACGTCTTGATTCTGTACGTCTTGATTCTGTACGTCTTGATTCTGTACGTCTAGGTTCTGAACATCTAGGTTCTGAACGTCTAGGTTCGGATCTTCTGGGTTCGGATCTTCTGAAAATTGTCCTTTAATAACGCCAATTACCTGAAAAACAGATTTAATGATACGATGATTAGTTAGATAATCAGACGCCATTAATGAAGCAAGGATAAAAAATATCGCTAACAAAAAAACAAGAACTAAATTCCGACTTGGAGACTGCTGAACAGGGAAATCGCCTCCGATATATGCAGGTTCAGGCGGAATTTCAACTTTTGGAATGTGCGTAATGCCGCTGGCAAGGGGCGTTCCGGAAAAGGTTTCCATATAAGAGGCCGATTGTAAAACCTGAAGCGATTTCAAACCGTCTCCAATCAAATTGGGAAAAAGCTTTCCAATAACTTCAGCTTCATCCGGGTTTCTAAAAGACCAGGTTCCAATATTCGGATTGTTTTTATAAATAACAAGCTGAGGATCGTTTTGTGAAACAGGACAATTGCAGTTCTCGATTAAAGCTTTTGGGGCTTGTACAGGACATTGATATAACGCCTGTTTTTGAACGTTCAGAAAAACAGGGCAGAAAAGCAGCGCGTACAGATTTTGTCCCTGGGCATCTTCCGCTTTGACCCAAGCGGTTGCCAACACGCAGCGGTCTGGACGCCCCTGCGGATCGTTACCCCCATTAAAAAAACGATAGACGACGCACCATTGATCCTGGTAGTTAATAATTCCCCCAACGATGTCAGGCTCTGCAAGCAGATTGGGACGCTTGGGTCTCATTTGGAAGGCTCCAGATTTAGACGCAATTGCATCGCGCATCTGTTTGGTAATTTCTTCTGGGAACCACGTCCAGTATTGAGCGTTGTTATCGTAGGATTGATCGTATAGGGCGTAGTATACTTTCATGATTCTTAAATTACAAAATGTTGGGGGCTGCGTTGATAATTAAAATGCCCAAAACATTGACATTGTTAACAGCTTGTTGCTAATGCGATTAAAAATACTAATCCGAAAAATAACAATCCCAATATTACAATAAACCAGCCAATTGCATGAATACAACCGCTGATACAACCTCTATTTTGAGGATAAGGCTCTGTTTGAGGAAATGGCGAGTTTTGATTATATGGCGGATAATACGGCGGAGTTGGATTTTGTTGTGGAAATGACGGCTGATTTGGATATTGCTGCTGATAAAATGGCGGAGTTGGCAATGGATTTTGCGGAACCGGCATTTGATGGACTGGCAATTGCGGGGTTGGCAGCAATGGTGTTAACTCATCGACGTTATTTGCAATCCACTCGATTAGCGCTTGGAGATTATACGATGTAAAATCAGGAGCGGGAACCTGTTTTGCCTGACCGTCTTCTATAATGTTTTGCGTTTGCTCAACAGCGGCAACCGGGATGATTTCAAAACTTTTTTTCAGAACGTATTCTCCATGCAATAAGGGCAAGTTATTACGGAGATATTCCAGAAGGTCCCCATTATATATTTGGTCCACCTCTGGTTTGTATTTGTCGTACTGACTCAATACAACGGCGCAGCGGCGCGGGAACGCGACGGGTTGAGTCAGAACAGAGATCATTTGATCAAGATTGAGAACGTTATAGGTTGAAGTCTCGGAAGAATAACCGAGAATATCTTCCATATTAACCAAAAAAAGAACGATATTTGCGTTTTGAAAATACCGATACAGATCTTGTAAATCTGACGACAATTGTGAAACGTCAAATCGGTCCTGACTAAAAAGAGCGCGGATGTCTTGCCCGGCGCAATCGGCAAATCGGACGGATGCCAGATTGTTAAAGGTGGATAATTCCCATTGCAAATGAATGAGTTCTCCAGCCGGAGTTGAAGGAGGCCAATGACCGCTGTTAAGCGTAGCCCAATTTTGCTGAACATACTGCAATGTTTGTCGTCGATTTTTACCGACGGGAGCAAGAAAAACGCCTTTGTCGGCCATCTGCGACATTTTCATGGCAAGCGTTGACACGAGAACAGTTTTACCTGCTCCGGTCATGCCGACTATGGCAATTTGAACCTGCTTTTGAGGGACGTCAACTGAATTCATGACTCTAAGGATTTAACGCTTTGGACAGGTCTTCGATGTTGTTTTCTTTGGCAAATTTCGCCCACGAATACCATAAATAGGAAACGAAAACAAGTTTCCTTCCGTCAAATTTGTTCCGATTGGCGCTTATCCAGTTTCCCGCCTGATTGGAAAGCTCTTGTAACCGGGAATAAGCTGTTTGAGCGTTTATCGAGTTGTTTGCAAAAGCATTGCAGACAGAAAGGAATTTTTCCTTTTGTTCTAAAAACCATTCTACTGTTACAGGATTGACATACAATTTTGCTGAATCCTGAAACAGTTTGACCAGCATTTTAGTTGCTTGCGAAATTGTATTGTCAAAAACGTTGGAGTTGACGGCTGCAGGAGATTGAACAATCTGAACGTCTATGATATCATTCTCGCCTTGAACGGCAGGCAATTCCAGATCGCCTTCGAGCTTGTAGAAGGGCGTTTGCTGCATGCCCAATTTCTTAGCAGTTTTTTCTACGTTTTGGCTGACGTAGCTAACCAGTTTTAACAAACTGTCGTACCGCTGCTGCATAGCGTCAAGCAAATGCGCTGTGAAAATACCATGTTTGCGGCTGTCCCACTCGTATGCGTTTTGACCTTCTTTGCAGGAATTGAGAATTGCTACGTTGGAAACGAATTCCGGTTCTTTTTCCTGAATTTTGAAAACGATGTCTCGGGAAAAATTTTCCAGGGCGATCTGATCGGCTGCCGTAAAAACGGCGACATCGTCCAGGTTCGTCAGTTCAAAGGATAAAGGAATAGTAGTATCCTCTTCGTTTGTCTGGTTGAAAGAAGGATTCTGACTATACATTTTCTGACAGCAATCCAGAATCATACACGTATTTTTTGCTTTGACGTTAATAAGAAACTGCTGCAGTTTGTTAAAAGAGAACCCTAATTCCTCAACGTTATCGACCGTTGCGTTTAAAGGACACAGGTATCGTTTGCCGTTACAGAACAGTCCATGTCCCCAGAAACCGAAAATAAACAGATCGAGATTCTGATCGGCAAGGCTTTCCAGGTGCTTTTGAATCTTCTCCCTGTTTGACGGATTAAACAGCCCCGGTTTCGCGTCGGTTAGAAGCATAACCTCGTTGTCTGAAAAACCGTAATTCTGCTTGAGAGAAGCCGCTACGGATTCCGCATCTTGCCGAGCGAATTTTAACTTAGGCAAATTGGGATATTCGTTAATTCCGATTAATAACGCCTGCTTTTTCATAGCTTTGTGCGAGGGTTAAAGTATATGAAACAATACAAGTCCTATTATAACCTTAATAATAGAACTTGTCAACGGTTTTGATTCCGTTGTTATCTTATTAATACGTTTTTTCTAACGAAAAGTAACCGGGTATTGGAAAAAAAATGAAAAACGGTAAAATATTAGGCAGTAGGCAGTAGGTGCCGCGCTTTGCGTCAATTGCTAATTGCTAATTGACAATTGCTAATTTTCCTAATGACTCAATCCATTCAATCCCTGCAGAAAGCTCTCCTGACGTGGTACGACGCCAACGCGCGGTCGCTGCCGTGGAAGGAGAACGTAACTCCGTATCGGGTTTGGATTAGCGAGGTCATGCTGCAGCAGACGCAAGTCGGGACGGTCTTGGATGCGTATTTTGAACGGTTCATGACCCAGTTTCCGGACGTTGCCGCGTTGGCGGCGGCTGAAGAACAGGAAGTCCTTAAGTACTGGGAAGGGTTGGGATACTATTCCCGCGCTCGAAACCTTCATAAAGCCGCCCGGGCGATTGTGGAATGCTTCGCCGGCGCTTTTCCCCGCGACGTCAAAGAGATTGAATCCCTGCCGGGGATTGGTCGGTACACCGCCGGTGCGATTGCGTCGATGGCGTTTAACGACCCCGTCCCGATATTGGAAGCGAACACGATTCGCATTCACGCCCGGCTGACTGATTTGGAGAGCCAGATTGACGAGAAGTTCGCTCAGGAACTGCTCTGGGAGGAAGCGCGCCGCTGGGCGCAGACGCCAAAACGCAGTTCCAGCATAACGCCGGGGCGAGTCAATCAGGCGCTCATGCAGTTCGGTCAGCAGGTGTGTAAAAAACGACCGCTGTGCGAGAACTGCCCGCTGGCGGACGCCTGTCTGGCGCGAAAGTCCGGACGGGAGAATTTGATTCCCGTTGCCAAGCCGAAGCCGGAGACGATTTACTGGCGTCACGCCGCCGTTGTCGTTTATAACCGCAAGGGGGAGATTTACCTCCGCCAGCGGCAGGAAAAAGAGCATTGGGCGGGGCTGTGGGACTTCCCCCGCATCGACGCCGACGAGTCCGATTCCCCAGCGGTTCTGGAATCCCGCATCCGGCAGACGTTTGGTTTGACCGTCAAGCTGGAATCGGAACCGTTTATGAGTTTCCGTCATCAAGTAACAAATCACAAAATCGAGCTGGTCTGCTATAAAGCAGCGCAAGCCAAATCGACCAAAAGCGCAGACGTTACATTTGCCTGGGTCGCACCTGCGGAGTTGTCCGAATACCCACTCAGTTCCCCCGGCAGACGAATTGCAAACAAACTGATTTCATAATCCATAAACCTTGTAACACTCAATTAACCATGAAACGAATCCTTTTATTCCTTGCGTTGTTGTGTATTCCCGCTGCCGCGTTTGCGGAGCGCATAGTCGTCGTTGGAGACAGCATTACAGGTCATTCCATGAACTTGCCGTGCGGCTATACGCACCGAGTTCGTCTCGCGCTGCAGGAAGCGGGCGTAACAGACGTCGAATTCGTCCCCCTGGGCGCGAGCGGTCAGACGGTTTCTTCCTGGCGCAACATCGTCGATTACTCATACGAACATCGCCAGCGACTGGACATTCCAGACATCTACGTTAAAGACGAGTTCGACAAAGGCGCGGATACGATTCTGATTTTCCTCGGCACGAACGACGCCCATTGCCCGTCGATTTCCAACGATGAAAACTGTTACGAAGTTTGGAAAGCGGAATATCAGGATTTGATTAACCGCATCAAGGCGCGCTGTCCGTATAAAAAGCTGATTTTGGGGACTTCCACCATGTTAACGGAATCGCCGTACAGCTTCAAAAATCTTCAATTGGATAAAATGGAATCCGTCATTCGTCAGCTGGCGAAAGAGAACGGCGCGACCGTCTGCGAGATTCGCCGCGACTTCAAAGCCGCCGTCGACAACGCTCGAAAGCAGGACGTTGAATTCCGCGTTATTCGAGACTACGTTCACCCGCGGGAATTTGGTCATGACATTATGACCGTCGCCATTCTCCGCGCAATCGGGCAGGACAAGGCGGCGGACATGTATCTGGAAAAGTACTGCAGCGAATACCAGAAGGATTTCCAAAAGCCCGGCATGAGCTTGTATGTTGTTTCGCCCGCTCCGATTGGCAAGGCGATTGTTCGCGGCAACCTTCGCGGCGCTGATAAATCTCAACTTACTGTAGACGCCCCGGAAGGGTACAAGGTCGATAAAATTGAACTCGGCGACGGCGAAGAGTTCACGATTTATCTTTCTGGCTCCTCTGAAGAACTCACAACGTATGTAACAGTCAAGGCGGGAGACATTGTCAGAAAAATCAAGCTCAACGCCCCGTATCGACTCGCGATGGGATTCTACGTTCCCCCGTTTGGGAATGAAGCCCAGTTCAACAAAGACGCCGCTGTTACACAAATCGATAAAGACGTTCTGGACGGCAAAAACCCATTGGAATCGACCGTTGACGGCAAACCTGTGGAATGGTTCAGCTTCTTCCCGTCCGTCGACTATACCGGCGGCGACGATCCCAACAACATCGACTTTTACGCCGTCGACAACTGTTACGGATTTGAAGGCGCGTATTTCGTCCGCGAGGTTTACAGCCCGGAAGAGCAAAAAGTCCGCGTCGACTTCGCCGCCAATTCCTACAGTACCAACGAGATGGTAACGCTGTACTGCAACCAGGAACGCGTTTACGAACATTTCTTCTCCCGCGGAGGTAAGTTAACGGACTCAACCGAGATCACGCTCAAAAAGGGCTGGAACCGCATCGTCGGTAGAACGACCCATACGACCTGGCAATGGGTCATTTCCGTCAGCTTCAACGGAAACGGATTGAAGTACCGATAACGATGATAATATTAATCATCTCGCAACTCGTAACTCGCAACTCGCAACTTAAAATATGAGAATCGTCATGATGGGCTGCGGCCCCTTTGCCGTACCGGTTTTTCGCGCTTTGGCGCAGAGTAAAAAGCACGACGTCGTTTTGCTTGTCAGCCAGCCGCCGCGCGAGATTAAAGGACGCGTTCAGCCGGAATCCCCGATGGTTACAACAGCCAAAGAGCTGGGCGTTCCCGTCTGGACGCCTGACCGGATTAACAACCACGTCGAAGAGCTTCGCGCCTATAATCCCGATATTTTGGTCGTTTGCGACTTCGGGCAGATTCTTTCTCCCGACGTCCTCGCCAGCGCGAAGTTTGGGGGGCTGAACCTGCACGGGTCGCTGCTGCCGAAGTACCGCGGCGCCGCGCCGATTAATTGGGCGATTCTCAAAGGCGAGACGAAACTGGGCGTTACGGTAATTCACCTAACGCCTCAGCTGGATGCGGGACCGGTGGTCTGTCAGGCGTCAATGGACGTCTCCGCTGACCAGACCGCTCAAGACGTTGAACCGCTTCTGGCGCAGCTGGGCGCGCCGCTGGTCGAAAAAGTTATAGACGCTCTGGAAAACGGAACTTGTTGCTGTCAATCGCAACTGGAAGGCGAAGCGACTCGCGCTCCGAAACTGAAAAAGTGTGACGGAAAGATCGACTGGACAAAATCCGCCGTGGAAATCCGAGACTTGTATCGCGCGTTGGAACCGTGGCCGCAGACGCACTTCTTCTGGAATCGAAAACCGGGAGTTGAACCGGTCAATCCGAACAATCTTCTTCGACTCATTCCCCGCTCTATTCCACAGGTTTTAGATGAACCGATTGACGGCGCCCCCGCCGATCCGGGAACGGTTTTGGAAGCTTCAGATCGTCTTGTCGTTCAAACCGGCTCCGGGCAGGTCGCCTTTACCTGCATTCAGCCCGCAGGCAAGAAGTGCATGGACATTCCCTCCTTCTGCCGCGGCTACGGACTCAAAGCGCTGGATAAATTAGAGTAGAAAGAATAATAAACTCTATTCCCTATTCCCTATTCCCTATTCCCTATTCCCTATTCCCTATTCCCTATTCCCTACTGCCTACTGCCTATTGCCTATTGCCTATTGCCTCCCCCCCATGGACTATCAACTGCTTGATTTCGGAAACGGACGGAAACTGGAACGGTTTGGCGAGTTCATTCTCGACCGACCTGCGCCGGCGGTGCAGGCGTATAAAAAGAATCGTCCGAAACTCTGGAGTCAGGCGCATTCCAAATTCTTTCGGGAAAAAGACCTCAAAGGGAAATGGGTTGACCGCGTTCCGTTTCCCAGTTCCTGGAACGTCTGTATAAACGGATTGACGTTCAGTCTGAAAAGAACGCCGGTCGGGCATCTGGGCGTGTTCGTCGAACAGGCGGACAACTGGAACTGGCTGACGAGTGTTACAAAGCCGGGCATGAAAGTTTTGAATCTGTTTGCCTATACCGGCGGGTCGTCGATTGCCCCCGCGCTGGCGGATGAGTCTGTGGTTGTCAGTCACGTTGATTCCGCCGCCAATACGGTTCAGTGGGCGAAAGTCAACGGTCAGCTGACAGAGCAGGGGACGGGAAAAAAGCTGTCGATCCGCTGGCTGACAGAGGATGCGGAGCGGTTTGTTTTAAGAGAACTCAAACGGGGAAACGCCTACGACGCGTTTATTCTCGACCCGCCCAGCTACGGTCACGGAGCTAAAGGAGAAATCTGGAAAATCGCAGACGCCCTGCCCCGCTTGCTTGACGAGTGCATGGAACTAACCAACGGCGCGCCGGAATACGCTTTATTAACGGCGCATACGCCGGAATTCCCCGCCGAGGAACTGGCGCGGCTTTTGGAACAGCGCTTACCGGGCGGCTATCGATTCGAGTCGGGCGCGATGCGTCCGTACAGCGTCGACCTGCCGCCAATGCCCTGCGGGGAATTCGTTCGGGTCGTTAAGCGTTAAAAAGTCGTTAAGCGTTGAACGCGTCTAAAAGCGTTTGACGGCATTTCGGCAGCGCAGTCATGGCGTTTTCTTTGCCTTCAAATTCGACGGAAATGTAACCCTTGAAGTTCGCCTTGCGGAGAATTTGGGCGATGCGATTATAGTCCATGTCGAGCGTGTAATAAATCCCGCCGCCGTAATAGAATTTGGCGTGAACGAAACAGGCTTTCGCCGCCAGGGCTTCCATCTGTTCGTAACGGTCGTCGTCGAGCAGGTTGCCGGTGTCGAGAATAATCTTCATCCAGGGGGAGTCAATCTCGTTGACAATCTTCAATGCGCCTTCAGCGCGTCGGGCCAATCCCCAATGGTTTTCCAAGCCGAGAATGACGCCGCATTTTTCCGCAACTGGCAGGCACTTTTCAAGACTGTCAATAACCCACGGGAACCCATCTTCGTCTTTGTAGCCTTCCAAAGCCGGCTCGATGCCTTTGTGATTCATCAAATCCATAAAGGACTTCGACGTTCCCCAGCGACCCGTATTGACGCGCAAAACGGGAATTCCCAACGCGTAAGCGGATTCGATACCAGCAATGGTTGTCTTGATGTTTTTTTCGCGGAAATCCTCGCGAGGGTCGAGGAAACTCTGATGCGTTGCGTATCCGCACAGAGAAATGCCTTTTTCAAAAGCGTACTTTTTCAGATTGCGAAGGTAATCTGGATTCGTTTCGTACGTTTGAAACATCTGTCCGCCGCCGGGAACGACAGAGGACGTGATCTTGCCCGCCTTTGGGTTAAGATACATCTGCTTTTCGAGGATTTCCAGACCTTCAAATCCCATTTCAGACGCCCAATCAACGCACTGTTCCATCGTCGGGGCGTCTTCCGAAACCCAGTAGGAGTACGAAGACACGACAATCGGGTTGACGTACTTTGATTTTTCTTCAGTTTTTTCTTCAGCTGGGGCTTCATCTGCAAATGCGGCTCCCGACAACGCTGACAGCGCCGCGCCAACGCCTGCGGCTGTCATAGATTTTAATGCTGTTCGTCGATTCATGATTAAACTTTTCCTCAAGAGAAATAAGTTAAACTTTATTGTCTATACCAGATGGATTTAATTATATTCTCAAAAATTATTAATTTCAAGAGTTTTAGAGAAGAAAAAACGTAAATTTTCAGAAATAATGCGTGTTTAATTTTAATACGCTTGTTCAATTTTGCTGTATTAAAATTAAACAGACGTAAAAGTAACGCTTGAAATTACTTTTACGTCTGTTCGGTCGGAAGCTGTATTACGTGATTTTTCGAGTCCGTAATACGGTAACTCTATATTCAACCGACGTTTACGTTCTCGTTACCCATAAACGTCAGGTGGAATCCAAGTGTGGGCTAAAAAATCCCCGACGGAACTTGGGGGAGAAACCGCCGGGGATTGAGGGGGGTGACACGCTTAAAATTTCAAACTCGGCGGTCGAAAGGAGCGACGACGCGCCGAAAAATGACAGGAAAGAAAAAACGGAAGGAACTTCATTCCTGTCGATTATATATTATGTGCAAATACTGTGCCAATTTATTTCATTTTTTTATCAATCCGACAACCGCTGGCGGATAAGCGCGAATATCCCACTCGGAATCGGGCGTAAGCGCTTTGACGTTTTCCCAATCAAATCGCTGGTCGGATTCGACAACAAACAGACTTCCCGCCGGCGCCTGTTCCAGCAAAGAACTGATCAATTCTGATAAATCGTCCCATCGGCTAATAAAGAACTCGTAGGGCGGACAGACAAAAACCGCCCACGGGACGTCCTGGGGCAGGGCGTCTCGCTTTTTATTCCAGATGAAAACGTTGCCGGTATGGAGGTTTACGACGTCCGCCAGTCCCAAAGTTTCGATGTTCTTTTTAATCGTTTTCGCCGTTGGGAAGTGCATCTCGACAATCTGACCGCCAACTGCCCCGCGGCTTATCGCTTCCAGACAAACGGCTCCGGTTCCGCCGAACAAGTCCAAAACAAACTTCCCCTTAACGTCCGTTCCAACCAGATTGAATACGGATTCGCGAACGCGGTCTTTCATGGGGCGAACTCGCATGTCGCCGGCGTATTCCAGTTTTCTGCCGCGAAACGTTCCGCCGATTATTCTCAAACCAACGGAATCAACCATCACGCCAGCCAGATTTTTACTGGATTTTTTCGTCTTTGGTGTTTTTTTTTCGTTTTTTTGACTCATTTGGTAAAATCGCGCTTTTCTTTATTAGAGAAATTTGGTAAAATGCGAATAGGGAGTAAGCAATAGGGAATCGAGAGTTGAGTAATTATCGATTCCTGTCTTGCAGCTTTGCTCCTTATTATAGCGGATTTAAAAATAATTCCAAATCCCCCCCAACAACTTTGGTTTAGAAAAAGGAACCCAAAACCATGAGACTTTTTAGTTTAATCCTTGCTGTTACGCTCCTTTGCAGCGTCAGCTTTGCTCAACAGGCAACAACCCCAGTAACTCCCAAATCCCCAGCCGCCACCGCAGCAGCTGGAGCCGGTCCCGCTACGCAGAGATTCCATAAACTTTCTGCCCAGGCAAAAGAATACTATCAGAAATTTATCGAGTTTGACAAAGAATACAGTAAAGCCACTCCCGCTCGACAGAAAGAGATTCAGGAAGAAGTTCAAAAGATGGCTGAAACCATCCAGACGTTCAAAGCTCCGTTGCTGGCAGCTGCGAAAGCCGCGTTTAAAGAAGCGCCCAACAAAGACGAGTCTGTCAAGGCGTTCCTGCTCAATAACATCGTTATGATGGTAAATTATGACGATTACGAAAACGCGCTCAAAGAATGCGACGAACTGATTCGTCTCGGGCTTGTTGAACAGCCGATTTTCGAGATCGCTGCGTTTTCCGCTTACAATTCCAACAATTTTGCCTACGCAGAATCGGCTATCTCCAGCGCGAAAAAACTGGCTGCCGCCGCTTTGGAACGCGCTAAAAAGCAAGGTCGAACTCAGGCGGAAATCAACAAAGAAGGCATCGGACAAGTTCACCCCGGCTTGGCTGAACTGGAAAAGAACCTTCCGTTCTACAAAGAAGCATGGGCAAAAGAAAAGGCTTTGCGTCAAGCCAGCTCTCAAGCTAAAGATTGCCCCATCGTTAAACTGCAAACCACCGCTGGCGACATTACCATCGAACTGTTTGCCAACGAAGCTCCCAATACAGTCGCCAACTTTGTCGAACTGGTTAACAAGGGATTCTATAACGGATTGACGTTCCACCGCGTCATGCAGGCGTTTATGGCTCAAGGCGGCGACCCGAACGGCAATGGCACCGGCGGACCTGGATATTGCATTCCCTGCGAAGTTGACAATCCCAACGCCAGAATTCATTTCCGCGGCTCGCTCTCAATGGCGCACGCTGGAAAAGACACCGGAGGAAGCCAGTTCTTCATTACCTTCGTTCCAACCAAATGGCTTGACGGCAAGCACACCGTTTTCGGACGCGTTACTGGCGGTATTGATACTCTGGCAAAGATTCAACGCGATCCCAATCCTAACGTTCCAGGTATGGAACCCACGAAAATCATCAAAGCCGAAGTCGTTTACATGCCGCCTCAGCTTAAGCTTCCGCCTGTTAAAAAGCTTCCAAGCAAATAGTAAAATGAGGGCTTAAACGCTTCGCATAGCCTCTTATTGCGGGGCGTTCAAGTTTCCAACAGTAAACTTTTGTATTCTATTTTAGACAAGACCTCCTTTTTGGGGGGGCTTGTCTTTTTTACAATTTGTTGTTAAATAGTAATTAAGGAAACAGGGATTTCCGTCCCCTAAATTCGATTTACGCTTTATCTAATCCCAGATCAAGTTTGAATTATGAGCAATATTCCTGAAAACGAATTGGAACAAAGTCCAGAACTAAACAACAAAACGATTTTAATTGTTGATGACGACCCGGAGATTATCGAGTCCGTTAAGATCGCGCTGCAGTCTGAAGGTTATACGGTTTTTTACGCTCGAGATGGAAATCAGGGTTTGGCTTTGGCGGAAAGAGAGAATCCCGATCTGATTATTCTCGACATGATGATGCCCAAGCGAAGCGGCTTTCTCGTTTTGGAAAAGCTTCGTCGAACTCGCCGCGTTCCGATTCGAATTATTATGGTAACCGCCAACGAAGGCAATCGCCATAAATCGTATGCGGAAACCCTCGGCGTTGACGATTACATTCGCAAGCCGTTTGCCATGGACAGACTTCTGGACAGCGTAAATCGTCTGCTGGGACAAAACGAAGCTTAGTTAGATTAAGAATCATACTCTATAGCGCTTGGTATTTGAGATGCAAATCGTTTCGTCTAATTACCAGACGCTATTTTTATGAACGAAGACTATTGTTAAGAGTTCATTTCTTCAATTGCTTTTTCAATTCCGACGGCGTCGAGTCCTTCTTCCGCCAGCTGTTCGCAGCGCGTAGCGTGAGAAACGTAATGATCTTCTACGCCCAGGCGTTTGACGCGGCAATTAAAAATTTCTTTGTCAGACAACATTTCCAAAACGGCAGAACCAAACCCGCCCTGACGGCAGCCGTCTTCGATAGTAAGCGTCCAAGAGGCGTTTTGAATCCATTGAGCAATGCGTTCGTCCAGCGGTTTAATCCAGCGGGCGTTGACCAGCCCGATCTGTTTGGGGTTCCCGGACTGCGCCATTTTGTTCTCGTAATTTGTAACAGCTTCGATCGCTTTTCCCAACACGCCGCCGCAGACGATTACCAAGCCGTCGAGTTTGTCGTCTGCATTGTGATTGATAAATTCCGCAACGCCTGGCTGAATGGGAACAGGATTGTTTGAAGAAACGTGCGCTACGCCGTCTTTGGGATAGCGGATTGAAACGGGACCGTTGAAGTTGATCGCCCAGGGAATCATCTCCTGCAGGTCTTCCGCGCAGCCGGGAGCGCAAAGCGTCATGTTGGGCAGATGGCGAATGTACGCCATGTCGAACGACCCGTGATGAGTGGGACCGTCCGCGCCGACAAGACCCGCTCTGTCCATCATCAATACAACGGGCAGGTTTTGCAATGAAATCTCATGGAAAATCTGGTCGTATGCCCGCTGCATAAACGTCGAGTAAATATCAACGACCGGGCGCAAGCCGGCTTTTGCCATACCCGCCGCCATCGCGACCGCGTGGGATTCGCAAATGCCGACGTCAAAGAACCGGTCAGGAAAATCCTCGCGAATCTTTTCCAAGCCGTTCCCTTGAGCCATCGCCGCGCAAATGACGCAAATACGCTTGTCCATGAGCATTTGCTGATACAATTGCGCCGCTGCAACGTTTGTATAGGAAACCTGCTGTGACTTCGTTAACGTCATTTTGCCGTTGTCGTCGTAAACGACTTTGGGCGGAGCGTGAAATCTCGCCGGGTCTTCTTCCGCCGGGTGGAATCCGTGTCCCTTTTGCGTAAAGATATGCAGCAGAACTGGCTGATCGTGACGCTTTGCCTGATTGAGCGCAACCTGCAGGTCGCGAATGTCGTGTCCGTTGACGGGGCCAATGTAATGAAATCCGAGTTCTTCAAACAGCGCGCCGCCGACAAGTCCTTTTTTAACTGCGTTTTTCAAATTGTGCAGACCGCGATGAAGAGGCTTTCCGATAACCGGCAGTTTTGTTACAGCCGTTTTGACCTTATTTTTAACGCCCTTGTAAACGGAGTTGGTGCGAAGTCCGTCAAGATAACGAGCCAAACCGCCAACGCGAGGGCAGATTGACATCTCGTTATCGTTGAGAATGACGATAATGTTTTTGTTCAGACCGGAGGCGTTGTTGAGCGCTTCAAAGATAACGCCGCAGGCAGCCGCGCCGTCGCCGACGACGGCAACCGCTTTTCGCCCTTCTTCCGGACGCATCAGTTCGTCGCCCAGGAACAAGCCCAGCGCGGTAGAAACGCTCACACCGGCGTGCCCCGTCATAAACAGATCAAAGGGGCTTTCTTCCGGATTCGGGTATCCCATCAATCCCCCTTTGGTGCGAATGCCGGACATCTTGTCAAAACGACCGGTTACCATTTTATGCGGATACGTTTGATGCCCGACGTCCCAAACGAGCCGGTCTTTGGTGAAGTCAAAAACCGTATGCAGAGCCAGCGTCAGTTCGACGACGCCCATATTGGAAGCGAAATGGACGCTGCGGGTTTCTATAAGCCGGCACAATTCGTCACGTATCTGCTGCGCCAGCGATTCCAACTGAGCGATGGACAACCCTTTTAAATCTTCGGGCGATTTAATATCGGCAAGGCTGACGTTCGGCAGAGGATTATTTTGACTTGTCAATTAATGATCCCTTTCCAAAACGTAGTCTGCCAAGTCCCGCAACGCTTCCGCGTCCTGACCGAAAGAACTCAGCGCGTCTTTCGCCTTTTGAGTCAGTTCCGCCGCGTACGCCTGTGACGCCTCAACGCCCAAAAGCCCCGGATACGTCATTTTCCCTTTGGCGCTGTCTTTATGAGTGCGCTTTCCCATCTGCTCGTCTGTCGCGGTAACGTCGAGTAAATCGTCTGTAACCTGGAACAGCAGCCCAAGGGCGTCGCCGTAAGCTTTGAGACTTTCAATCTGCTCCGCCGACGCGTTTGCGATGGTCGCGCCAATAATCAGCGAAACGCGAATCATCGCCCCGGTTTTAAGGCGATGAATGTTTTCTAAGATCAATAGCGATTCCGCGTCAGTTTGTGAGTTGCGAGTTGCGAGATGAGGAACTCGCTTCGCTCGTCTGATTCTCTTTTTCGCCTTGAATGTCCAGCGTCTGACCGGCAACCATGCCGCAGGCGCCAGCCGCGTCCGCCAGAGCGGAAACGCACTGAATTGCAGCGTCTGCCGGGTGAACGTCTTTTGCCAAGACCTCAAACGCCAGAGCCTGCAAGGCGTCAGCGGCGAGAATGGCGGTGGCTTCGTCGAACTGCTTGTGACACGTTGGACGTCCGCGGCGCAAATCGTCGTCGTCCATGGCAGGCAAATCGTCGTGAATCAACGAATAGGCGTGGATCATCTCGACAGCGCATGCGCCGGGCAGAGCTTTGGTCATCTCGCCGCCGCACGCCTGACAAGCCAAAAGAGCTAACATCGGGCGAATGCGTTTGCCGGGGGCGAGAAGGGAATAGTCCATCGCCTGACGGAGCAAGTCCGGACAGCGTTCGTCCAGCTTGAGATAATCTCGAAGCTGCGAATTGACCTGTTCGACGCTCGTCTTGAAAAAATCGCTTAGCGCTGAGTTTTGGGACATATCTATAGTTTGAATCTCTGTTTTAAATTCAATATTTGAGGGTAGGGAATCTGGAACAGGCTTGTTGAGCCGCAGCGGAGAATTCTCCACTTTTCCAAAATTCCCTTTTCATTATACTATAGAATAGATTTTTTACCAGAGACGGGGGTAAAAAGATTTTAAGTTTTTTCTCTAAAAGAAGTTGCGAGTGGCGAGTGGCGAGTTGCGAGAAAAGACAACTCGCCAAACGAAAGCGGACAGTCTATTTGGTTTGAATCTCGTCGATGCCGAACATCGTATCGAGCGAATCTCGCGTCTTGCCGACGATGCGGACGGTAATCGTATGTTTACCGACGGTTGTCTGGTCTTTTTCCAGCGGGATTTCAACAAACTGATGGCGGACGCCCTGTTCGCGGGGGACGTATAAATCGTAGAATCCGCCGATTTTCTTGCCGTCCCAGAAGAACTCGACAACCGCATAGTCAACCGCCTGCGTCAGACCGAGTACAAGCGTCGAAGCGTTTTCCTGTTTGAGGTCGTATTCCAGATCAATCTGGTCGCCGGGCTTGTTTTTCGACCACCAAAGCTGCTTGTCATTCTTCCATTTGCCCAGCGGGAAAACCTCCATGTTTTGAACGACAGCGTTTCCGCCTGTGGGCTGATTGACGAGGCTAAAAGAGTTAAAATCCAGACGAACGCGGGTTTTGTACTCAACCGGCGCGGCGGCTTCTTCCATGCGGGTTTTCAGATCGGGGAGGGAAAACGACTTCGCTCCCGGCGCGCCGTACCAGAAAGTTGTAACAGCATAGTCGACGGTCGTCGATTTCCAATGCCAAATTTCGATGTCGAACTTAAAGGACGTGGTAAACGGAATCGCGTCCAGAGAACGGAACCGCAAATTTGTTATGTTGCCGAAGTTGGCGGGACCTTCCGCTCGCGGCTGAGCGCGCCACGGTCCCTGGAAATAAGCCGACGTTCCCCAGGAGTATCCGTAATAGTCTTCCGTACCCGTTCCGAAATGAGAGGGGAATGTTTCGCCGTCGACGTAAATATGCTCGTCCCCTTCGCCCCACCAGTCGTTGACCCGATTGACCAGCGACAGGCAATCCCCGACGAAAACGCCCTTGCCGGAAATGTTATTGTAGTTCCAGTCTTTTGTCCCGTTTCCGCCGACGGTTTGAATCCCGCGTTCCTGCCGCCAGTCTGCGTGGAAGTACATGGAGTTGTCTTTCCAAACGTATTCGGAAACGGAGAAACTGGCGCGAATATCTGGCTTGGAACCGGCAAGCGTTTCAAATTCCACGATTGCTTTTTCGCGATACGGCATGGGCCAGTAGCAAACCATTTCCGCAATGTTTTTGTCGTTGGAGCCTTCAACGGTTGTATAAATCGTTTTATACGGATTGACGCCAACGCCGGAACCGAAGAAGTCGCCCAGCGGCGCCCAAACGGTTTGCTCTCCGTCGAACGTCATTTTAACAACGGTGTTTCGCAATGCGCTGACAATGTCTTTCGATTCAACGCGAACTTGAAACGCGTCGATTCTGTAACAGCCTCTGGGAAGTTCAGGAGAAAATTTATTCTCATGCTTATAGAACTCCGATTGCGTCTTTTCGATTAACGCCTTCGCGCTGTTGAGCTTCTCCATGGAAAACGACTCAACCTGAGTCGATTTTTCATACGTTCGATAATTGATTTGATAATACAAAAACGGCTGTTCCGGAACTTTGTCAACTGTTACTTTGATTGACTTCGCGTACGGAATGGGCAGATACAGGTTTCGTCCGGTGGCGGTAATTTGAGAGAACTCGCCGTCAACCAAAGCGTTTCCGCCGATAACGTCGTCGAAAGCGTCGGATATTGTCGGCTCAGCCGCCCCGTCAATATAGACGTACACCTTGCATGTGTATCGATGTCCGTTTGTACCGGGAATCCAGAATCGGACAATCGCGCCGGGACCTTCAGCATCCATCAAGACCCATTCTTCCCGATTGTCGGCATTTGCGTTTCGTTCAACGCGAACGAAATTTTTGGAATCGTTGTTCGCAAACCAGTTGGGTTTGTTAGGAGCGACTGATCCGCGGTCGTAACTGCTGGCTTGCTTGCACGTATACGCCGGAACCGGGTACTCGCACAAAACCGACTTCGCCGCAGTCTGTTTAACGAGATCTTCAAACGTTACAACAGCGCTTTCCGCGACCGCGAAAGAAGTCCACGATAGCAACAATGCGGCAACCGACGTCAAAAGGGAGATTGAGTGTTTCATGGGAGAGTTTAGGGGGTTAGGTGGACTAAGTAGTTGTTGAATTGCGAACAACTGGATTATTGACCTAATTATAACATAAATTATTTCTTTTTACAAGCGAGGCGGAGAGAATGAGAAAAAAATGAAAGGCGGTTGGCGAGCCGGGGTGCGTAAGCTCCCTGAAAAAAACTCACGCGGAGCCGCGGAGCAGCGGAGGAGGGGGGGAGCGGGGCGGATTTAACGTGAAAAGCAGGAACGTTCATCGCGTCCGAAAGGACGCCATTTCTATAACCGTCGACTTTAGTCTACGGGCAGCAACAGCCTACCCTGCCTCCCTAATCGAGTCAGTCCTTTTCTTTCCCTCCCTCACGCCTGGCGTGAGGGAGGGAAAGAAAAGGGTATTTGTCGATTGTTTGTTTTGTTGTCGTCTTTCCTCCGGAGGTTGAAAACCGCCGGTTATAGAAATGTAACCCCATTCGGGGTTAGAGTGAACGCTTCGCGTTCGATTTTTTCTTTGTGTTCTATGTGTTCTTTGTGGTAAAAATTTGGCGAGTCTCGCCAACCTTGAAAAAACTTTCGGTCGCCAGCAAGCTGGCTTCCTGTTAGGGAAGTTTTTTCAAGGTAAATGACATAAGGGGAAAACCTTTTTTGAAAAAAAGGTTCTTCCCCTCAAACTCCCCTTTCCAAAAAACTTTAGTAAGGGGAGAAAATAGCAGTAAGAGAATAAAACAACCAATCGGCGAAAATCCGTCTAATCCGTAAAATCCGTGTGCGAGTTGACCTGCACACAAACTGAGAGCGACAATTACGAATCGAACAAGCCGCCGCCGTCGGACGGCTCGGGGGCAGCGTCGGTCTTTTTGTAGCCGCGGCGGGCGGATCGCGCTTTGACTTTCTGCTCGTTGTCGAGAACTTCGTCTTCCATGGGCTGGGTAATCGCGTTGCCGTTTTCGTCCAGGCCGGTCAGGACTTCCAGCTTGCGTTTGACGAAGTCCAGCTGCTGATGGCAGGCGCGTATCAAGGCGACGCCCTTTTCATACTGTTTAAGCGATTCGTCCAGGGTAATCGCCCCGGATTCCAGACTCTGAACAATCTTGTCCAGTTCCGTCATGTTTTGTTCAAAGGTTTTTGCGTTCTGTTTGTCAGCCATAGTACTTAGCGCTTGGTGCATAGTGTTTAGTGCATAGTAACTTAAGTGAGGCGCTTGCGTTAATTGCTAATTGACAATTGCTAATTGCTCTACTCCCACTCAATTGTTGCTGGCGGTTTGGAACTGATGTCGTAGACGACGCGGTTGACGCCTTTGACTTCGTTAATAATTCGGGTGGAAATGGACGCCAAGACGTCGTAGGGAAGCCGGCTCCAGTCGGCGGTCATGAAATCTTCGGATGTAACGCTGCGAATAACAATCGCGTTTTCGTACGTTCGGGCGTCGCCCATAACGCCTACTGACTGCACCGGCAGGAGGACGGCAAACGTCTGTGACGTGGCGCGGTACAGGTTGGCTTTTCGGATTTCCTGAAGTAAAATGGCGTCGGCTTCGCGAATGACGTCCAGCTTTTCTTTGACGACCTCGCCCAGACAGCGCACCGCCAACCCGGGACCGGGGAACGGGTGCCGCCAGACGATTTCTTCCGGCAGACCGAGCTGCAGTCCCAGCCGCCGGACTTCGTCTTTGAACAAGTCCCGCAGCGGTTCGATCAGTTCAAACCCCAGCTCCGCCGGCAGACCGCCGACGTTGTGATGAAGTTTGATTGTCGCCGCAGGACCGTCCGGTTCGCCGCCGGATTCGATTACGTCCGGATAGAGCGTCCCTTGAGCGAGGAACTCCGCCCCTTCGACGGTTTTCGCTTCCGCCTTGAAACATTCAATAAACTCGGCGCCGATAATCTTTCGCTTTTCCTGCGGAGCTGTTACGCCCTTGAGTCGTTCCAGAAACCGATCTTGAGCGTAAATGACGCGCAAATCCGTTTTGAAATGGTTGGTAAACTCGTCAATGACAAGTTTCGCCTCGTTTTTGCGAAGCAGCCCGTTGTCAACCAGAATACAGGTCAGCTTGTCGCCCAGGGCTTTGGACAGCAGCGCGGCAACGACGGCGGAATCGACCCCGCCGGAAAGACCGCAAATAGCCCGCTTGTCCCCAACGCGCTGTCGAACCTGTTCAATCGTCTGTCGGGCGAAATCTTCCAGCTTCCACGTTCCGGCGCACCCGCAAACGGTGCGAAGGAAATTCTTCAGCAGCAGCCCACCCTCCGGCGTGTGCGTTACTTCCGGATGGAACTGCAACCCGTAAATCGGATGCGTTTTATGCTTGACAGCCGCGATGGGGCACGACCCGGCTTGCGCCAGTGTAACAAAACTGTCAGCAATGTTTTCCACTCTGTCTCCGTGACTCATCCAGACTTGAGTATTGGACGGGAACCCGGCAAACAGCCCTGCGCCGTCCGTCTGGGCGGCGGGATTGACCGTCAGCTGAGCGCGACCGTATTCTCGCGTGGAAACGTTAACGACCGTCCCGCCGAACGCTTTGCTGATAAGCTGCATTCCGTAACAGACGCCCAGGATTGGCAAATCGAGCTTGAAAATGTCCGGATCGCATTGCGGCGCCCCGGCTTCATACACGCTCGACGGTCCGCCGGAAAGAATAATCCCCTTGGGAGAAAGCTCCGCAATTCGCTGGGCGGAAATATCGTATCGGACAATCCGGCAATATACGTTCTGCTCGCGCACCCGACGCGCAATGAGTTGAGTGTACTGCGACCCAAAATCCAGTATGAGAATTTTCTCGTCGGATAAACTCATGGTAGTTCGATGTTAGCTTGGAGTTAGGAGTGGTAGTGAGTTAGGAATTAGGAGTGAGGAGTTGACGCAAGCGTTCTTCCTTGATATTTTCCTGCTTCCAATTCCAGATTCCCCTTTGATTGAATTATCTTTAATTATAACCCCAAAAAAATTTTTTACCAGAGGGCGGGGAGAGGGGAGGCAGTAGGCAAGAGGCAGTAGGCAGTAGTGATAGATAATTCAGGCGAGCCACGGGTGTAAACCCGTGGGTATGAGCGAAGCGAACGGAATTATGCATTCGCCGATAGGCGAACAAAACGATTGTCCCGCGCACGTACACGGTTGAGTCCGGTTCGCGGGCGTTTCGCCCGCCGAAGAAATATTAAGCCGCAAAGTTCGCAAAGAAATGAAAGGCGGTAATGGAGAGAGCGAAGCGAACGGAATTACGCATTCGCCGGAACGGCGAACAAAACCGGGTTGCGTAAGAATCCGAAAAATCTCACGCGGAGACGCGGAGCAGCGGAGGATGTTTGCGAAGAATGCAAGAAATGAAAGGCTGTAACGGAGAGAGCGACGCGAACGAAGTTACGCTTTGTTTGTAGTGTGCAAACCAAAACGACGCAGTCGGAAACCACCTCTGGATGTAGCCCGTCCTCGGGCTACGTTGCCGGTACAAGAAAAATCATTTACGCAGGAATGCCAGTTCGCCCCCCGGCACGCGGCAGTCCTCTGCCGCATAACCCTGAAAGGGTTGCATTTCTATAACCGGTGGTTTTCAACCTCCGGGGAAGGAGACGACAACAAAACAAAAAATCGACAAATACTCTTTTCTTTCCCTCCCTCACGCTTGGCGTGAGGGAGGGAAAGAAAAGAGACTGACTCGATTAGGGGGGAGTGTAGAGCGATTCGCTGCCCGTAGACTAAAGTCGACGGTTATAGAAATGGCGTCCATTCTGGACGCAGATTACGACTCCGCCGAAGCCGAAAACGCTTCCGGGTCGCGGACGAAGTCCGCCGAAGAAAGCCTCACGCAAAGTCCGCAAAGTTATTTATTGGTGAACGCTTTGCGGCGGAAGCCTCCAAGAATCTTTTGAACGTGGATAGCCCGTCAGACCTGCGGGTTCGCGGACATACTGTCCGCCGAAGGAAACGAGTCCCGGGGAAAACCTCCGACGAAGCCGAAAACGTTTCCGGGTCGCGGATAAAATCCGCCAGAACAAAAAAGCGGGAGTTTCCTCCCGCTTTAGCGTTATTCTTTTACGATTTAAGCGTAACTACGTTCGCTTCGCTCATGCCCACGGGTTTACACCCGTGGCTCGCCTATTATTTTCTTTTCCTCACGTACAGTAGCCCCGCGGCGCCGAGTAACAACAGCACCCACGTTGACGGTTCGGGAACGCCGGCAGCCGGCGCTGAATAGACAACGGACAAAACGCCTGTACCGGCATCGTACCCAACCAGATCAAACATACTCGACTGGAAAACAAGATTACCCATATCAAGAGCGTTTCCTTCGCCGCCGAGAATTCCTAATGGGAGCTGAATATCCGCCTGATCGCCGTCTTCAAAGGCGTTATCGTAGCTGGAATCCAACGCGATTTTGATAATAGCTCCGTCTTCAAACGTCGTGGAACCTGTAACATTCAGAACGTCAGTCAAAATTGTATCGCCTTCTTTCCCAACTTCCAGCAACAACGTTGCGCCGTCTTTGAGAATATATCCTCCGCCAAATGTTGACTCGCCAATGGAATTGCCGGGAGAAAAGACTGTGTTCGCGTCAACTTCAATATTGCCTAACATATATCCTTCCAAGTCTACACGACCAGAAGTAACAACAAAATTATCAGTCGTAAAATGTAAATCTCCCGTTAATTGATCAGTATTAATCTTTAATCTTCCCTCTCCGGTTTTGAGAATATCGCCGTTGCCGAGAACGTATGCGGCGTTAGTAAACTCAAGCGTCTTTTCGCCGCTGGCAACGTTATATTCCAGCGTTCCGCCATCGTTGACTGTAAAAATACCTTTATCGTTATCAATTGCATTGCCGATTAGCTGAAGAACTCCCGCAGAAACGGTTACACCTCCTTCATAAGTATTTGCGCCTGAAAGCGTCAATGTACCAGCGCCGTTTTTAACAATCGCATTGTATTGACCATCTCCCCCAGGAATAAAACTACCGGAAACCGTTAACGGGGCTTTGTCTGCAATATTGAACGTTATAGTACAGTCTGAATTAGTATGAACCATTTTTATATCGGCAGAAATATAATTCATAACATTTTCTGTAGTTCCATTTTCTGTATAAAAAGTTGAATTCCAGATAGCTCCTGTATTAAAAGAGTCGCCCAATGTTTTACCTGCTATAGTTGAACCATTTTTCAGGTAAATCTTATCAATGTATGAGGTAACGTTACCGTCAAAAATCAACGAACTGTGGTCAAGTGTAAAGGTCGTTGTATTGGTTGTATGCCAAAGATCTGTTGTTAAAGAAGAATCCTTCAAAGAAACAGTCGTTGAATCTGAAAAATAACCGTTGGGGAGATAACCTATATCCCCTCCGCCGGTTAACGTTACATTCATATTATTGATTGTAATAGCGCCAAGTCCGCTCATTATGTTGTTGGTCGCGGTGGCATATAATTTCAAATGTCCCGGATTCTCGCCAATTCCATTAAAAAATACATCTGTGCCTTTAATATTTAATCCACGAATGATTCCTTTCATGTCTAACGAAGCGCCAGAATCAAAATTTACTGTAAAGGTTGTATTGGAGCCGCTTCTAAGAGGTTCAACAGTATTGTAGATTGTTGAAGCTTCACCCTTAACTTTCCAAACAGGAGTTCCATTAATGCCCGTATAAATGATCTGATTGCCATTAACCAATGCAGAATTTAATGTTAGATCATGGACGTATGAAGCTTGTGTAAATGTTAGCGTCCCACAGTCTACTGTAATTGGAACATTGCGAGATACGGCAAATATTTTTTGAAAATCCAATGTAGCTCCTGATTTGACGGTAATTGAGGCGCCTCCCCAGAAACCAGCAGCCCCATCGCCATCATAAGCATAGCTATTAGTAGGTTTGACAATCATTGTGCCATTTTCAACAACAACATTTGAAACGGTTGTGGATATCTGACCATTATTATCTAACGTTAGAGCGCCAGCGCCAGTTTTAGTTACTGTTCCAGAGCCGGAAATTGTATTAGAATACGTTCCTGCATTTGAGATGTCAAAAGTAACGTCTGTAGTAATACCACTCGAAGGAATGGTGTCATCTGTATAAGTTTCCGCCTGCGTGAAAGAGCCAACGCACAGGATAGCCAGAAAAGCTAATAGAGAAAATCCGCCGTATGTTAAAATGCGGGGGGGGGGCAGAATGAACAGTCTTTAGAATTAGCCATTATTTTACTCCTTCTATTTGGGTAAAACAGGTAAACGGTTATTAAAACGACTTTTGCGGCGGTACGCCCGGGCGCAAAATGGAATATCGTTTTTCTACATTAAAAATATTATACACTAGATTTGGCAATTATAAAGCGGTAAAACGAAATTTTTTTGGAAAAAATTAAAAATTTTGAGAAAATAGAGAGAATGAAGGGGAAAAATTGGTTGGAAGGCGGTAATGGAGCGAATATTTAGGCGCAGCCCGGGTGTAAACCCGTGGGCGTGAGCGAAGCGAACGTTGAGCCTAGCGAACGGAATTATGCAGTTCTCCGAAAGCGACAGATTAAAAGAAGCAAAAGACAGTCAATTCGACTCTATGTTTCGCGTCTTCCCCCCCTATTGCCTACTGTCTACTCCCTATTTAGCGCCATGCGCTTTTAGCCATTTAACCAATCTCACGTTCCCTTTTTCGGGAATAATTTTCAAGATCGTCTGTCCGTATTCGTCTTTTGCGTTGACGTCTGCGCCTTGTTCGACGAGCCATTTAATCAAATTCAAATTCAAACGACCGTGCTGGACGGCAAAATGCAAAGGCGTCCGCTTCGATTTGTTAACTGCATTGACGTCTGCTCCGCGTTTAACGAGCCACTGAACCAATTCCAAACACCCGCCTTCCATGGCATAATGCAAGACCGTATCTTTCCATCTGTTTTTAGCATTGATCTTAGCTCCGCGTTCAACAAGATATTGAACCAACGCCAGATTTCCGCTCGAAACGGCAGAATGTAAAATCGTATCCCCGTCCTTGTCTTTTTCGTTGACGTCAAGCCCCTGGTCAATGAGCCATTGAACCAGTTCCACGTTCCCGCTAATACTATTAACGGCATCATGCAAGGCTGTTCTGTTCCACTTGTTTTTTGCTGTAACGTCCACGCCTTGTTTGACAAGCCATTGAACCAATTCCAGATTCCCACTTTCAGCGGCAGAATGCAAAACAGTATCCTTCCATTTGTCTTTTGCCTTGACATCCATTCCCTGTTTAACAAGCCATTGAACCAACTCCAAGTCTCCGCTTTCGGCGGCAAGATGCAAGACGGTTTGCTTCCATTTATTATTAGCATTGAGATTTGCGCCGCGGTCAACAAGCCACTGAATCAATTTCAGATTCCCCGCCATGGCGGCAAAATGTAAAAACGTTTCTTCATGTTCGCCTTTTACGCTTATGTCAAGCCCTTGTTTAATGAGCCACTGAACCAATTGCAAATTCTCGCATCCCGCGACATCAAACAAAAGAGTAGTCGCGTCGTCCTTTTCAATTGTCTTGACATCTAGTCCCTGTTTGACGAGCCATTGAACCAGCTTCAGATTCTCGCTTTCGATGGCGTAATGCAAAACAGTTCTTTTAAAAAAGTCTTTTATATTGACGTTTGCGCCTTGGTCAACGAGCCACTGAACCAGCTTCAGATTCCCGCTTTCGGCGGCGCAATGCAAGACTGTACTTTTATTATAGTCTTTTGCGTTGACGTCAAGTCCTTGATCGACGAGCCACTGAACCAGTTTCAGATTCCCGCTTTCGGCGGCGAAATGCAGCGCTGTTCTTTTAAGTTCGGCTTTTTTCTTGACGTTTAAGCCCTGTTCAACCAGCCACTGAACCAGTTTCAGGTTTCCGCTTTGAGCAGCGAAATGCAGGACGGTTCTGTTATAGGCGTCTTTTATCGTAATGTCTGCTCTACGTTTGAGAAGCAGCTCAATCCGGCTTTGACTGCCTGACAACGCAGCATAGTGAAGAACGGCGCCTTTTATGTAACGAGATCGATAATTAAAATCAAAGTCTCCCGTTTGGAACATCCGTTCAAAACGCTCTATGCTCTGGCTGTCAAATTCTTTGTTGAGTATCGATTGAGTCATGGTATTATGTTGCGAGTTGCGACAGCAGTGGTAAGTTTTGAGTGGTAAGTGGTAAGGACGCAAGCGCTGCTCTTACTAACCACTAACCACTAACCACTAACCACTTCCTACTGCCTATTGCCTACTGCCTACAGCCTCCCTCCCCGCGCCATAGCAATTCTCTCGCCGATCGGCGGGTGGGAGTCGAACCAGATCACTGCCCAGCGGGGCGGGTTGGGGTCGGCTTTGTTGAGCGTCGCCAGACGGGAGAACGCGCGGGTATAAGCGTCTGCGCCGCAATGCTCCAGGGCGTAAGCGTCTGCCTGACGTTCAAAATGCCGGCTGATTGCGTTGTTGAACGGTTCGTAAAGGGAGAATATCGTCATGAAAAAGAACTCTATCGGGACGATAATCCACGGCTGCAGCGCCGCGTAGGAGAACGATTCCATATAATGACCAGCCAGCGCTCGAATAAACAAATCGCACAGCGCGAACGCAACGAGAGAAAAGACGAGGCTTAAGGGAATCATCTTCCAGAGGTGAGCGTGAACGTGATGTCCGATCTCGTGAGCGAAGACGGTTTCGATTTCGTCCTGTTCGAAGTTGGATAGAAGCGTGTCGCCCAAAATGACGCGGCGCGTTTTGCCGAATCCGGTCAGCATGGCGTTTGCCTTAACCGTTTCGTCCGACATGTTCATCTTGTACACGCCTTCCAGAGTAAGCGTCGTCGGCTCAGTCAGCCGTTTCAGACCGGCAAGAAGGGCTTCGTTGTTAACGCGGTCAATCTTGTAAAACAGCGGCAAAATGAGAACCGGCAGCAGCATGCCCAGTACAACGTTGAGAACGAAGAATACCAAAATGGACAGCGGAATCCACCAAACGCCGGTATAAACTATCAGCAGGAACAGACCGGTCATCAGGGCGCATTCCATCAAGCCGGTCAGAATCCACAGCTTGACTTTTTTCCAAAGCCAACCGCTGAACGTCATCTTGCTGAGGTTGAATTTGTGTTCCAGGACAAACCCGCTGTAGAACGAAATCGGCAGTGACACAATTACGTGCAGCGCGAAGACAATCGCGACGATTGTAACAGCCTGAATGAGCGTGGACTGCGCCCACGGCAAACTGGCGATCCAATCTCCCAGCGGTTTGGCGAATACAAACGCCATCACGCCTAAAAAGAGGAAGTCTACCGCTTTGTCAATGAGCGTCAATTTGAGCTGCGCGCGATCGTACTGACGCGCTTCTTCGAGCTGTTCTGGAGTCTGCTCTGTTTGGCTGGTTTGTTCTGGTTCGGACATTGTAGGAAGGGAGTAGGGAGTGGGGAGTAGGGAATAGGAAATCAGGAGGAGGAATTATAAAACGAAAATCTACTACTCCCTATTCCCTATTTCCTATTACCTAATAAAATACACGTAATTTTCTTTTCTCGGCGCGGGAGCGGGCAGAGGCGCGGCGGGGTATCCCAGGACGCAATGTCCGATGCCTTCGTAATCGCCGGTAATGCCCAGCTGTTGAAGAATCTCTTTGCCTTCCGGGCGTTCAAATTCCTCCTTGGCGCGATGAATCCAGCAGGACGCCACGCCGCAAGCGGTTGCCGCCAGCATGAGGTTGCCGATGACGAGCGATCCGTCGTAAAGATAGGTTGGTTTGCTCTTGTCCGCCAAAACGATAACGACAGTCGGCGCGCCGTAGAACGGGTCGTTGGTCGTTCCAAGTATCTCGCCGTTGATTTTGGACAGCTTATCCCGGAGTTCTTTGTTTGTAACAGCAATCATAATCGGCGATTGAAAACCGCGTCCGGTGGCGGCAAACGTTCCGGCTTTGAGAATCTTGTTGAGGACGTCTTCCGGAATCGGTTCCGGCTTGAAATTTCGGCAGCTTCGCCGAGCGGTAAACAGTGACAGGTCGTAGGGTTCGGTCATGGGAGTTTAGGGAGTAGGGAATAGGGAGTAGGGAATAGGGAATAGGTCAATCCTTCAAAAAATGTTTCAACGTTCCGTCGAATTCGCTGGTTGCGATTCTCCATTGCGGATTCTGGTCAGTAAACGATTGAGCGTGTTCGCACATCAGCTCGTACAGGAATTTGAAAACGCGGCGCGGCGTTCGGATTCGTTCCAGCGAGCTTGTCAGATGGTCAAAGGTCATGTTGTCGTCAAACCATTTATCCAGCGTTTCGGGAACGTCAACCATCGTGTTGTCGGTGCAGGCGGCAAGTCGGGCGTTGACCAAATCGTAAAGGGAATGTCCCGTCCACGTCAAAGACGGAATGAGGTTTTGTTTATCGAGTCGGCTTCGTTCGTTGAACTCGGAGCCTTCTTTTTTGGCGAAGTCGTTCAGTTCCGCCGGCAAGAGCAGTTTGAAGGCAACGTCTGGATACTTGAGCAGTTTGTTGTCCAGAAGCGGCCAGATGAAATCGCGCATCAGCGGCGCAGAACCGGTAATCATATACGGTTCGTCAACGCGGTCGACAAGGACGACAATCGACTTGTATCCTAAAACCTTGGTCAGGTTCGAGAACTTTTCCAGCAGCGCGTAACGGTCGTCTGACTGCGCGCGGGTTGGCAGCGGCTGACCGGTTAGCTGTGACGTTGGCGTGTCCATCAGAATCTGCCGCATGGGCGCTTTGTCGAAATTGCGAACTCGAAGGTTTTTCCAGAGCTTGCGCGCTTCCCAATGCAACGTAACAAATCGCCATATCCATGGAACAAATCCAATAAACAGAACTATCCAAAAGTACACGCTCAGGATGTGACTGCTTTTGAGAACTTCCATCCGCCATAATCCAACGGCGCAGAGTAAAAAGAGCAAAAGCCATGCGGCGGCAACGGAAAACCATTTCCACGCCGCCAGATTGTAAACGCCCAGCTTTTTGCGAAGCTTTGTCCAGCGACCGTACTGACCGCCGGAGGGCGACTGGTCGTACAGAGCCGCAAGGAGAAGGAAGTCCCGTTTTTGGTTGTCGTCCAAGGCTTTGAGATTCAATTCCGGGTCAACGTTCCCGTTGGCGTCGCGAACCTGGAGCGCCTGATCCGTCAGCTTTGTAACGCCCAGCGTCAAAATGGCGTCTATGTGATCCCACAATTTCCACGCCTTAAGAAGCGTCGCGGGCTTGCGCCAGAATTTGGAAAAGCGTTCCTGAAACGCGTCCAGAAACGGATTGAAGTCGTCGTACTGAATTACAAAATCCTGTTTGTCCGGATTCTCCTGATTGTATTTGCCGATTTGCCGGTTCATCTGAATTTTCAGAGCGGTTTTTCCAGACCCTTTTTCGCCAAATACAATCGACGTGGACGGCAGCTCCGGATCGCCGAAAATCTTGTCCCACGCCGGGTGACGCGACGTTTCCAGACAGCCGTTCTGAAAAACGATGTCAGATTGAGCGTCCTCTTCCGCAAACGGATTAGAGATAATTCCGTGATGTTTTAAAAAGTCGGATAGCTTCATTTTTTATCGGATTCCTGTCGCGTATGGTTTTGATTTCTTTGTAATACAATTTCCGCATTCCGTTTCAGCCCGTCCAGCCCACAGCGGGAAACCGGCGTGGCGCCGAAACGCGTCTGGAACTCGTCTTCCGTCATGCGGAGAACTTCGTTGACGTCTATATATACGGGTTTGACCGGTCGATTGTGCGGGCAGACGTCCTGACAGACGTCGCAGCCGAAAACCCGATTCCCCACGCGGCTGGCGATGTCGTCTGGAATTGGCCCGCGATGCTCGATAAGCCAATAGCTCAAACAGCGCCGAGCGTCCAAGCCGGAATCTGACAGCGCTCCTGTCGGGCAGGCGTCAATGCACCTGTTACAATCTTCGCAGGAAACGAACCGTCCGCCTTGACCGGGCGTCGGGTGAAGCGCTTCTGTTGAAAGCAAAACCGCCAGATTGACCCGGCTTCCCCAGTCGCCGCACTGTAAGAGCGTGTTTTTGCCGATGTATCCCAGCCCGGCGGTCAGAGCGGCGTCTTTTTCCAAAATCGGAGCGGTATCGACCACGCCGCGGCATTTGCCGTTGGGAAACAGCTCTCGATGAGTCTGAGCAAGCTGTTTGAGCGTTCGGCGGATTCGGCTGTGGTAATCTTCGCTGACGGCGTAGAACGCGATTCGACCTCGAACCGCGCCGGACGACGAGTCCGTTTCGCTTTCCAGACAGGGGAAAGCGCTCTTTGCAAGCGATTCCGTCTCCTGCGGCATCGCCAGGACGACCATCGACTGGACGCCGGGCAGAACCGCATTGGCGTCTGCGTACGCTTCGCGCCGCGCGGACAGGTACGTCATATCGGCATTGCAGCCGTCGTCCAGCCAGCGATAAAACCTGTCCAAGCCGTTCGGACGCCTCGCTTCAATAATTCCTGCGGAAACCGCCCCGAGTTCCTTCGCTCTCGACAGTAGTACTTCCTCTGCGCTCATATCTCATAGTATAATACGAAATGAACGCTAAAAAAAGGGGGGGAGCGAGTAATTCGGAATGCGGAATGCGGAATTAGGAATTGACGCAAGGCGCTCCCCTCGTGGTTTACCTACTGCCTACTGCCTACTGCCTACTGTCTCTTTTTCGCTCTGCGCTCGTTTATGTATTCTTCTTAACGCTATGAATATTGACAAAAGCGTTATCCCTCCGACAAACAGATCGACTCCAAACAATAACCCGACAATCCAGGTTGAGTCCATCGGGATTATCCAGAGGATTAAAACGCCTAAAACGACGGACATAATTCCACTGAAAAGGGACATCCCGTAGGAAACGCCGCTAAGACGTCCAAAGCCGAAGATTTTCAAACAGCCTTCAACAAGGAAGTAAACGCCCAGCGTCAGGGAGAGAGCGTAAAGCCCCAGCAGCGGGTGCAAAAGCATAATCGCCCCGGAAATAATCGCGAGAATCGACAGCAGCGCCACCAAAATGCGCTGGCTGACCTTTTTCCAGGCGAAAATATGGAACGCAAACGTCAATCCCGTTCCGATCATCACGCAGCCGAGCACGACGTTTATGATTTCACTGAAGAAAAACGGCGAGATAATCGCCACGATTCCCAAAACGCAAATCGTTGCTGCGGCGGCAATTAAGGAAATTGACGGTTTCGGCAGACGAAACGCCGACGGCTGAACCAATACGTCGTCGGTTTTATCGTTATAAATAGTTGTTGGACTTGTCATTATAGCTCCTTGAAATGTTCTAAATAACGGGGAAATGAACGCTTCTGAACGAATATTTTCTCTAAACTGCTTAAATTGTATCCCTGTCGGCAAAAAATTTTTCCTTCCGCTCCTTGTCAATATTATTCTTTGATGTACAATAGACGGAAGTTGCGAGTTGCGAGAATAAATCTCAGACGCGCCAGCGTTCACCTAGAACTGCGTAGCAGTTCAATATTATTAGCCGTGGGTTTTAACCCACGGGAAGAGTTGCGAGAGATTTTTTGAGACGCTTGCGCCAATTCCTAATTCCGCATTCCGCATTCCGAATATATAGCTGCAACTCCCTTGAATTATGTATACCTACAACCTCATACCTGAAATGAAAATTTTTAGCGGTCGGTCGAATCCGGACCTTGCAACGCGGATGTGTGATTACCTGGGCGTCAAGTTGGGTAAAATCTCAATTGGCAACTTCCCAGACGGCGAAATTTTTTGCAAAATTGAAGAAGACGTTCGCGGACGCGACATTTTCATCGTTCAGTCCACCGGTCGAGACGTCAACGAAGCTTTGATGGAGCTGTTGATTATGATCGACTCGTTCCGCCGCGCCAGCGCCTCTCGCATTACCGCCGTTATCCCGTATTACGGATACGCCCGACAAGACCGCAAAGACGAAGGCCGCGTTCCGATTACCGCCAAGCTGGTTGCGAATCTGCTCACCAAGGCGGGCGTTGACCGCGTTCTGTCCATCGACCTGCATGCAGCTCAGATTCAGGGCTTCTTCGACATCCCCGTCGATCATCTGCACGCGACGCCGGTTCTGGACGAACACATTCAGAAGATGAACCTGCCGCACGACAAGCTCATGGTCGTCAGCCCGGACGAAGGCAGCATCAAGCGCGCTCAGGCGCACGCAGACAACCTTAACTGCCCGCTTGCCGTGGTCGATAAACGCCGAACCAGCGCGACTGAAACCCGTCAGGCAAACCTCATTGGTCCGTCGGTTGAAGGGAAAACCGTTATCCTCTTTGACGACATGATTTCCACCGCCGGGTCAATTACCGGCGCAGCGAAAATGGTCAAAGACGCCGGCGCGGAAAAGATTTATCTGTGCGCCACTCACGGCGTTTTCTGCGGCGACGCGCTCAACAAGCTCAACAACGCGCCCATTGACGGTTTGGCTGTTACAAACACGATTTACATTCCAGAAGATCAGCGACCCAACAACACCGTTGTCGTAGACGTCTCCGCCATGTTGGCAGAAGCCGTCAGACGAATTCACTACAACGAATCCGTCAGCATGCTGTTCAAATCCCGATACTAATAGAAATCGAGCGCTAAAAACAAATCAGGGAGAGCTTAACTGCTCTCCCTTTTT
The DNA here is from genome assembly GCA_045586185.1 of Thermoguttaceae bacterium. Classification (GTDB taxonomy): domain Bacteria; phylum Planctomycetota; class Planctomycetia; order Pirellulales; family Thermoguttaceae; genus RUG11551. The sequence continues at coordinate 40,718 of JAZMZV010000029.1, read as the reverse complement.
TTATTGTTGCAATTGTTACTTTAAAACTACGCTTGCGGCTTTGGCGGCGCGAAGCATAGCGGCTTTGAAGTTCTCTTGAGTTCGTTCCAGCGTCGGACGCTGATCTTTCAACGGCGTTGACAGCATCTCCGCTTTCTTCTCTGTTACAACTTTCTTGAAGCTGTTTGGATACGTAAAAACAGACTTGTCGTCTCGATCCAGCCGGTCAGTCGCCCAGTCGCAGACGGTCTTAATGCACGGCAAGTACCACGTCTGCATGAGTTCGTACTGATGAGACTGGCAATATTCGCACGAGGCGTTGTCGAGAATGACGCGATCGAAGTCCGGATTGACAATCGGCTCGACGGCGTTCATGCCCTCGACGGTTTCGCAAATGGAGTAGTCCGAGTGTAACGCGAGCGTGTCGCGCATCGCCTCCGCCAGTTCGTAGTACGCGTTGACTTTAGCTCTTGCCTGATCGGCTGTGATTTTCCCTTCGCGCCAGTCGTTCATGGCGGCAAAGAGCGTAACGCGGGCGCAGGTCAGCATGCGGTCTAACGTCGTTCGCGCCAGGTCGATGGAATCCCGATGAACGAACGGGGTTGACCATTCGACTTCCGCCAGACGCGTAAAGACCTGCGGGGCGTTTTGCAGCCGCGGAATCTGATCCCGGCTGGCATTCCTCCAGACAGAGGCGTCTTGCGGTTTGACTTTGCCGTTCATCGTGTTGAACGTCTGAGACCAGAAGTTGCCAACCCAGTTCAGCATTTGAGAAATCGGGAGAACGTTGCGCCAGATTGGCAGCATTTCGTCCGCCTGAGCGCCATATCTGTCACGGCAGAATTCGGTCAGCAGTTCGTCGGTCGTCTTGCCCGGCTTCCAGGAGTTGGATGTAAAGAAATTCAGCATAAAAATATCGGAATGGGAGTTCTCCGGCCAGAGAATGTACCCGCGGCAGAACGGGTCGTCGCCAACGTGCGCCATGCGTTCTTCGATTCTCGGATAGTTCCCGCGGATGTCCATCGCCGATTCGTACGCCTGAAAGATTCCAAACGTGTACGGGAACTTGCCGACGACGTCCCAGTTGGTAAAGTTGCGATCGGATTTTGTGTCCGCCTCGTAACACCACAAAACCGTGTTGTTCGGGTCAAGCTGACTGATACATTCACGTACGTCTTGCGGTTTCCAGAAAATAAAATCCCAGCCAACTAAAAGCAGCTGACCGTTTGGATAACGGCTGCGAAGACTATCTGTCAATCGACGAAATACGTATTTTTTCAGTTTTACGTCGTCTCCTGGATCTTTATTAATGACAAGCCGTTCCGCTGTAGCAATGGTATGAAACAGCTCCGGTTTGCCGTAGTTGTCGATATGCGCCTGAGTCAGCTGCCAGTAATAGTCCAGATACTTGTCCTCATGAATATCCCAAACCTGATTGGTTTGTTCCACTATTTTACCACTAAGATTAGTTATCTTATCCAGGAACTCCGGCTTGACTTTGTCTAAAAACTGCTGAGGCGTGCGAGAATACCAGTGAGTCATCGTTCCGAAATCTTCCGGGTGCATCAAGTCTCGGTCGAAGGCGTACTGTAACAGAGCCTTTCTGAGCTGACCGCGATACTGCAGCGACCAGAACAGCGAACGGTTATTGTAGCCGGACAAGGCTTCCGGCAGCGGCTTGGACGGATCGGGATAATCGACGATGTCGGGAAACGCCTTTTGGAACAAGTCGTCCATGCCGATTCTCAGCATAAATATGTTCTGACGCTTTTTGACAAGCCAGTCGATCTCCTGTTTCCAGTCGTCCAAAGACCAGTGCTCCGCTTGAAACCGGTGCAATCCTCGATGGGCAAAATACCGCATTCCTCGATAATAGAACCGCGGCGACTCTGTTACATCCAATCCGGTTATGTCGATAGCGTCCTGATGAGGCACGACGTCGCCGTCCCAGAACCATCGACAGCCGCCGCGCGTTTCCAGAAAGCAGTAGACCGCGTACAGCGTAGAGCGTCCGCGTCCGCCAGCCAGAATCAGGTGCGTTCGCGCCCCGTCTTTAACAGTCAGCAGACGGAAATCGTCAGACGCTGTTTTGAGCGGGAAATCGCGAATGACTTTCCGTTCAACCAGCTGACGAACAAACGGGTTGACCGCGTCCGACCCGATAACCAGATAGCTGTCCTCGCCGTTGGATTCCTTTACAATCTCGAGCGTCTGCCCGGTAATCTGATTCCAGTATTTTTGCAGTTCCTGTCCGGCGACCTGATACGCCTGACCGGGACAATCTCCGGGAACCAAAATCTTCAGCTCCGCCGCGCTGGCAGTCAAGCAGAACAAGCTCAAAACGACAAACAAAATATATCGGGTTTTCATAGCAATATGGGGAGAATAAATGTTTCTCGAAGTGCGAGAGCTACGCTCTCGCTTTAAAAGCGAGAGCTGCGCTCTCGCACTCCGAAATGTCACTAATTCTCAACAGTCCCACGGACCGTAAACGGCTTTGACGGTCATGGATTCGTCGTTGGCGGTGAGATAATAAACCTTGTACTTCGTTCCGCCGTCGTAGGCTTTGACGACAACGTGTCCGCCGCGTTTGACGATTTCATTTGTCCAGGGCTGTTCGTTGATAGTTTGAATTTCGTTCGGATTGTAAACCGTCGGGCAGATAAGGCGGTCGCCTTGATACAGTTCCTGAGACGTCATGGAGGGCAGCGTTTTCATATTGACCTGGGAACGGCTCCAAACGTTTTGAACGTAGACGTGGGCTTGCAGTTCCTTGACGAATTCCGGGCGCATGGCGTCTTTAAATCCGTGATGGTTCGCCTTGCAGACGTGGACTTTCCCGACGATCTTTCCCGTCATGGCTTCGTAGCCGATGTCTTTCCCGTCGTTGTCTTTTACAACGCCGCTATAGTCGCCGGCGGTGAAGAACCGAAACTTCCCGTAAGAAAGACGCAGCCCGATACTGAACAGATTCTCGTTCGCGCCGGGTCTGTCGTTGTGAGGGTACTTGAGAAACAGGTTTTCCGTCGCCAGCTGGACATCTGGATTGAACTCGTCTTCCGGCTTCGGGGCTTCCGTACACAGCGTTCCGTTTCCGCAGACGTTGAGAATCTGAAACTGTCCCTTGAACTTGTCCGGAGACTTTTTGAGAACAATCTGATTCCCGCGTCCGACGACAAACGGGGTGCGTTTCAGCCCATTCGCCTTTTCCTGATACTGGACGAACTTGAGCCAGTTGTGAATTTCGCCCTGACGCATAGCGGTAACAGGCGCGGTGTAATCTGGATACGAGCGGTCGAAGACCTCGTCAAAATGAATGAACTCCGCAACCTGAGCCAAGCCGGAAAGACGGTAATCTTCCCCGCGCCCGGACGTCATTTCATTGTGTTCGTAATTGCTTCCGCAATGGTCGCCGTGGAAATGCGAACACATCATATAATCGACGTGATCCCCAGCCGGATTGACGCGCTTGATATACCGCGCCACCCATTCCCCGGCGTGTCTGGTATTGTCTGGCAAGACAGGAATGCCTTGCCGCGGGGGAACGTCGCCGGTATCGATAAGAATTGACGTGCCGTCCGGGAAAATGTGATAGCACGATTCCGACAGCCCCGTATAGATGAAATGCAGATCGAGGTCGCCCTCTTTCCAGCCTGCGTACGGCTTGCCGGTTTCCGGACTTTCGGACGGCGCCGGTTCAGGAATGGCGTCTTCCGCCCGGCAAGACTCAACGCCTCCCAGCTGAGAAATAACAAACGGCGCGGCTATGCACTGACCCAAAAACAGACGGCGTGATAATGATTTTCGTTTGCGCATGACTTTAAACTCCTGTTATGATTTATCAAAGGTCGTTTTTCTTATTATAACCAGTATGAAATGAAAAGTCAAGAATCGTTAAGAAGAATAAAACAGCAAAGAGAAAGAATCTTTTCACGATTGGCTCCACAAATGTTACATGTACTTTTGACTATCCGTCAGCAACGTCTAAGCTAAAGAACGTCTATCATTTGATCTCGGCGCGATTGATAATAATAGTCTCTTCAATGGGCGCGCCCATCGTCCAGTACTTCCAGCCGTCAATAATCAAATAGGGAAAGTTGTATTTCCCCCAGCGCATAGGCGTCCCGAATTCTCTTTGCAGGCGGACAAATCTGTCGAATTCTTCGTTGTTGAGAGTACAGCGATTGCGGACAATATAGAAATGCGGAATCTTCGGCATCGTCTTGGCAAACGTCCAATTATTCCGAGCAATGCAGTCGCGGACAAATGCCAGGTCTTCAGGAGAAAGCGGGCTGTTATCCATGTTCCAAGAAACAGAATTAAAAAGAGCGTATACAGAAATTGGAATTCGGGACAGACGCCAGCGCAGCGCCGTCCCGAATCCTGATATTATTCATTTATCATTCAACGTTTCCGCCCTGAAAACGAACGTACTTCGGCAGTTCGCCAATCAGCGGACGCAGATATTCGATGCAGGCGTCTGTAACAAACAGATTTTCGTCGTCGATGAATTCGTCGGGCATGGGCTTGGCGCCGATAGCGACGTCTTTCAGCGGAGCGGTTCCCAGCGAGTACTTGTAGGGGCTGGTCGAATCGCGTTCGATGGTAACCATGACGCCCGTCGTGCCTTCAACCGCCAGTTCGACAGCGCGCTTTCCGCAAGCGTAGGCTTCGTCGATGTCCGACTGGTTGGCTCTGTCGGCAGCGCACATCTGGAGAGATTCCGTAACCTGGAATTCGCCGCGCCAGCCGAATTCTTCCTTGATCATCTGGTGCAGCATCATGGCGGCAGAGGTTCCGCCCATGGCGCCGAATTCGATGTTGGAGAACTTGTCAGCCGTCTTGGACGCGCTAACCGGGGCGCCGTCAGCGTAGCAGACGCCTTCGCCGCAGACGATGCTCACCCAGCCGAACTGATCGTAAACCTTTTTGACCTGTCCGAGGAACTTGTCTCTGTCAAAGGCGCGTTCCGGAACGAGAATGATATGCGGAGCGTCGTCACAGGCGTCTTTCGCCAAAGCCGCAGCGGCGGGAAGCCAACCGGCGGAACGGCCAACCGTCTGGAAAATGACGTACTGGTCAACGCGCTTCATGTCGCGAGCGAGCATGCCCGCCTGCTTGACCGACATGGCAACGTAACGTCCGGCAGAGCCGAATCCCGGCGTGTGGTCGGTGCAGCACAGGTCGTTGTCGACGGTTTTCGGAACGCCAACGCCGCGCAGTTCCCAGCCCTGCTCTTTGCAGTACTGTTCCATACGGCAAATCGTGTCCATCGTGTCGTTGCCGCCAGCCAGGAAGTAGTAACGAATGTTGTACTTCTTGAACATCTCCAAAGCGGGGGCGAAATCGCCTTCCTGGAGCTTGTGTCGGCAAGAGCCAAGAGCGCTGGAGGGCGTGTACTTCAGACCTTCGATAATCGCGGGATCTTCTTTGCCCAGATCGATAACTTCATTTTTCATGAACCCCTCGATGCCGTAGCGCATGCCGTAGACATGTTCGATGGCTTCCTGTTTGAGGGCTTCCTGAATAACGCCGCACAGCGACGAGTTAATAACCGAGGTCGGACCGCCGGACTGACCGACAATAGCGTTTCCTTTAAGCATTTGAAAATACTCCTTGGTAAAATATGGGGTAAATGAGTTTATACTTCTACTTGAACTCTTACGTTCAATTATACCCACAAAAAATTTTTTTGGAATACCCTTGATGAGAAAAATATCTGATGGCGAGAGCGTCCCAAAATTGCGCGTCTTTCAGACAGATCAGGGAAAAACTGGTTAGGCGAAAAAGTGGGCGTAATTGGATTTTATCGCTGAGACGTTTGTTGTCATTTTCGATATTTTCGTTATTTTTAGTATAAAAATCTAAAAAATCGAATAAATTATTGCATTCCCCCTTGCTATTCATTATTCGATAAATATAATCAATAACAAAGTAATCTATAGTGAGTATCTTTTTATTGCTAAAAAGTATTAAAGATATATTAGATTATTTCGGAATGTTTTTCCATTTTTATTTCAATTTTATTCATTGGAGAGGTTATTATGTCTCAAGGTTATAATCCTCAGGGCGGACAAGGTTTTGGACCCCAGGGCGGACAGGGATTTGCTCCTCAAGGCGGACAAGGTTTTGGACCACAAGTCGGATATCAAAATAGCCAGCCGTATCCCAACATTAAATCCCCGATGGTCTGGTCAATTCTGTCAACGATTTGTTGTTGCATACCATTTGGCATTGTTTCGATTGTTTACGCAGCGAAAGTCAATTCGTTGCTTTCCGTTGGCAATTTTCAAGCAGCCAAAGAGGCCGCTGATAAAGCCAAAATGTGGGCGTGGATTGCCTTCGGTCTTGGCTTGATTTCCAATGCAATTGCTTTCGTGATTCAATTTCTGGCTGCAGCAGCAGAAAGCGGCGGCGGATACTAATCATACATCAAGCGCTATCGAATATAAGTCGTCAAATAATCACGACTGTTGATTTTTGTCTTTTACCAAAGTTGTTTGATGAGTAGTATTTCGATTGCCATTGCGTATTAAAAATTTACAATAGTCGGTTTATCGCCTTTTGCAGATTTATAATGTTTAAGAAAAAATATACGCCGTTTTATTTAATACTATTGATAGTATTCGTTTTAGGCAGCGTATATTTGTATTATCATAAACCGACGACAGGCAATAAATATCTGCCTAAATGCATCTTCTATGAGATGACGCATTTATATTGTCCAGGCTGTGGAGTAACAAGAGCCTATTACTCGTTGCTCCATGGCGACATTGTAATGGCGTTCCGCTATAATCCGATGGTTTTTCCAATGCTGATTATGGCGGCGTTAATTGCTGTTTTCCCACGCCTGTCTATGACCAATTACGTGGTTGTTCCGCTGCTTATCGTAATAATCACATTTTGGATTGTCAGGAACCTGCCGTGGTATCCATTTACATTGCTGGCGCCTCCTCCTATGTAACCAGAAAAGGATATCTCTATGACTCAATTTACTTGTAGAAGATGTGGAAGCGTTCTTCCACAAGGATCGCCGCTGTGCCCAAACTGCGGAAAAGACAATGCGGAAGATGAAACGTTAAGAGCGCTGATTCCAAACAATAAAAATGCGCTAATCAGTTACTATACAGGCATTTTTTCGTTGTTTGGCTGTTTTATGTGCCTGCCATTGGGAATTATCCCGATAATCTACGGATTTAAGGGCTTGTCTTACGCAAAAAAGAATCCCGAGGCGAAAGGAGCTATTCACGCCTGGGTAGGGATCATTTTGGGCTTCTTGACCTTTATTTTCCCGCTGTTCGAACTGGTATGCGTTATTATTAGTACCGTGGCGGAAAAGTAAGATTCCAAAAAAATCGCAGCTGCGACGTCCGAAGAGTGAGATTGTTCTCCCGGAATAAATAAAGCGTCAGCGCATATTGCAACGCTGACGCTTGTTTCTTAGACGCTTTTTTCTTCTTGCGGCGTTACCGCTTTTATTTCAAGGGACTACGCCTTTTCCCAGGTCGTTGTTTTGTCGGGGCGGTCTTCCAGTTTGACGCCAAGTTCTTTCAGCGCGTCGCGAATCAGGTCGCTTGTCGCCCAGTCTTTGTTTTGTCGGGCGTTGGCGCGAATCTGAATAATCAGATTCATCAAACCGTCAACGAGCGAGTTGTCTTCGGCAGAGTCGTCCTGACCGGCTTTCTTGGGCGGTTCGAGGAACAGACCCAAAGCGCCTGCCAGTTCCCGGAACGTCTTGACGCCCTGAACGAGTTGAGCGACGGCTTCCGGCGTCGGGGCGGTTTCCAGCTTCTGGTCGTCGATGAACTTGTTGAGTTTTTTGAGCAGGTCAAACAATTCTGCAATTCCCGCGCCGGTGTTGAAGTCGTCGTCCATGGCGTCGAGGAACGTCTTGCGGCTTTGCGCGACCGACTGCAGCAGTTCCGACTGACCCGGATCGAACTCGCCGGCGTCGCGGGTTTTGGCGAATTCCGTCTGATAGAATTTCGTTCCCGTTACGCGGTCAAATCGTTTGAAGAATCGATAGAACGCCTCCAAACCGGTTTGGACTTCTTCAATGCGGCGGACGGAATAGTCAATCGGACGTCGATAATGCGTTGACAGCAGGAAGAATCGAATCGTTTCGCCGGCAAACGTCTTGAGCATGTCTCGGAACGGGACGGAGCCTTTAGACTTACTTATTTTGCCCGCTTCCTGTGACGCGATGTCGCCTTCTTTGGCTTCCGGGGCGTCTGCCGCCTTGGTCTTGCGCCCGCCGACTTTTCCGATTTCGTCCGACGCCTGCATCAGACCGTTGTGCATCCAGTATTTGACGTACGGCTTGCCGCTTCGCGCTTCCGACTGGGCGATTTCGTTTTCGTGGTGCGGGAACGCCAGGTCAAGCCCGCCGCCGTGGATGTCGAACGTGTCTCCCAACAGGCAGGATCCCATAACGGAACATTCAATATGCCAGCCCGGTCTGCCCGGTCCCCAGGGGGATTCCCAGGACGGCTCGCCCGGCTTCGCGCTTTTCCACAAGGCGAAGTCCGCCGCAGAATGTTTTCTCTCAGCCGTGGAACCGCCTTCGCCCAGCATCTGCTCGACGGAGCGGTGTGACAGCTTCCCGTATCCGGCGAACTGTGCGACGTCGTAGTAAACGTCGCCGTCGGACTCGTAAGCAAACCCTTTGTCAATCAAATCCTGAACGAATTTGATAATCTGCGGGATGTACTCCGTCGCGTGCGGGAAATGGTCGATCGTCGTAACGCCCAGCGCCTGAATGTTCGACAGGTAATCCTGGGTCATTTCCGCCGCCAGGTCAGCCATCGCCATGTGGCGGGCGTTGGACTCGTTGATGAGCTTGTCGTCAACGTCGGTAATGTTGACAACGAACGTAACGTCGTACCCGCTGTAGGTCAGGTATCGCTTGACGCAGTCAAAAATTACCGGGCCGACCATGTGCCCGATGTGGCTGGGCTTATAAACCGTCGGACCGCACAAATACATTCCAACAGGACGCTTCTCGCCGGTGGGCGTTTGAACGGGAACGAAATCTTCCTTTTGACGACTGAGCGTGTTGTATACTCGAATCATAGTTTTGTCTATTAGGGTTGGGTGGGAAATGAATATATTCAATTGATTCCCTATTTTACCAAAAAACGAAAACAATGCAACATCGATTTTGAACTTCTTGCCCTGTTAAACAAGAAAAAACGGAACTTCTGCTTTTTGTTTGCGTTGATGGGGAAGGGGAATTCTTTTCTGCCGGAATAAAGAACGTCCCCAAATATAATTGCGTCATGGAAAAAACGTTTTTGACCCCTCCTTGCAGGAAATGGGAAATCGGCTAAAATACAAATAATAAATGCCTCAGTGGCGCAATTGGATAGCGCATCGGTCTTCGGAACCGAGGGTTACGTGTTCGAATCACGTCTGGGGTATTCAAGGATACGCTTGTATTTATTGTTATTTCTATTTTCAATGTAACAAAAGCACTTCAAGAAAAAGCCATTAAAATAATATCCAGATACTTTTTTGGATACTTTTTAAGGCAAGGAGAGAAAAATGCAAGCGAAAATCGGGAAGCTGGTACGCCAAAAACGACCCGCAGGAAAGAACGGAGAGAACCGCGATACCGCCCGTTGCACGGTTACGACCGCAGACGGGCAGAAAAAAATTCATTATCTCGGACGTTGGGGTAGTCAGGAAGCGTTGCAAGAGTACGCCCGATTGCAATACCTGACCGTTTCCGGCGAGTACTCTTTACCGGAAGTTGACAATAGCCCTGACTTGACACTGGAAAATATCTACCTGGAATATCTCGAAAAGTTCAATGGCAGCGAAAAGAGTTCTGACCTTTATCGCGTTAAGACGACGATCCGCTATGCAATGGAAGCTGTTCCCGACATTACTGTCGGGGAGTTCGGTTTACAAACCTTCGCCAAAATCAAATCCTATTTCTGCTCTATCGCGTCCGATGAGAGAAAAGAATTTAGAATTTATAAAGGACTGAAACAGAGAATCGCAACAAAAAAGAAGTGGTCGCTGGGGTACGTCAATAAACTTCTTTCCACATGGAAGCGAATTATCCATTACGGGATAAATGCTGGGTACATCAAACCGGAAATCTGGACGGCAATTAAAGACTTTCCGCTTGTTAAAGAATCAGACCTCAATTCTCCGCCCTCTCTGCCAGCCAGAGAAGCGGTTGACGATGAAGTGATAAATTATACCCTCCCAATTCTCCCGCCCACGGTCGCCCGTTTTGTGCGTTTTTTGAGGGGTACAGGAGCCAGACCGTCTGAACTTTGCAGAATCCAGATAAAAGACCTCCAACGTCTTGACGATGGATTATACCTTTTCGCGCCCGACAAACATAAGACGGCAGCGAAAAACAAAAAACGGTACATCGTCTTTTCGCGTTCTGAATCAGCAGAGATTGAAAAGATTATCGTCAATAAAGAACCGGACGATTTTCTGTTCTCTCCCAAAGATTTAATGCAGGAGAAGTGGGACAGGTTAAGCAGAGAACGAAAGAGCAAAGTTCAACCTTCGCAAGTCGCCAGAGCGAAAAAGAAAAGAGCGAGAAAGTTAAACCGATTCCACGAAGGTTTTACGTCCGCCAGTATCGGCAGGGCGTTAAAAAATGCAATAGAGCGTTTCAACAAATCGGCTCCGGCAGACAAGCAAATCCCACGCTGGACGTTGTATCAAGTGCGCCACGCCGCTTATACAGCAAACTCTGAACAGTTTGGAATAGAAACCGCGTCGAAGATTGCTGGGCATAGCTCGCCTGAAATGGCGCGGGTATACGACCACTCGGCAAAACAAGCAGCGATACAGGCGGCGGAACAAAGGGATTAAGTAATTGCCCCTGTTTTAATCTTTTCGACGAAGCGTAAGCAACCTTCCTTAACAGCAATCTTATCGCTCGTTCCAGATTCAACATAAACACAATCGCCAGCGGCGTTGTAGTGTGCGCCGTTTTTATCAATTCGTTCTACGGTTATTTCGCCGTGTGCGCTGCCGTACGGGTCATAGGGTCGCCAACCGCGCCCGGGTAAATACGACGTCAAAGGAGTTCCCAGTCGAGGGGTATACCAAGGCATAACAGTTCCGTCTGGATAATCTGTCGGATAATCAACCGCTACCCCTGTACCAATGGCAGCGTTGAACGCGACGAGTATCTTGTCTCCAGGGTAAATGTCTGGATAACTATTGTTAGCCCAACCCATAAAAGAATTGCTGTTTGGATAAAATACCTGATACTGTTGATTGTTATGTTCTATGTACAAATACTGGTTTCCGCCTGTTTGACCTACAGCCTCAAACTCATCTGTAAAATTGGGATTGTAGGCAAAACTTCGAGTAGAGGTAACTTCGTAATCCAGCCATTTATTTGTAAATGCGTGTTCCCCGGGAACAACACCTGCCCTATCTCCATTAAGACCATTCCAAACACTTGAAATAGTCGGCGGGACGCCAATGTTGCTTTCCGGCGTGTAATATGGCATTTTATAATCTTTAGCGTCAGACGGCGCGTCCTGTTGGCAGACAACGAGTTTTGCGCCGGACGGTCGAAGAGGACTTGATAGATTAGACGCTTCATTGTCGCTATGCGGAACCCAATCTGCCCCGTCCCACATTACATAATGCAAGCTGCCTTTTGTAAAGATTGAAGGAGTATTAGGCGGCGTTCCTTCTCCGTTCCAATTTTTATTGATTATAAAATATTCAAATCTATCTTTCGTCGGCGTTACCCAAAATACCCCGTACCCATCTTGCCAAATTTCCACTTCGTCATTTTCAGCAAAAGTCAACTCGGTATAATTGTAGACTTCAACGTCAGTCGATCCGGTTTCAGAAATCTGGTAAACAGTTTCGCTGCTTGTTGATTCACTCTCGTTTATTTCAGCGGTTTGCAGCTTGACAGTTCCTTTCCCCGGCTCGTCTCCGCTACGGGCGGTTATGCCGTCCTCTCCGGTTACGATTCCAATAAACTGTTTGCAATTCTTATTCGCCGTCGTTGCCATTTTATATTCTCGTCTGCGGGCTTTTCCCTTCCGGGAACGTGTATGAAATATGCGTCAAAGACGTATTTGTATCTTGCGAAACATTATCTCCGGCGACGGTAATTCGTTTGCCTAATATCGCTGGGGATAATATCCCTTTCATCTGACAGGTCAAATTAGACGGCGGCTTGCGATACTCTTTTAGTATTGCTTCATATCTCTTTTTGAGTTTGTCAAAATCGTTGCGAACAGCCTTTCCAAAACTACCGCCAGCTATATTCATTCCGGTTGCAAAACTTAAAACCAATCGCGCGTCCTTCTCGTAAACTGTCAGCGTCCGATATTCGTCCTGATAGTCGCCAAAAACATATTTGAATCTCTGGTCGATTTCAAACGCCAGATGAAATTTGAACAGTCTAACACAAATGTCTGGAACCTCTTTTTTTCTTAGCTCAATCGGGAAATTATTTGCGTCAACGTGCCAGTTTTCAAAACTTTCGTCGTTGTCTGCAATTCCTTCTCCATCTGCAACTGCCCCGTTATTGAACGAGTACATTTTACCATCAAGAAGTCGCGTCCAGTCTTTGACTTTTAATTTAACGCCTATCGCCTGCTCAAACGGCTCAACGCCAACCTCCAACCCCTTTGCCTCAACCCATTGAATATTATCTTGGTCTATCACAGATCCGCCATGATTTTTATTGTATGATCTGCCGTCAAACCACAAGAACGGTCCTTTATCAAGTTTTTCCTCTGTCGTAAAATCATAATAAAAATCCGTAAGAACAGAGCGATATTTTGTCTGTTCAAAAAGGCTTGTTATATTATTCCAATCAATATTTGCTTTTCCGTTTTTATCTATACTAATTTCTCCAATTCTAATATCACAATAATCCTTTCGTGTTTCAAACATATCAAACATACAAAGCGCGCCGTTATCGTCTGTGTCATTTATGTTGACGCCAACTGGATTTCTGACTGGAAAGAACTGACGGATGCCCTGCCAACTTATAACAATTCTCTCTCCAACAACTCGGACGGCGGTATAATAATCTTCCATATTGCGAGAGAGCGTGCAATTTACAACTGCGGTATGCTGCGGATTTACCCAGAAATACGTATCGTTGTTTTCTCGCGGGAACGGAACGATTGTATACCCTTCTTTCGTCGGTTCAAAGTAGAAGTCGTATCCACTGCTGACGTCAAACGCTTTGAGAAGGAAGTCGCGGGCGTTCATAACAGGTTCAGCTTCAATCTGCTTTCCAGCTATTTCGTCTTGAATATAGCGCATATCAACGTCGAATTTCGGAGCGTCCCAATTTTTCAAATCTATCAGTTTCGCAAGGTACGCAAACGCCCCTTCTGGTCTGAAAAGTTCATCGCCGCCAAAGGCTATGTACTTTTTTTGCTTCTTTCTTTCCGCTTCATTCCACGCTGGTTTTTCGGTAAAGATTTTCATATTGCCGAGAGCAGAATCTCTAATCTCCATTTCCGGCTTATCAAAATCGCAATATTTAACCGATTCCCCTCCAAAGTCTGGTATCCAGTCAATCAGCCAATCCTTTTCGTTTTTATTTACGCCGCCAGCTATTTCGTTAAAACTTCCTTTTTCTGTATGCCATGCGCTTTGATAGAATCGGAATCTTCCCAGCAGGAACAACCCGCCCTTGAACGTGAACGTCTGTACTCCGCTTTCAACGCCAGCGCCGTTGTCTTTTCCCCTCCCGTAAAATTCATCGTCAACGTTTGTCAGTACACCCTGGAATAGAATCAGCTTATCTTCCATAACCCTGACCCACATTGTTTTTCCGGTAAACCGTTTTGTGTTTACAGTTTTCCACTTCTTATCGGGAGCGTTCGGGTATGCAATATGACCGTAGCGATACTTAATTATGCAAGTATCCTCGCCCGCAGAAGCGGATCGAAGTTCAATGCTCTGGACGTCGAACGTGTCAATACGCGCCCACTTTCCGCCCCATTTATTTGAAATATAAACTACTGGCGCGGAAGTGGAATGTTGAACTTGCTTGACCCTTGTTTTGCCTTTATCGTCTTTTCCGACAATTCCAGCAGGGTAATTCAGATACTTTTTTCTAAATATCTTGCTCATTCTGTCGTAACGTCATAAATCAATGGAGAACAGAATCCTTCTGTTGGGGTAATGTCAATTCTAACCCTGTACGTTTTTCCAGCTTCCGGGAACGGCTCGTAAGCAGAACGGTCGGGCGTAAACTCGAAATTGGTAACGATAGCCTCTCCCATGTACATTTTTGGCTGCGCGCTGTAAAACACGTTAAGAGCAGACAGATAAACATTGCTATGTCCGGTAACGGCAGTAGGCGTATCCGCGCTAATGTCTGTGATTGTGTAGGAAACAGAGTTTATATCAGACGGGTCGTAGCTTTCTCCCCGGACGTCTGTAACAAGGGCGGAAAACAAGCACGTTGAACCGTGAGCAAGCGTCGCGGAATTGCTAACCGAAGTGGTTACTCCGTCAATTCGCCCTTCCGCCAACGTCGAAAAAACATTTGCTATTGTATTAGCCATTTATATATTCTCCATGATTCTGTGGATTTGTTCAAGGTACTGATTATATCGCGTTTCCGGCAGACTGTCTGTGTCTGTACTTTCATCGTCCTGATACAGATTGTATCCAGTCAGCCAAGCGCATAGTTCAGTGATATTGTCTGCGCCAATATAATCAATCGCCGCATTGATGTGGTCGTTAAGGTCAGTCGCCATTTTCTCTTTGGCGAGAGTGATGTACGTTTCGATTTTCTCATCAAACGCGGTAGTCCCGGACGTTTCATTAGTCCAATTTTCAAGGCGCGGTACTCCGTAGGCATTGGTAACATTCGTTGGAGTACAGACGATATTCTTTCCGTTCGGTTTTGGTTTCAAGTCGGTAAGAGTTCTGTCCGGAGCGTCCCAAACGCTATCGGTAATATCCTTGATGTTTTGCGTGGAAATTCCAATAACAATTTCGCTTGTCAGTTCTCGCGTCGGATACGTCCAAATATCTTCCGATGTTGGAATGTCGCTTGTCTTTGCCGCGCCGTAAGTAGTCAGTTCAGCTTGAATATCTGGCGAATCGGTAATCGTTCGGGTCGGATATTCCCAAATATTTTCTGCCGAAGGAATATCACTCGGCGTAGCGAACCCAGTTGCCGTAACCATTGTGGCTGCCTGAGTGGCGTCAATTAAAACAGTATCGGTCGTTGGGTCAAAGGTCGATAGACCGGAAAGGTCAGCCGTTGACCAGTATGTATCGCCATGACCAGCCAGCGTGTCAAGTCCGCTGGAAAGCGATACAACCGCCGCCTCTACTGTCGATATGGTTGCAAGTCCTGATTTAATTGACGTAACCGTTGCCTCGGTTAATGTCATAGCGGAACCGACTGCCGCTGGTTCAGCTGGCAAATTGTCTGTTTTTTCTTTTATGGCTGAAACATTTGACGCAACTGCGGACAAGTCGGACGACGTCGCCAGCGCGGAAACGTCAGTCGGTTTTTCAATCGCCAACGTGTTTGTTTGTGCGCCGGAGCAAACCGGCTGATACAACAAAACGTCTGTAAAGGATGCCTCCGCGCTGGTCAATGTTAGCTTGTAAGCGCCGCGCCCAATCTCTTGCGCAGCGTTGGTTGACGCTGTAAAAGCCGCGCCGTCGACGCTCAAATAAACTGTTGTATTAGCCGCCTGCCCGGTTAGCAGGGAGCCGTCGGTTGTCGATTGTAGTGTAAAAATTATATCCATGATTAATTAACGTCTGCTCCTACGGTAAATTCGCCGGAGCCGGAGTTGGTGTAAAATGTGTTGGAAACGAGGTCGTACATTCCGGGCTTATTGTCTGATTTTCGATAGCAGGGAATTAAATTAAATACAGGCGTTTCGCCTTTTGCCATCGAACAGCTATACACTCTAATCTTGCTCATATACTGAGTTGGATTAACTGTTGCGTGCGCCAACGTAAAAACAAAAAATGGTTGATTGCCATAATTGCCTGTAATGTTTCCGGCGGCTGTCGTTTCGTTTGTAACAAACGAATATTGGCTATTGTTGGTTACAATTGCAACATCGTATCTATTACCCACACTTGTTGTTACAAGCTGTTTTTGTACGCTCCCATGCTCTAATGTGCCGGTATCCCATACGATGCACGTAGAACCACCTCCGAAACCTGAATAAGACCCACACACTCGCCCATAATTAGCTGCATTGGCTATCTTATAATAAGATATTTTATATTGCAGATTGTACAATGAATCTACTACAACGCCTGTATTAATATACTGCGTACCGCTACTGGCTAAGTATTCCACCTGTTGATATTCAGCGGGCAATAGAGTCCCGCTGTTACAAAGGCGTTGTATCGTCCGGCAGAAAGACTCACAATAGTTCACGCCCGCAGCTCCTTTATCTTGTCGGTCAGGGTCTTAATCGCGCTATTTTGTACGGCTGTTGCAAGCATAAACGTCTGCGTTAAATACGCGTAAAACGTCAAAAATTGCTCTTGCGTCATAGCGTCGGACGTGCCGTCTACCGCTGTTACGTCGATTGTGCTTTCAGGCGTCGGAAAATAAGCGTCGAGCTTAATCAGTACCGCGTTATAAAATTCGTAGACCCAGCGCGGTATATAGTTTTTTCCCGTCGCCGGATATGTAATCTGTCCATCGTTTTTATACTCTTCTGCGCTCTGGTAAATCTCCACTATTTGCGCCGTGTACATAGCGATAAGCTCGTCCGCCGTCTTGTCCGTAACAGTCCAAACGTCAATAATTGAGCCGTCCTGTATCGCGTATGTATGCTCTAATTTCTGTGTGTCTGTAATTTCCGGCGGGTCGATTGTTGTACGTGTATACCCTATCCCGTTAGAGTCTAGCAGAGCGTCGGACGGGTTGCTAGTTGTCATGCCGTTAATTGTTACAACGTCAATCTTTTTCGGCTGGTTATCAATCAGGTTGTATCTCATTTTTGTTTTTTAATTGCTAGTCTTGTGTCGCTTAATCTGATTAACCAAGTTTGTAAAGGAGTCCCGTCTAATCTAATCACTCGCATTATTAGCCCTCCATAACAAACACACGGACGCCATCATATTGTTGGTAAACCGCCAAATTATACCGCTTGTCGGCAATGGGTACAAAGACGCCGCTTGTTACATCTACCCCCACGCATACCCAGCCGGAGGGCATTTGTACACTTGCCGCCGTTGACGGGCTATTAAAGATAATCGCCGCGTATTCGAAGCCTGTATTGACGCCGCTAATTGTCAGCATTGTTATCTCCGCATTAGTGCAGGAGTAGACCGTATTGCTCGCAAGCGTCAAAGTGGGCGTTGTTGTATTGTCCGTAACTTGCGCCGTCTTAATTTGAGCCGTTGTCAATAATACCGGGGCTGTCATCTCGCTCCTCCGTTTCTTTTTCTGTATCTTCTTCCACTTCTACTTCCTTTGTTCCTATTACTTCTCCCAAATTCGGATTGAGCGTATAGGAGTACGAGCGTTTCTTGACGCCCGTTTCCCAGTTTAGGCGTTCGTAAATGTAAACCGTGCGGGTCATTTTTCGTCGTCCTTTTCCTTCATGTGCATAATTGCGTCCAGCAATTCTTTCAAACCGTCAGCGATTCTTTCGAGCGCCTTATTGTGATTCTCTAACGCTTTGTTATGGTTTTCATTATCAATCTCTTGACGTTGCATAATGAGCTTGTTTTGTTCCGATAGCTCTTGCATTTGCCCGTTGTATTTGTACAAGAAAAACACAACTGTAAACGCAACCAAGCCGAGCGCAGTAATGTCATTGTACGGCAAATCTGGAATTTGCGATAAAATCAGCCCAGCAACGAACGACGCGCCCACGCATACGTTATCCATTGTTCGCTCCTTCCGGGTTAAGGTCGAAGTTCTCTTTTCCCACAGGTCGCTCTGTGTATGTCAACGGCATGATGTCGGCAAAACGTCCTGACAGATACTTGACAAGACTTGCGCGGGTGATATACACACCGAAAGCGGGGATGTCAGTACCGGAGTTATAAATATTGCCATGTGAATTGGCGATATAAACGTATTCGGTATCGTTGACTTTGCGATAATCAATCGCACAGGTCGCGTGTCCGCCTCCCCAGCCTGAGCCATTGACGGTTGTAATGTACATACCGTTTGCGTCTTTCCGTACTCCGTCTTGCAAAGCGATTTCGTTCCCAATGATAACTGGACGCCCGGCACGAAGAGAAAGAATAATAATATCAGCCAGTTCGTTTGCGCTTCTGTCGCCAACATACACGAAGCCCGTTTGGTTCTTTTCGGCATTCTGTTTGGCGTCAATCATTTGTTGAGTAAACGACGTCCCGCCAACATAATCTCCGATGTCAGCAACTGGGAAGTTGCCAACCTCACAAGCGGCTTTACAAATGGCGTAAATGGTTCTGCCGTTATCGGCAAACCGCGCCCCTGATTGCGGCGTAGAGCCGGAGCTAAAAGCGTAAATGCCAGTTGGATTGTACGCCTCGACGGTGCGTTCCGCGCCAAACCATCTTTGCAGCAACGCGAGAATCATTGCAGCCCTTGACGTCGCCCAAGCCGCGCAGTCGTTGCGCCGCTGGATAATTCCGACAAGTTCCGCGAGTGCGATTCCTAAAACTTTCTGGCAAATTACCCAGGGATAAGGATAGCGGTTGTGTTTCCTCATAAGGTCTTTGGCGTCCGCTTCCTCTTTCAAGAAGGCGACCCAACTGTCTGACCATTCAATTATTCTCGGTTGCTCCGTCAAGTTCCAGGGCGCAACAAGAGACTCAATCAATTCCTTGTCGGACTTAACGCCAACCGACCTTGCTTCTGCTTCTTGCAAGTACGATGGGATACAGCCTAAAAGTCGTTTTTCTTCCATTTCAGTACCCCCAATAAAATCGTCGTTGCGGCGTAGCGTTCGGACATTGACCGTTCGGACAATTCGTTGCCGGACTCATCTTTTCCGGTTCTTGCTTTTCCAATTTCATTTCCGGTTTTGCTTCCTTGCTGACATCCTCGGTTATTTCTTCAACGGGCGTTTTCGGGGGTATACAGGAACGGATCGCCTTCGCTGCCGTTTCGTAGTCGTCGCGCAAAGTTTTAATGTTTGAATTGTCAACGTTCTTTCCGATAACGTCTACCAGTTCTGACAGGTCGTCCAATGCGGTTTCTTTCGCTTTCGTGCCTTTGTCCGCCCAAATACTTCTGAATGTTTCCCTCGCCGCGACAGGCGTTTTAATCGTTCCCCTGTCAACTCCATTGACGACAAATTCAAGGGATTCTGCCAGCGCAGTGAGTTCGGCGGCGTCCTTTCCAGTCGCTTCCTCTTTGATAAAATCTTCAAGCGTCAGCGGTACCGGAACAGGCGCAGGTGTTGGCGTTGGTGTCGGTTCAGGAATCTCAAGCCCGTTATACAGTGAGTGGTTTTCCAGACATGGCAATCCGTCAACCACGCTGGCGGCGAAGAACGTTACCTTTCCAGTTTTCGGGCTGGCGAAATACAACGTCCTGCCATCGTTGCTTACTGCATAAGACGTCGTGTATTCTGCCGGGTAGACGCTCCACACCGCTTCTTTGTCGCAGTTGATAATGGCGAGTTCCCCAGCATTACATCCAACTGCGCCAGTAATCTCAGCATGGGCAACAATCGGAAAAATCAACGTCAAAAAAAACATTATGCGTTTCATTTATTGTACTGTCTCCAAAACTCAATCAAAATCGGGATAATCATGTTCAACACAGCTTCCCACGCTGCGGGCGGGATAGCCTTGCAGTTCTTTCCGTCTGTCCCGCCTGCGAGAATCAGGTCTTGAATAAGCTCTTTCTCCTGGTCAAGCGAAGGATTCGCGGTACAAACGCCTTTTGCAACAAACGAATAAAGCCATTGATACAGAACTTTCAACTTGTCTGTATCGTTGACAATTCCTTCCAGAATTTCAACACCCCAATCGTCCAGTTGAGTTTCCGATTCAGCCGCTTTGACGCGAAGGTAAGCAACGCAGCGAACGAGAATCGCCTGTAAGTTTTCAAGTGTGAACTGCTGTACCGCCCATTTGACGATGTATTTCTGTAACCAATCTTTTAACATTGCGCGCCTCCTGTTACAATATCTGCCGTTGTGTACTCTACTCCCATTTGCGGGTCGTAGTGTTTATTGACGTTGCGAAGGGCGTCCTTAACAACATTAAACGTCTTGCGGTCTTTAAACTCTTCCTTTTTGCCGTGATTCCACGCAGACACGGGGCGGAAATAACCCGTTACGCGGCTATAACACTCTGTAGGCTGACCACACGCGCCAGCGGGCAGCTTTTCTTCGTCGTAAATTCCTTTTCCGTTACTCATTTCACGTTACCAAAAATCCTTTTACCTGAAATTCCATTCTGACGTCAATCGGTTCTCCCGGAACTTTGAACGGTGTAATTTCCGGGGGATTATAGTCTGTCATCTCTATAATATATGTACGTCCAAAGTCATCTATAATGTTCGTATGTTTGCCAACAAAGTTCTTGATTATGTTGCAATACGTTGTAACGCCAGCCCGGCTCGTCAAAACAACCACGCGAACAGTTGTGTCGTCGCCCCAAGTGCCAACATAAAGTACGCCTCTGTTGTTATGCCCGTACTTATTCCACATATCAAAATGCGGCGTCGGCTGCTTCGGAGTGCCCCGAATTGAAAATACGATAGTTCCGCCTATACTTGCCATATTATCTTCTCGCCGTTTAAGGTACTGCCCTCGGTTTGGCTTCGTTTGTTATTGGAGTTTGGAGAACGTCCGATCCATTGCTGATATTCTTTAGGTATCCAGTAACTTCTTTCATAAACGTTAAAAGTGTTTTTTTCATTTCTTCGGAGCTTGTTTCTTTGTCTACGCTACTTGCGAACCTTTCGACAATATCTCCCATTCCACCAACGGAAATGCCACCCTGATTCAGCGTTGCTACGAGTTGTTCGACTATTTTTTTATCTGTTGCTGCGTCTGTTTTTTCGCTGGCGTAAGCGTAAAACGCCTGTCCTAAAATACCGCCTGTTTTACCTGTTGACCATTTATCATTTAACGCAGCGCCTTTAACCGCTTGCAAATCTGCGCTCATATCGGCATTGGCAACGCTAAAAGCTTCTTGAAGGAAAAGGTTTCTTTGAGGTTTAAGTGAAATCCCCTTGACAGAGTTCCACTCATTTTTTGTTGCTTCTTTGTCAAGTCTTGCAGCTTCTTTAGCATCTCTTGCCGCCTGTTTATCTGCCTCCGCCTTCTCTTTTGCCGCCTTTTCTGACAATGCAGCCTTGTCAACAAAAGTTCCCGCTGCTGGCATTGCTTTTATTTCAACAGTTGAACTTTCTCCGACAGTTGGAGTTGAAGATACAACATGTCTTGAAGTTAAAACAGATTTCAAATATGCGCTTGTAGTTTCATCAATAGGTTCCGCGGCTGTTATTCCTTCTGCAGCCGTTAAAAAACCAATCCCGCTTCCAATCATTGAAAAGTGCGCAGCGCCGCCGCTTATTGAAATCGACGATAAGATTGGAGCCAAATCTTTCATCATTTCTTTTTGAGAGGAGTATTTTTTATTCCCAAGCCACTGTTCGATATAACTTAACACTAAGGCGTTGTATGTTTCCCTAAATTGTGCCTTTTCATCTGCGCTTATACGGGGATTGCTTTCAATGTCTCTTAATCTTTTCGCTTGTCTTTCAATCGTGGCAGTCTGCGGAATAAACGTTCCTTTATCCCAAGATTCAATCGAATCGACGGTTGACGCCTGAGCAAATTTTATATAATCATTCCCGTAAACAGCCATATATCTATCTTGCAAAGATTTTAGATTTTTAAAAAAGTTTGCCTTAGCCTCACCTCTTTGAGCAACAAGAGCCGCAGCGCGTTTTTCCTCAATACCTGACGTTACGCTATCTTCCATGCCTAATGTAGCAAATACTTCGTCAAGTTCCTCTGTTTTCCCGTCTTTAATCTTGCCTAATCGTTCCATTAGTTCAAGATACCTCTTTTGTTTTTCAGGGTCGCCAAGCTCTTTGAAGAACAATGCGCCTAACTGCGCTCTTTGACTTCCTCCAATAGCCTTAACAAGTCCTTTTCCCCTGCCGTTCGCCCACTCGGCAAACATCATTGGATTGACAAGCTCTTCGTTGTTTGCAATAGCCTTGTCAAGCCATTCCTGATCTTCTTTATTTTTAAATCGGTATTGTTCAGTTTCAGGGTCTTTTTCATACTCCATACCTCTAATATCGCCAATAATAGCCGGGAGCATACCTTTCTTATACACTTCCATAAGAAACGCTCTAACCTGCGTAGCTGCAACAAGGTCTGTGTTCTCTGCGCCTCCTAATGACGACACAGCAATCGCGCTATCTAAACTTTGGTTTGTCGCTCTAAATAATTTGATGTTCTTTTCAATAGCGTGAGCAGTAGGCGCAATATTCGACGGGTTTGTTGCGTTGCCAACTAATAATTTAGCTGCAATTTCAAGCGGTGAATATTGTGAATATCCGTTGTTTCTAATACGGGCGATTGACTGCATAAGAGCGCGCTGGTCTTGTTTTCCGGCGACGTTCTTAATGAATATTGGCGCCATTTCTTCTGCTTCTTGCGGTGTAATTCCTGACATGGCGGCAGACGAAGCGTAGTTGTATGATTCATCAATACCCATACCTTGAAGTTGTAGCCGTTCCGCCAACGCTTTATATTGCGGGAATTGTGCGCCTGATTTAAGGTTAAGTTCGCCAAGATAATTATATTTTGCGCCGGAAAGTTCATTTCCCTTTTGAATTAGCTCGTTTTGTCTTTCTATTAAATTATTTGCAAGGCGAATCGCCCCAGCGACGCCGAACCACATTGTAAGGTAAGAGTATAAGTTTGAGCGAAGTCGGCTAAATAGCTGTTCGCCAAAACTTAACCGAGTTCCGGCTGTCGCTGTTCCTGTTCCTCCGGCGCCCGTTCCTCCGCCATGAGCCGCCGCCATTGCTTCACGGATCGCTCTTGCCGTTTCTGTTGCAGCGGCGCGAGTTTCGCGAAATTCTTGACGAATATGCCTATAGAACATTCTTGTTGTTCTATACAGGTTCTGCGCCTGACGGTCTGTCATTTGAAATTCACGACGTGTTGGGCTTTCCCCTACCGGCTGCCTAATCTCTGTTCTAACTCTCGTGTACGCTTCCCCTATTTGGTTTAAGACGCCGACAACTTCGAGCATTTGGCGTTTGAACGGCTCAACCCAAGTCGGTTGTTGTACGCTGTTCAATACTTGCGACAACTCCTGCATTTGCGCCTTGATAGCGTTTATGGAAAAAGAAATTGGCGACAGATAATTAGAGGCGTTTCCAGAAAGTCTTTGCAAACTGACTTCTAGATTTCTGACCGCCTCTGTTGCGCCGATAACAGGTTTCTTTGCAAGACTTCTATTTAACTGTTCGACGGCTGCGATAGTTTTTGTTATTTCATCTTTCTTTGCTTTTGCGTTTTGATTTGCGCCAAGATTTGTGGATTTGCCCGCCTCCGCATTGAGCGCGGCAATGGCTTTTTGCGCTTCGTTCAGTTTTGATTTGAGAGAATCAATTTGAGCAACCGCGCCGAAAGCGTACCCATCTTTGAAAGTCGCCTTGAACGTTTTAAGGGCTTCGTCCGCAGACTTTAATCTGTCTTTGAACGTACCGATAGAGTTATTCGCTCCAAAAGGAACTTCTGCCTTGAAATCGTTTGTCAGACCTTTGAGCTTTTCTTTCAGGTCATTGAGCTTCCCTTTAACGCTCTGCAATTGTTTATCAAACGATTGTTCCCAAGTAGCTAATTTTGAGCTATCAAACCCAGACATAGCTTTTTTAATAGCTTCGCCCAAGCCTGATATTTTGGAAATAGCGTCAGAAGTGTTGGCTTCAACAATTAGGGATACTCGCCCCATTATTCAGTCCTCTGAAAATAATATTTTATGTCCGCCATCGTCGGATTATATCGAATCAGTCCTTTTTCCCAGCGTTGGAATTGGAGCTTTCTAATTCCTTTTTTTTTAGCTCTGCAAATCCCGGCGCGTCAATGAAAAACAGGATTATGTTTTTCTCGTAGTCGTCCTCAAAATACCACAACTGCAAGAGCGCAACTTCCGCTTTCCAAATCCGGTAGTTTCCCGCCAAAATGTCAAACGGATAATTCTCGCCGTACTGCTCGTCAATCTTCCCCTCGTAGTTCAGAATCTTGTCGAGTAAATCCCCGGCAATTTCTGAAAGTTTTTCCTGACGCGGAGGGAGGGCGCCTTTAATCATCTTCCCGTTTTTATCCAGCGCGAGTGAATGTTTCAGGCAGCCTGTATTGTCCTCGCTCATATTGAACCGAGCGACCGGAATAATCCAGTCGTTGCCGTCTCGGAGTTTCAGGTAATACCCTTCGATTGTTTCTTTGCGAACCAAATCCTCTGGCTTGAAAACGTCCGATTTCCACTTGCCAACATAGCAGTCAGTACCTTCGATCCGTCCCCATTCCTGTTCGTCTGGATTGTATCGGCACGTTGCAAAGCCGCCGTCTGCCTGGACGATTAGTCCGGGACAGTCTGCTGGCGTGTTATTGACGGGAGTTATTTGATACTTCGCGCCCTCCTTGTAGGCGTATTCAATTCCCTTATCGATAAACAACTCTCTGACTTTAATGTTTGAGCTTGCTTTCTCTCCGGGAATACAATACATAAATTGCGTCATTTTCGGTCTCCTTTTTGGCTATTGGCGTTACTCGCCAGGAACAATATAAATCGGGTGGTTAGTTCCGTCCGTGCAACATTCAATATCAAACTTCGCCGTTGCGATAGCGTTGCCGGAGCCGTTGAATCCGTCAGATGAACGACCCAAACCGTAAAATCCCAGTGTGATTGTATCGTCCGTGTAAGCCGGTCCCTCGTCCCGCTTCGAGAACGAGATTGTACCAGAGGCGACATCGGCGTCCAATGCTTTAAACAGGGACGTACTAAAGTTTCCGTCGATTGAAATTGTCGGCTTGTACTCCTGAATCGCAACGATTGTGGGGAAGTAGTTTCCTTCCACCTCTTCGTAAACAAGGGTAATTCCAGCGTTGACAGTTACGCCAGTAAAGCCGGTCAATGCAACTTCGTTGAAGGTTACTCCGGTTACGCTCCAAAGGTCGTCTGCCGCGGGGAGCGCAGGGAGCGAACTTGCCGCCGCCATTGTGTAGGGTGGGTTGTTGCTGCTGTCTGGAATCAGAACGCTCTTGAAAGACACCGTTGCGTTATCTCCCTGACGCCACGAAATCGAATCAATATAACAAAGTCCATTAGCAGACGAAAGCTGATAATGCCCGGAAGTTTCTCGCGTTCCTCCGTCTTTGAACTGCTGGGCGTAAATGGTAACAGAGTTCTGACTGGAAATCTTCGCCCCTTCAAAGCTCATAGCGTTCAGTACGTCTTCGATTGACGTACTTGTAATATCAATTTCCGGTCGGACGCCAGTAATGCCGACGTTGGCGGGATAGGCGCGACCGGAAGTCGCTTCGTTTCGGATTGTGAAGTTATTGGTCAGTCCTTGCGAACTTGTCCCGCCAATAACCGCGCTTCCAATCTTAAAACCGTGAATTGTATAAATAGCCATTTGGTTCCTCCGCTATTAAATCATAACCTTGTTGATTTCTTTATCGAGTTTATTTTCAACTGCGCGCGCCATAGCTTCGACTTCCTCGTGGCTAACGGCGGTAAATTCTTCTCGAATTTGATTGCTTGTAATTCTGGTTGATGTAGTCTTGATTCCAAGTTCGTTTCCCGGTACGCCTCTGTCAGCATTTCCAATGCCGAACGTAACCTTTGCTTCAATCGACCCGTCTTTCTGGCTTTTCTTCCAGCTAAAATGGGGACTTGCCTGTGTATCCATTTTTGCTTTCCCGGAAAACTGCAACGGGTTTTCGTGTTTCCAGCGTTTTCTTTTCCAGCGGGTATAACTTTCATCTCGCCATTCATACCCTCTAAACGCGGTTACGTAATACGGCGTCGATTCAGGGTTCTCGTATCTTGTGTACGCCTCTGTTGTCATGTGGAGTGGCAGATATTCGCTATGCCAAAGTCTGCACGCTTCTAGCGTTGCTTCTCCAAAAGCTTTGTTCCATTGACTAACTCCGCCTCTGCGGGATACCCAAGTGGAATTGCACGTACACGTAAAAATTGCCATTAGTAATTAAACTCCATATCTACAACGGCTATAGTTCCGGCATTTACCTGTTGTTCTGGCGGGTTGACTGCCGTTCCGGTTAGTCGGCAACTCTCAAAAACAAGGTACTGTTTTCCGGTTATCTTCGTCAGCCGTTCCATTTCCATCACAATCTTTCCGGCGATTGATTCGATTATTCTAATCCCTTCCGGCGTAACCTCGGCTTTGACAACGAACTCTTGTGGAACTGGAATGTAAATTGAAACGGCAATCCTGCCAGTCGCGTGAAAATTTCCTCTTCCACTTTCCTCTCTGCCAAACGAGCTTCCATAGCCGGACGTGCAAATAACCGCGCAAGGGAGGATTTTCTCAATCTCGCCTTTGACGTATTCGTCGCCAAAAATGGGGGCAATAGCGAACGTGTCAACGTGGATTCTCTCTCTTGTCTTGTTCTCGCTCTCGGTTCCGCATAGTTCCCGAAACGTTGAACTGTCGGCAAGAGAATTTATTACCGCGTCGTAGGCAATGTTCGTAAATGAATCTTGGAGTTCAAATTTCATTTTTAGCCCGGATCGTACATTCCCCTTCGTCCGCCATGATTGACGGTCGCTTTACTCAATTCCAGCCAGATAATACCCAAGTGCGGGCGCGGGTGGTTTTGAATAACGAAACGACCTCTTTCTTCGTTTGCTACAATATCGCCTGTACTGAATACAGGCGCGTCTTTTTCCGCTACGGCTATTCTGTCGTGCCACGATTCGCCTTTGCCAACTTTGTTGACTGTTGAGCCGTTGTTCATGTACGGAAGATAAAATCCGTAAAAGTCAACGCGCAGCCCATCGACGGTAGTAAGAGAGAAAGCCTCTCCTACCCCGTCGAAAAGGAGACCTGCATCGTCAGAATAACTCGGTAAGCGGGATACCATTTTTATCAGGCAGTAATTTTAATCGTGCCAGCGCAGTTCTTGTTGACGGTAATGTATTCGTCCCACCAGATAGCGCGAAGTTTCGTTTCAAGCGTTTCCGGGTCGTCCCAAGTTTCGTAGTAGGCGTGAGCCAGAGCGTTTGTTCCCGCGGATTTAGCCGGGTGGACGACGCCCTGTTCAAAGTTCGCGTACAGACGACGGCACCATTGACGCGGATCCATAATGTCAGCGCCTTCGTTGCGATAGAACAGAAGGGCTTTCGTCGAGCCGTAAAGGTTCTGGTACAGTCCTGTTCCAGTGTTGTAGTTCGGAACGTCTGCGATAATCACACTGTCGAGTTCAAAAACAGACGCCAGCCAGGGAGCTTGCATATTGGGCGCAATAGCCGGGTTGCCGGAACCTTGACCTTTGCAAGCGTCTTGCATTTGTTCTGACTTTTGCAGCATTTTCATTGCTGCGCGAGAGACAACCATCGTGTTAGGACGAACGCCAGCCTTCGCGAAAATATCGTCCGACATTTTTTGAACGTCGTCGATAGGTTTGCAAGTCGCGGAAGTCGTCCAATAAGTCTCGGCGTTGTTGGCGGTTCCAATGTTCGCGTCGGCGAAACAGTAATTGCAGCGTTCCTGTTCAATCGAGTACGAAATCTGGAAGTCGATTCGGTCGCGCAGAAAAGCCGGAATGTTGTACCAGCCGGAGTACCAGTAGACTTCGGCGTTGTCAAACCGGGTCTGTTGCGCCTTGCGGTGGATTTGGAAGTTCCGTTCCGTGAAGGTCATTTCGCTTTGCGGAGCAGACGCGCCGCGTTCAAAGCGGGACGGTCCGGTAGATTTCCAATATTCCGTTTCGTCGATTTGCGGGTAAACGCCAAACCGTTCGGGGACGAGTAAGTCGGGGCAAAGAATATGCCCGATGAAATCATTTTGAAAACTCAAAGCGTTAATCGTGCGCGCGCTGTTATTGAGCATCATGCAGGGGCGCGTAGATTTTGCGCTGGCGAGTCCGTCAGTCGGGTAAGTAGTCATAGTAATTTGTTCCTCCTATTTATGCTGCCTTGACAGTCGCGGTACAAGTGCGGGAAATTCCGTTACAAGTAACAGTAATCGTTGAAGTACTGTTAGCGTCGCCGTCGCCGGAAAGCAGACCAGCCGAAGTTACTGAAACGTTCGCGGTCGTGCCGGACGTGATAGTAAACTCCCCTTCCGCCCCTTCCGGGTAAACGGTAATGGGAACTGCGGCGGTTCCAGACTTCGGAACGTCAACGTCTTCGAGCGTGAAGTTCACAACGCCAATGTCCTTGATTTGGTCGGAAATCTGCGCGGAAACGTCAGCGCTAAACAGAGCGTCAACTCGTCCGTTTTCGGCTGCGGCGTTAAGAGCTTTTCCGATGATAACGCTTCCAGTTACGGCGACTTTGCCGTTAGCTGCGGCGTAAATAGTAGTGAATGCAGTAATCGCGCCAGCGGCGACAAAAGCGGTTGTGCCGGGTCGAACGAACGAGAACATCGTTCCAACCCATTGATTTTTCACGGGGTCTTTGTACGGGCGATAAATAACGCCGTCGCCAATTTCATCTGCGCCCGCGTATTCCGCCTTGAACCAAACGTCAGTAACAGTAGAGGCTTCGGTAATTTTAACTCGCGCGCCTTCTACGCAGTTTTCGGGAACCTCAACGGTAATCCCATTCTCAAAAAGATGAAGTGCTTTAGCCATTGCTTTCCTCCTGATTAAGTTTTTCAGCGAGTTCTCGGTTTTCAGACAAGATTTGATACATCGCGTCGGAATAAGAAATTTGCTGGTCAGCAGCGCGTTTCTTTGCCATTTCCTTTGCGATTTCAGCGGTTGTCTTAACCATTTCAATTCCCGCCGTGTTGACCGCAGCAGTATTTCCAGGGAGAGTCAATTCCTTGTCATCTTCCATCTCTTCGTGCTTGTCCTGCTCCGCAGGCGCGGTAAAATTCTGTTCTTTCTTTTCCTCTGTAAGTCGAGCGTTTTCAGATTCCAGATATTCAATGTATTTTTCACGCGCCTGTTCGAGTGTCATTTTTGCGCGCAAACATTCGAGTTTGAAATCTGCCGTTGCCGACTTGAAGGAATCCAGTTGTTCAACGGTAGCGTTTTCAACGACGGACGTTGCGCTTTCTTGCTGAACTTCTTTGTGTTCTTCGTTCATAGTTTCCTCCATTGATGTGAACGACTTCATGGTTTGCGCCAGCGTTTGGCGCTTATCGACAAGCCCTTTTTCAAAGGCTTCTTTTCCCAGCCAAGTTTCCCCGTTAAACAGGGCTTCGACTTGTTTTTCATTTAGGTCGGGGCGCCCTCTCCGTACTTCCTCCATGAATCGGGAGTTGAGCGCGCTAACCTGTTTCTGTAATGTTTCTTTGTATTCGTCAGTAATCTCTGTTCCAGCCGCGCCTACCCCTTTGATACCGCCTGACGAAATAAGGATTGCCTTTACGCCCTCTTTCTCGTACAGCTTTGATTCGTCGTAGACTACCGTGTAAGTTCCAAGACAGCCGACAAGCGCGTCTGATGGAGCGTAAATCTGTTCGCATTGTGAAGCTAATCTGTATCCGGCTGAACAGCAAAGGTTATGCACCTGAGCGATTGTTTTAATTCCCTGTTGACGTAACGAAAAGATTTTGTCAGTTAAACTTTCCGCGCCTATTCCATACCCGCCCGGAGTTGAAATATCAAACAGAATAGTCTTTGCGCCCATTGATACAGCTTCATCAATCTGGCGTTCAAGTCCTTCGTAAGAAAAGCCCAGACCAAATTCTGTTTGCCAGCAGTCAACGTCAAAGGCATACCCTTTAGCGGGAATTACAACGACGTCAGGATTCTCACTCTGGCGAACGCGAACCTTTTGCCGTTTTGTCATTTCAGGACAGCAGTTTTTCAAGTTAAGAAAGCCAGCCGCCTTGTCAGGTTGTATGCTAATCAGTAACATTTTCCGTTCCTTGTGTTTTATCTTCTGATTCTCCGCCGCCAGGTACGCCGTCGTTGGGAATATCGTTGTGATTCATCAGGTCGTCGTGGTCGAGCGTTCCTCTCGGAGCCGTTGCGATTGATGCTATTTCCCGCCAGCAGACATCAACGCCTAACTTTGAAAGACGGTCAGCTTCCTTCGCGCAGCGTTCAATAAAGAATCCCGTATCCCGTATTGTTTCTTCCGCGATAACATCGGCGTTTACTCCATGCCGTTCTCTGGTAATCATTGAGTAAGACGCCGTTCTGTTACGGATTCGTTCTGTATCCGATTGAGCGTCAGTAAGCGGTTCAAGATACTTCCAGCGGGGCGGATTAAATCGGCAGCGCAAAAGGTCTTTTATATCGTGCCGACGTAATGAAGGGTTGAGCGCGATAAGCGTTCGTATAAAGTGCGTCCAAAGTGGTTGATGGAAACGCGCAATAAGTTTCTGCTGGTAGGATTCAAATATCTGTCTGGCGTCCTGAATGGACTGACGAAGGGCAGAGAAGTTCGCCTTTGTCGGATCCATGAAAGCTGATTCTTTCGGGACGCCCAACACAGCGCAAATCTCCCTGTTGTTCATCTCGACGTGCGGGAAAAATTCAGGGTTTGGAACGTTGCCTTGAAAGAAATTTATATTCTTTCCGGCGTTCGCTCTCAACGTCGCGCCGGGTCGGAGTTTATAATCTTGCGCTCTGTCTGGCGCGCCTGGGGTTCTGGGCTGGATATTTCCAACGGGGTTCTGCTGGTCAGTTTCAACGACGCAAACCATCGAATTGATTTTCGCTTTGTACAGCGTAGCCAATTTGCAATCCGTTTGCATTTGCGCCGTATCGCGTACAGAGTTGAGGGTTGAAACTCCGCGCGAAAGACCAGCCCGTTTCGGAAATGCAATTTGCCAGACGAGCGCGTATCCTTCGTTGTCGTAAGCCGGAAAGTATTTGGGCGGGTTATTTAAGTTTTCCGCAAACCAATATCCAACCGTTACGCCATTGACTTTTCGTTTTCCGAGGAAGTCTTTTGTGTTGTTGTTTGGCTCCGGCACGTCTGGATTCCGGCAGTACTGACTTTCAACGATTTGAATTGCTCCGCCAGCCATCGGCAGAACGAACACGTCGCCGTCGCGTACAGCCGACCGGAAAATAATCTCTTGCGCTTCCTGATACGTAAACTCGTGATTGTAGTCGAATCGAAACTTATCTTCCGAGAACTCGCAAAACGCTTCGTAAAGACGTTTGTCTAACCTGTCAGAGCCAGTATCGGGCGACGGGACAAAGCCTTTTCCAATAACGCTGGATACAAGAGCGTTCAGGGCAGGGATAACTTCCGGCGAGTTTCGGTCAAGTTCTCTGCCCCATTCAACGGTTGTGTCGTAGCCCCATTGGATTTGACTGTCAGCGTCCGTTGCGAAGTTGTTGACGCCTACAGGGTTTGAAGCGTACCTGTTCGGGAGCGCAGAGTTGTATTCCTGCGATAATAGTTTCGTTGCATTCGTCAGGAGTTTATTTTCGTTGCTCATCAAGCCCAAGGTCTATGGTCGTACATACCTTCGCAGTCAAACGACGCCGATATTTGTCCGCCGTTGCTGTAGTGCGTGAACGTGATTGTTTGCCACGTTTCCGCGTCGCGGACAAGCTGCATAAGAGCTTCAAGGTTGTACGTTCGTTCAACGCCGAAAATACTGCCCGATTTTAAGTTTGGGAGTAAACACAGACAGCGTCCTGCAGCGATATATTTCTTAACCTTCTCGCCCGTTAAGTCCGAGCGATAGTCCGCGTTTTCTTCAAAGATTTCAAGTTGCTTTTGATAGTCCATCTCGCTTTTAATATACGGGTATAGAGCGTTACAATATCGCGCGGTTCGCGTAAAAAGAGCGTTTTGCACCATAAGTTATTAAAGTTATATTTGTTACTGTTGCGCCCATTGCGAACATTTATCACATTGATAACGTAGGGGCAAATATGGAAAAGCTAATTGCTCTGCCGATTCACATAGATATTTCAAATACCAACGTCAATCCAACGATTGTAAAGAATATCGTTACCAAACTTCAAACGTCCGGGAAACTGAATGACGTTGAGGAAATGCAGGTAACGGAAATTGACGGGCTTGTATTGGAACAGTTTGGATTTCGGTTTATGAAGTCGTTTCCAAAAAAGTATTTCTCGGATTATTCAGGACGGCAGAACAAGAGCATTGACGAGCATGGGCGAAGGTATAATACCCCATCGTTATTGCAGCGTCGAATCAACGTTCTGGACTTTCTGCGAGAGGAATTTAACTTCTTTCAGGAGCATGGGAAAGACTTTGCTATTGACCAGCAGACAGGACAGGCGACTGGATCGGCTGCGTTGGAACGGTTAAGAGAAACGAAAGCTGACCGAGAGCTTATCAAACTGGAACAAGACCGTGGGAAGTTGGTTCCGGCAGAAGCAATCTGGATTCCAATGCAGGAAATAGCGCAAGCGTTAAAAAAACTCCAATTTGATTTATACAACGCGGGAGAGAACGAAGCGGCTTACCGCGTAGAAGAAACCATTGCAACAATCATGCAGCGATACTCTGGCGAGTTATCGGCGGATTACACGCAAGTTGCCGAAACAGACGAAAGAGAAGTTGATAAACCTCTATCAGATGTTTCTGGAAACACAGGAGCAGAAGAAGCTCCGTTCGATGTGTGAGTTTGCTGAAACATTGATTTTGCCGTCAGGCGAATATAAAGGTATGCGGTTTAGATACGACCGATTGCCGTACGGACGCCTATTGCATGAAGCGATTGATTCCGGGAAGTGGACGCGGTTCGCGGTAACGGGACCAGTTCAGGGCGGAAAGACCTGGCACACGACAAACATTCCAATCAATTATTATTTGTTTGAGCGCAAAGAAGATGTTATTTACGGCGTTCCAACAGAAGAAATGGGGTATACGAAATGGCAGACGGATATTAAACCAGCGATTGAAAACAGTATTTATCGTAACCTTCTCCCAACAAAAGGTACGGCGTCGCAAGGCGGAAAGAACGTTGATTTGGTATTCTTTAAGAACGGCGCGAAATTGATGTTTATGTCTGGGAAGGGCGGAGACGCCAACAGATCCGGCGCGACCGCCAGAATCATTGTTATTACCGAAGCCGACAAGATGGACGACCTGAAAGCGTCGTCGGACGAAACGAATCCAGTATCGCAGATAGAATCCCGCGCTGACAGTTATTCTGAAAGTAACCAGAGAATCTTTATGGAGTGTACTGTATCGCACAGTAAAGGGCATATCTGGACGGAATATAAAAATGGGACTGCCAGCGTTATTCATCATAAATGCCCTCATTGCGGGGAATGGGTAAACATTGAACGCGAACATTTAATTGGTTGGCAAGCCGCGCACAGTGAAGGGGAAGCGGCGGAAAAAGCAACGTTTATCTGTCCGGCTTGTCAACACCCAATATCCGAGAAAGAACGCCGGATAATGAACAAGTACGAAAATTCCAAACTTGTTCACAAGGGACAGAAGATTGACAAGGACGGCAACATTACTGGCGACGAGCCGAAAACTCGAACTCTGGGGTTCCGATGGAGCGCGTTTGAAAACCTCCTGAAAAACACGTCAGAGTTTGGGCGGCGCGAATGGTTGGCAACCAGAGCAGAGGATATTGTTTCAGTCGAACGCCGATTGCGTCAATTCATGTGGGCGATTCCGTCAGACCCGGAAATAGAAGAACTGCGTCCGCTTGTACCGTCTGAAATGAGAGCGCGAAAGTCAGAACGAGTTGGGCGCGGCGTTTGTCCCGCAAATACCCTGTTCGTTTCTGCTGGGGTTGACATCGGTATACATCACTGTTGGGCTACGTATATCGCCTGGCAGCGACTTGTCAAAGATAATCCCCGTATCCTTCGCGGGTATATCATCGACTACCAGAACTGGAAACTCGACAAAGAGAAATACACGACCGAACAGGCGTCAACGGAAAGTATTTCCTACGCTCTGGAAAACTACCTGAACTATTACACAGAAGGGTTCCCGGTACAGGGCGGCGGGTACTTGCCTTTAATGTATACCGGGATTGACTCTGGCTTTGCAACGGAAACGATTTATAAGTTTTGCAAAAACAGAGGATTTGCCGACTGTCTGCCAGTCAAGGGTTACGGTCAATCTATTCGTATGCCGCAGTATCGCAAGCCGCAGAAAACGACGTCCGTTGTCGTGTATATCGGAAACAATTATCATAAAAGCTGGATCGCGTCTGCTGGAACGTTCCTGATGGAAACCAACGCCGACTACTGGAAGGGTCAGGTTCAGGAGCGATTATCCGTTGACGCAGCGAACGAACAGAGTTTAATTATGTACGACAGCCCAAACGTTGATGAACATTCCCGGTTCGTCGCCCACATTTGTTCAGAGCGCCCAGTATTAAAACATACGCCTCGCGGAGACGTCCTGCAATGGCAGACGGAAAACGGCACAAGAGCGAACCACTGGCTTGACAGTACAGCATACGCGGCAATGATGGGGAGTTATTGCAACGAATTGTTGTTGTCGTCGGACGCCTTCAATAAAATACAAGGAAACATCGGTAAACATCGAGAGCCGGAATTTTTCCCGGAGCAGGAAAATTGGTACGGTCAATTTTAACGTTTAACATTTCAGGAGACTTGACAATGGAAAAGATGATTTTTGGTAACGATTACCAGTCAACCGCGCCCGTTCCTTCCGCGATTCATTTGCGCCTGAACGCGGAAATGCGCCAGCAGTACGCCCGAATTAAAATGGCGGCTATGCGTTGCGGACTGACGCTGGCTGACGGAACGCCGTTCAACGGGAGTATTCAACACATGTTCAAACTTTTGTTCGAGGCGTATGAGGACGGCGCAACGGAAATCGACGCCGACTATAATCCCGTTGAGAACGCCAAAACCGCTGGGCGCAAGGCAAAAAATCTGGCGCGGTAACGAAAGATTCTATCATCAACTTCGCAGACAGCCCGTCGAGAGAAATCTTTACGGGCTACGTCTGTATCTATTTATAACGCACGTACACATACGCACGCAGGCGCACGATTAAAAATCATATTGATTATTCTCGCCACGCAACTCTGAATGATAGTGAATGACGTATACAAACGTTCATATTACAAAATTTGCAAATGTTACAAAAATGTAACACTGTGTAAAAATGCAACACCACAAGATATTGAGGTTCTCTCTATTTTAACATTTACCATTCCAATGATTAAATACTGTTTTGAGTGATAAAATAACATCTTATTTATCTTAACATTTTAACAGGAAGTCCTGATAAATACTATTGAATATTTGATAAAATCGGTAAAATAGGAAAGAAAAGCCGATAAAATAGCCCAAAATTTGGTAAAATAGGGGTTTTATTACCCCATATCCACTCCTCTGCACGCTTTTTTAAAAGCGCTCCGGCGCAGCCGTCGTGTAGGTATCCCCCAGGAGGACCCCTCGGAATCGGGGTCAAAATTCCTATATATAGTGGTATGTAACAAACGGAAAAATTAAATTTTTTGCTTGCAAACGTCGAAAAGTGGGGTATACTTTGGACGTGTTGAGCGTATCGGACGCAAGACAAAAAACGAAAAACAGAACGAACAAAAAACAGGAGAAAAAAACGATGGTTAGCGTTGGCAAGATTAGCAGATCAGAAAATTGTAACTTGACGGTGGACGGGTTGGACGTGCTGGCGATTGAGTGGGAAAAAACAGACAAGGCGTGGGACGGGTTCGGGCTGTTACTGTCAACGGACGCGGGCGATTATCTGTACGAATACGGCGGCGATCTCAAGCCCTCTTGGGCATTGGATAACTCGGATATTGTCAACGGCGCTGGCGTGCTGCTGTCGTTTGTGCCGTATAACTATAACCTCTAACAATGGAGAAAAACAGAATGGAAACAATTAAAAAACAGGAGAAAAAACGATCCGGCGCTATTATTGGCGGTCGTTGCGGGGTGCTTGTGCGTGATTTTACGAATTATGGGCGGGTCGTTTGGTCGTTTTACGTTAAAAACAACTTGAAAGAGGCGCGCGCACTCGCTGCCGATTATCTCGCGCGCGGTCTTAGCGTTGGGATTTGCAAGCGTTCCAGTACAATTTACAAGGAGAAAAAATTTGTCAGTGTTGAATATAGCATTATAGAGCGCTTAATCCCTTCTTCCGCTTCCCCATTAAAAAAATATGGAAATCATGGCGCGGGCGGCTTTGTTGACGTTGTTTATCATTACCATTTGGACGGCTGGGGCGTGCTTTCCGCTTCCGTCTGTGATGACGCGGGGCGGCTCTCGGATTCTCTCGGATCGCTCCATTTAGGATTTTTTAACGGGCGCGCGGTTTGGTGCTAGCAAAAAGGAGGTATTAAAAATGATTTTTGATAGCAGAAAAAAAGTTGAAACAATTGATGAATACGTTGGCGGTCTGAAAGATTTTGAATTGCTTACAGAAAATAATAGCAGGGTCGAAGCGTGGGGCTGCTTGTATGAAACTTGGGCTGATTGGTACCATGTCGAATTGTCTGTGTATGACTGGACAGATACAACGTACAATACAACGTTGCACGTCTGCCATTGTCAGTTACGCTGGGATAATAACTATGTCGACGAATTGGGCAATAGTGGCGGTTATGAGTCCTACACTTGCCCGCCGTCCGGTCAGATTTTGGCGTCTAATCCATATTACGGCGATATTATCGACGTGAAAAACACTTGCAAGGAGCTTTGCGAAAAGGTGCGCTGGTCGTTTTCGGACGTTGATTTTTTGGCATTTAAGCGGGCTTTGTTGGCGGCTTTTGCCGATTTTTGCGCGGTCTATTATAAATAGTTTTTGGTGTGCGTGTATAGGTTTTTTGTTTAACGTTTATTCCCTCCCGTATGGGAGGGGGAAGGAAAAAGAAAAGAAAAATGAGTTATTGCGAATTGTTTGGTCAGGAATCGGGTATCTGGATATACAAGGCGAACGGGGCGGCGCTGATTGTCAATTGGTCAAGCGTTGATTGTAGCGGGCGTGAACCGGTTGTATTTTATGGCGCGTTGGTTTGGCTCCCTCCCTCCTCTAACAATCCCGCCGATTGGGTCAAAACTGGCGATAATGTCGCTCTTGATGGTTACATTGCCGATAATGTCGATGAACTTATCTATGACGCTAACAATGACGCGCCGTATTGTGTAGACCTGGTTGGGGATGTGTGGGAGACAGATAATTATATCGTGCTTACCCCTCGCGGCTGGAACTAGTTTTTATTTTTCGCGTTCGCCCCCGCCTACTGGCGGGGGCTTTGAAAGAAAGGAATATTAAAAATGATTGAATCTAAAGAAAAAATTACAATCGGACGAAAAACGGCGGGCTATGCTCTGTCAATGTTTAGGGCTGGCGTGTCTGAATCTGAATTGGTATCGGGCTATTTGGCTAACACTAAAAAAGATGTAGATGGGGAAATGGTCTATTGCTTGTGGCTTTGGATTAAAAAAATTTATCCAGACTTGCCGGAACGTACAAAAACGGCATGGGGCGGCGCTGGCGATGGTCGCAAGGGCTTTTTTAATTGGCTCTATCAACTCAAAAATATGCAAGCGTTCCGGGCGTTCGCCTGGTCGTGGTTGCAAGAGCAGGAGCAGGAGGCGGCGGCGCTGTCTGCTCAATCTGCATACGGTCAAGATGTCGATTATTCTGGATTTTCTGATTTGTCAGATTACGATCCGGCGCGCGTCAAGAGTGATTATGAGTCGTGGTTACTTTCCGGCGCTGGCGTTCCTACTACTGCTGGCGATAATGGCAATATTTCAAGGGGCGCGGGTCTTTCCCCGGACGCTCCAGCGCCTGGCGTGTATAACCTGGACGCGCCTTTTTAATTGGAACTTTTAACCGCTTCAACGTTTAACAAGAGGAGAAAATATAATGATAGAACTTTATCCAGAACTTAGAGAACGTCAACAAAAAGAATTTGACAACTTCCCGCTCGGCGCTGCCTTTACTGACGATAGTTTTAATCAGATGATGGAAGAATGGGGACTCGATCCGATTACTGATACAGATAAAATTATTTCACTCGGCGCGGGTTGTTTCATCAGAAAAGCCGATAAAGTGGCTTATATGGAGATGGCAGAACGTTTTTATAATGAGAAAAAAGCGGGTTTTGAAAATGACGATTTTTTATATTCCGCTTTCCGCTTTGAACTGTCAAATTATGAATGTTTTTATTCTGGCGATTATATCCCCGCTTTGCGCGCTCTTGGCTTCAAAGAATCTGAAATTGAATCGGACGAACGTTTGAAAAGGATTTTTTATAAAGCGCTGTATGAAGGTCAAGAAGCATTTTGGAAACTTAACAGTTAAAACAGGAGTATATAAAATGTACTATCAAACAATTTTGGAAAGACTGATTAAAAAAGATGTCTTTTGTCAAGTGGTCGATGGCGATAATACACAATATTATATTTCTGACTTTCTCGCGTCAATCCTTGAAAATCACTCGGACGCCGATATTATTTATCCGGTCAATACTCCCCCCATTTGGGCGCGGTTTAGTGATGATGAGGAACTGCAAGACGATCCAGAACTGCAAGAGGCGGCGTGCACTCTGGCGTATATTCAAGCGGAATTATGGCGCCTAGAGCATACTGACAAGCAAGACAAGCAAGAGGCTATTATTTAAACGTCCGCTTTCTCTGTTCGCTTTCCTGGGGCGGCTGTTCCGGTCGCCCCTATTTTTTACACTTTAATATTATAGGAGTATTTAACAATGACTGACAAAAAAGACAAATTAACAGAAAAGATTATAGAGGAAATAGAAAATGGTGCTGCTGCTCGCTGGTTTAATCCCTACAAGGCGCCCCCTATTCAGAATCTTGAAACGGGCTGGCGATACAAAGGC
Source organism: Thermoguttaceae bacterium (assembly GCA_045586185.1). Lineage (GTDB taxonomy): Bacteria > Planctomycetota > Planctomycetia > Pirellulales > Thermoguttaceae > RUG11551. The sequence goes on along the minus strand of JAZMZV010000029.1, from coordinate 1,828 downwards.
AAAAATAAATTGTTTCTCACTTGCCAAACCGTTCGGGATAATGGCTATTCTCCTTTTTTCATCACTTATAATCAAGCGCAAAAATGGGGCGGCTTGCGTAAAGGTTCAAAAGCGGCGGCGTTCGTGGTTTTGTGTCTTTCACAAAAAAAAGACGCGGTACAAATGGCAATAGACGCTACTAACTTTGACGACATGGAGCCGGAGGATATAGCAGAGGAAATAAAAGCGGCTTCTTTCCGGCGTTCGGTTTACGGCGTTCAGCGTTCGGCAAAGGTCGTTTTTTCGGCTCTTGATCTTGTCAATCCTCCCGATGAGGTTGTAAAGTGGTCAAATGCGCTTAAAAATCAAGATTTTTCAATCTTAAAAGACGCGATCCCCGATTTGTTTTCAATCCTTCAGCGCGCTGGCGTTCCGGTCAAGATTGGGGGCGGATCGGCTTTTTATCGTCCTGATATAGATTCTATTTTTCTTCCTTCTCCTTCTGCTATGCGGGGCGGCGTTGGCGTTTATTGCTCTACTGCATTACACGAGCTTACCCATAGCTATTGTAAGAGAGTAGGCAATAAGTCAAATAATGGTTATGACGTCTGGGGGCGGCGTTTAGAGGAGATGGTTGCAGAGTTTGGGGCGCTTTTTTTGTGTAATGCTTTGCGGTTGCCGTATAGCCCTAACGATCGCCCTTCTTCCTTGCGTTATATCAAAGATTGGGGCGGCGCTCGCTGGCGTGATTTAATACCCGGCGCTATTCAAGAAGCGCAAAAAAGAGCAGACAAGATATTAGAGGTTGTTGACAATACAGATAATAATAACTAGTGGAGGTTTAATAATGTTAAATGTATTATTATATAGAGAGGTTGGCTCTGACGGTTGGATTAATAGCTATATTGAGATTTCAAATAATTTATTATTGGGTAAAAACTCGCTGCAATGGCAATTAAATTTTTGCTGCAATCGTGGCGCCTGGTTGGTTGTCAATCGTTTGGACTTTGACGCGATCCCCGATAAGTATAAAGACGATTTTAAAGAGCTGTTAAAAATCAAATTAGTTTATCTGACTGATAGCGATAAAGACAAGCAATTAAAAGATTTTATTGAGGCGTTGATATTTTAACCGCTTCCCGCTTCCTGCTGTTCACGTTCTCGCCCTTGCCGATTGGCAGGGGCTTTTCTTTTGGCGTTCTCGCCTTGTTTCCTGGTCGCTTCCGCTTCCGCTTTGACTGACTGACGGCGGTTCCGGTCGTCGGTGCTGTCGTCGTCTGCTGCTGTCGGCGTTTCTCGCTTCTCGCTTCCGCTTCTCGCTTCCGTCCAGTTCAGCGGCGGCGGCTTCTCGCTTGTCTGCTGGCGATCCGTTGCCGCTTCCGGTTTGGCGGCCTTGCGTTCGCTGCTGGCGTTGTTTGGTTCTGGCTTGTCAATATCGCCCCTTCCGGTTCCGCTTGTCTGTTTGCTTCCTGGTCTGTTCTCGCTGCTGTTCTGTTTTCCGTTCTGGGGCTATTCTGGGGCGGTTTATTTCCTGACGGTTTAATTATAGCCCCCTCTTTCAACTCTCCAAAATAGGGGCTATTTTATGGGCTAATTTTTGACGTTCTGCATTATTCCAGATTGATAATTATAGACGTTCTTTTTATTCCAGATTAAAAACTATAAACTATTATTTTATAACCGCTTGCAATAGTTTATTATTAGTTTATCCTGCTTGCAAGATTGATATAGATTAGATTATAATTGATTATTCCAGATTGATTGATATAGATTAGATGTAAGTATAATTATTATATGGAGTTATAACAATAGTTAATAATTCATAATTATTAATTATCTTATAATACTC
>JAZMZV010000028.1:0-10427 GCA_045586185.1 Thermoguttaceae bacterium | reverse complement strand
GCAGTCTGGAAATCGTTTTTGTCGTAGGCGTCGAACACGGCCTGAACGTCGTTTTCCAGAACCGTCGGCTTGGGCAGCGGCCACCCGCAGTTGCTTTGCATGGCGTAGCGAACCAGCGTCAGAAGCGTGTCGTGCGTCATCATCGGCGGCGGCAGATGCGGAGCCGCCTGAATCGTGTTGGTCATGTCAAATTCCGGGTCGTCTTTCCAGTACGACTTATAAACGCCCATCTGACCCGTGAACGTTGTCAAAATCTGGTCGAAATCGGCGGTCATGCCCGGATGAGCGGAGTCGCGTTTGACGTATTTTTTGATTCCCTCGACAATAACCTTGCCCATATCTTCAATCTTGACGCGGTTGGCGGCGGAAAGATGATAAGTTTTGTCGTGAAGTTCCGGACGGGAAATGACGTGAGTCATAACCTGAGAAATCCAGTCAACCGGGACAAAGTTCTTTCGGTCTGACAGCTTCATCCCCAATACTTCGCTGTATCGAGCGAAATCGTTGTCTGTCGTCTTTATCGGGTCGGCAAACGGAAGAACGATTTTAATCGGGGCGTAAAAGCCGTGGAACGTTGGCGTGTAACCCGTGTGACGGTCGCCGACGATAATCGCCGGACGGAACACTGTCAGGGAATCGATAAACCGGCAGGATCGAACCATCTTCTCCGCTTCGACCTTGCTCTTTTCGTAGTCGTTGCCGAATTCCTGTCCTTCGTCCAGTTCAGATTCCAAAACAACGCCCTGCCGCAATCCGCAGACGTAACACGTCGAAACGTGATGAAACTTGCGAATGTTGGCGCTTTGGCACAGCTGCAAGACGTGCTGCATTCCCTTGACGTTGGAGGCGTACGGCTCCCCGCTGTCGTCTGCCACAAAAGTCAGGCTGGCGGCGTTATGCAGAATGGATTCTACGTGCTGGGAAACCCAGTGAATCTGCGCTCTGTTGAGCCCCAGTTCCGGCTTGTGCAAGTCGGATTCCATAATCACCGGACGCGGGAGCGCGCGCCCCAGCTGCGTCTCGAATCGCCGCAGAATCCCCTCGATGCGCTGCTTGGCGCTTTCGCGGCGGCTGGAACGAATCAAAGCCAAAACGGGAATGTCGCGGCGAAGCAGGTCTTTAAGCAAATACGATCCCAAAAGCCCAGTCGCCCCTGTCAATGCAATGTACTTCATATATTAGTTGCGAGTTGCGAGTTACGTGTTGCGAGTTACAGTTTTTGCTGCGTTCTGAACAAAACTGTATTATTCAATCTTTCTTTTACGCTCTGATATCCGCGCCGCCGTCAACCAGCAGGACGGATCCTTGAACCATGTCGCTTTCCTCCGATGTGAGGAATACAATCGCGTTTGCGACGTCGCGCGGCGTAACAAGACGATTCCCGACGCAGGCGTGCTTTGGCGCTTCCTGGAACATCAAGTCGGAATGCGGCAAGCGGCGTCCGGAGTCCGTATCGACCAATCCCGCCTTGACGATGTTAAAGTTGATCTTTTCGCCCAATTCGCGCGCCAGGTGACGAACTATCGCCTCCAACGCAGCCTTGGACGCCCCGATCAAACCGTACTGTTCCAGAGCTTTGTGCGCCCCATGGCTGGAAATGCCAACGACTTTCCCGCGCCATTGCGAGTTCTCCAGCAAATCGCGCGCCGCCTGAACCAGCAGAATCATCGGGAGCGTGTTGGTTTCAAACGCCGCCCGGAAATTGTTGAGGCTGGCTTTCATCAGCGGACGAAAACCGCCTGTCGCGGCGTTGGAAACGATGATGTCCAGCTGACCGATTTCACGGCGAATGAAATCAATCATGGAATCGATGTCGTCCTTTTGGCTTACGTCCGCCTTGACGACGTACACGTTGCGCCCGAGGTCGGCAATTTGTTCCGCAATCGACTCTGCATTGGATCGCGAGGATGCGTAATTAATAACAATGTCTGCGCCTTCTTCAGCAAGGCGGAGCGCCGTTCCGCGCCCAATGCCTCGCGACGCGCCGGTTACTAACGCTACTCTTCCGTCTAATCTACCCATTTTGTTGCAATCTATTGGTTAGTGGTTAAGGTTTAATATTCAAATATTATTCTCGGATAATTGTTGCCTGACAATTAAATACGTTAACAATAACTTCGCCCTGTTCGTTATATAACGTATAGTTAAAGATTTTCTGTTCGTATCCGCCGGGCAGCTCAATGACTTTAACCAGCTGGCACCAGCACTCGCAATGTTCGCCTGGCGTTGATTTGACGCCGCCGTATTCGATTGACTCAAACTGATCCGGTACGAGAATGGATTTTCCCGGAATAGTAAGGTAATTCAAAACTCCACACACATACAAACAGGCGTCCATAATAGCAGGATCAGTTGCAGTCTCGCCCGATCTGGAACCGAACAAAGCGCTGCTTTCCTGCGGGATAATATCGCCAAGGGCATACTTGAGGTCGTTATATTTAAACGTCTTCAAGCATTGAAGCGCCGGTCCGTGATAAATTTCGCGCTCGCCAAGAGCCGGATATACGACATCGACAGTCTTACTCAAAGACGGCAGTTTGGGAACAAGCTCATGTTTGACGTTGTTCGAACCAAACGTTACTTTGCAGCGATAATACGGGCAATTCTCATTAATCTTCTTTCCGGCTTTGTTATAGAAATCGCCTTTGACCAACGCGTTCCAAACGTTGGGCGTTTCTGTCTTTTCCAGACGGCAAACCAGTCTGTACGGAACGTCTTGAGTACAATTCATGCCGCGAACAATTCGGACTTCCGTAATTGCCGACATCGGTTCAAGCCCCTGTTTAACGGTAAGAACCTTCGCCGTTTCAGCAACCAGTTCCAAACCCATGACAATCGGCAGAATAGGACGCTCTTTGAGCTGATGCTGGAGCAAAAAGACGTCGCTGACCGGGTCGACTGTACATTCCGCTTCAATTGCGTCGTCTGTCAACAGGCAGATGTTGCTTAACAAAGCGGGTTTTGACGGCTTGGAATCAGAGGTTGACGCTGGCTTTTCCTCTGGCATCTCAATCTTGCCGCCTTGCAAAACGGTCAGAATCATCTCAGCGCACTTAGCCGGTTCGATCGTCCACGGAATTTGAATCTGTTCAATTGGCAGAATCGCCTTGACGGATTCGATAAACTCCTGAGTGATAGGGTCAACCGATGTGCACGTCGGAACGACAACCTTTGCCGCGCCGGCGTTCTTGCAGGCTTTAACCCAATCCAGAGCCGGTTTTTCAATCGTCTTGTGCCGATAATCAATTTGCGCCTTGTTCATCAATCGCGTCAGTTGTTCGTCGCGGCAAACCATCAAAACGGGAGCCGTCGGCTGCGATTCGCCCAGCTTGCGGCGAAGCTCGTAGGCGTCCGCGTTAGAACCAAAGACGTAATCTGTAACAGGAGCTGGTGTGGCAGTCGTTTCTGTTTGAGAAAGCGTAACTTCGCTCACTGCGTTCGCTTCGTTACCGCCTTCCAATTTGTCCTTGCTCTCAGCAATCGTCTCGTTGAGGTACGCGTCCTGATACAGTTTGAACGGCAGCGGCGAAATTTCCGGCTGGTATTTGTCGATAACCAGTTCGTTGTAGAAATGGTCTTGTCCTTCTTTAACCGGCATCATCGCCATGCCAATCGACTTGAACGCAATAAGCGATTCCGGTCTGACGGACATTCCGACTTCGTCCCATGCATTCCAATGGAAGGTTATAACGCGGCATTGCGGATGCAGCGCGGCGAACCGGTTAAGAATTTTAGAGCAAAGGAAGTTGGACATGCCATAGTCCGTCTGGCCATTTCCACCGAGGCGCCCGGCAGCCGACCCCATCATGACGATGTAATCCGGCAGGTTACCTTCGAGCGTTTCCAGAATCGACCACAGCGAACCGACTTTGACGTCCGCCGTCATGCGAACGTTGCGTTCTTCTTTCTTATAGAACGTAGCGGACCTTTCAAACCCGGCCCCGTGAAGAACGCCGGCAATGCGTCCTTCCTGACGGAGAATCTGCTTGACAGCCAATGCGGCGTTTTCATACGAACTCAGATCGCAAGCCATGTAAGTCCACGAAACCTTCGCAGCGTCCAGACGCCGCAGATTTCTGTCGATTTCCAACGCCTTTTCCACCTTCGACCATTCAGACGCCGGCTTTTTCTTTTCCGCCAATGCGGCGCGGACAACGCTCTGCTTAAGCTGTTTGAGTCCGTCAGCGTCGAGCATTCGCCAGGTCGGATCAACCTTGGGAAGCGGAGAAGAACCGAGAATGTACAGCTTGACTTTACGGTTCTTCGCCAGATAGTACGCCAGTTCTGCTGTAACGCCGCGCGCTCCGCCCGTTACAAGCCAGACTTCCTCAGTATCTGACGCCGGAGCGGCTTTGACGGCAGACGCCGGAACGGCTTCCGGAAACATCGTCAGAATATAGCGTTTTTCGGACTGATAGCAGACGTCAAAATGGGATTCAAAATGAGCGAGTTCTTTAATAAGGGATTTCGCAATGAATTCGGACGTCGATTTGAGCGAGAAGTCCACCGCCTTGAAACAGGTGTTGGAACCGAACGTAGCCATGTTTTCAACGTGAAGATTGTGAACCAACCCGGCAATCGCGCCGCCTTCAACGCGAACGGAATAGCCGGCAAAGCCGCCGTCGCCGCCAAGTCGAACGCCAGCCGCCAGACGAAGCTTTCCAACTTCCTTTTGAGCGTTGGCGCAGCGGTAAATCTCACGCAGAGTCAAATACAACGGCAGAATCGTCGTATTTTCCATTTGCGTCCAGTCTGACTTCGTAAACTTGTACGACGACTCATTGTCCCAGCTCGGAACGACAAAAATGTTGTAAATCGGAGACTGCTTCCACAGCGCGTCAATTTCCGCAGCAATCGTTTCTTCAGATTTACCTCCGTTATTGTCGCACAGGTCGAAAACGACAACGTCGCTGGAAACGGGCTTCAACTGTCGAACCAGTTCCATCGCGACCGGGTTCTTTTCGGAACCGATAATCAGCGTTCTGCCGGTAAGCGCAGACGCCTCGGGCAAATCCGGAGCTTCAACCAGACATTCAATATATCGGGTTGTAACAGACTTCTCAATATCGGGCGTCGCCTGCTTGATCTTGTCATAGAATTGAGCCGGGGTAAATCGGGCGATTTCCGAAACGGTAAACGACTTCGTCTTTACCGCTTTGGGCTCAACGGGCTTTTCTACAACCGGAACTTTGGTCGCAGCGCTGAGCGGTTTGCTTTCCGCTTGAGCGTCGTAATCCGGCAGCAGATCTCGAATCGGGATCTCGTTCCAGAGAGCCTTGTCGTCTTCGGAAACGTAAATATCCGGCGTAGAAGCCACCATCAGCGTTTGAGCGGTATGGTTAAACATCCAGGAACAGACGTTGTCAACCCGATGAAGCATATTGATAGTTCTGAACGCGCCTGGCAGCGGCTTTTCGCTCTGATTGGGAAGTTTGACGTCCCGCAAAGCGGCAAACGCCGTCAATGCGTCTACCGCCAATGTTTTTTCAGAGCCGTCATTGGTAAGAATTTGAAGCAGCCGCGTTTCGCGAATTTTGGAGTGTTCCGGAACTTCAACGCCACGTTCTGGACGTTCTTTGACCAACAGCTGAGAATGGTTTGCCTGGGCGAGGAAATCCATAGCGTCGCGATGAACGACCATTTTGTCGCAGTATTCAATCTGGGCGATAGCTCCTGTCGCGCCTTCCGTCAAGCCGATAGTCCAGCCGCCAATAGCGCCGTTTTTGTAAATGAGCTTCAACGCCTGGTCAATGTTGGAGCATTCAGAAAGAATCCGTTCGATCAACGTCGAATGTTCCATGGATTCCGGCTTCACCTGGAACTGCGTTGGGTAATCCAGCATTGTACAGCTGGTAACGCACAACCCTTTGGAATTGATTCCGCCGATTGTTCCTAGCATTCCCGTTACGCCAACGAAGCAGTGAGAAATCCGGTTGATTGGCTGACGAACCTGAACTTGAACCTGAACGCTGTCCGGTACAATTCTCTTAAACGGCAAATCGATATTGCAGCCGTGAATAAAAGTTCCGTTCGGAGTCGTGCCGGCAAACTGAACGCAGCCGCTGGCAACGCGTCCCAAGGGTTCAAAACTCATTTTTATTGTGCTGTCAGAATCCATCTTTATTGTACTGGCAGGAATTGTTTTTCCTGTATTAGAAATCTTTCTCTGTTCGGACGTATCCATCGTCGGGAAAAGGCATATATTATGACGAACGAGCGCTTCGAGCGGAATTCCCGCTCCGTCAGCGACGCCGCGCATCTCTTCATAACCGTCTTCTCCGAAACGGGTTGTCAACGACTCTTTGTCCATCGCGGGCGACGGCGGCAAGAGCTTTTCTGTTGCGTGTCCGACAATATCAACGTAACGTCGAACCATTGCCCGCAGTTCCTGGGCGTACTGTTTTCCGTACTGAAGTCCCATTTCGTAGGGGGTTCCGGACTGACGGCAAATGCTGATCGAATAGCTCGACGCCGGGAGCGTAGACTGCGGCGCAGCCTGTAACGGCGCTGCGTCTCTTCTCTCGATTCGCGAATCGTCTTTCTCAATTCGCGTCTCGACAACCAGTTTCTTGACCGGAGCCTGAACGTCCTGAATATTCCGGAGCTGATTGCAGACTTCCAGGAATTTTTCCGGGTCGCCGCCTTTGCTGTTGTCGGAAATATAGAACGTAACATCGGAGCAGTCCGACAGAATCTGCCTGGCAAGATTGGTAAGAATCTTTTTCGGACCAATCTCGACAAAATGCCGGCAGCCGACGTTATACGCCTTGCGAATCATCGTGATAAAATCGACAGGCTTCGTCATTTGTTCAATCAGATTGCTGCGGAAAACGTCCGGATCAGACTCAAACGAGCTTGTAACAGAACTCAGAAGCAGCCCGTTCGGCAAATCAAACGTAAGCGGCTTAAGAGCTTCTGCAAACGGCTTGCAGACGCCTGTCATCAACGGGGAATGGAACGCGGCGGGAACCGGCAGAATCAACGCCAGACGCTGGCACGAAAGCAAATACGCCTCCATCTTTTTAATGGAATCGTACGTACCGGCAATAATCGTCTGGGTAGGCGCGTTGCGGTTGGAAACGAAAATCGTAGTCGCAGCGTCCGGAATGGTCGCCATTCCTTCAACGATCTGGTCTTCTGACGCGTTGGTTGACAGCATCGCCGTTCTGGTTCGTTTGGCGGTAAATTCCGCTAAAGCGCTTTCAATCGCCTGGCAGCGAATTTCCGTCGCCAAAGCCGCCGCCTGGAAATGCCAAACGCCAGACGCCGCCATGGCGGGGTATTCGCCGTAGGAATGTCCCATGACAACGTCAGGACGAACGCCTTGAGACAAATACAGACTATAGATAAACGTATCCGCTATGAGCAAAGACAGCTGGGTTCTAAACGTATCTTTACCCAGCATGTTCCCTTCGGTCTGCAACACGGTTTGGAAATTCGGCAAACCTACTGTCGTTAGATAATCGTCAAGCTCCTCGATAATTTCCTTTGCGCCCGGCAGTTCGGTCATGCCGCTCATCATGTTGGGATATTGCGCGCCCTGCCCTGCAAAGAGGAAGGCAACGCGAGCGCCCGACTTGCGTAACAGACCAGGAGCGGGAGTTGAAACGCTCGACTCCCGCTTTTCAGCCGACGTCTCAGCCGTCTTTGTTACATCAGGCGCCATGTCGCTTCGTTTCTCCCCTTTTTCCCGATACGACGCAACGTTTTCTATATCCATGGTAATAGTAATCCCTTCACTGTCTTTATGTTGAATTTGCCAAGCCGCCGCGGCGACCTGATTTTTCTCTTGAATTTCGAGCAAAACGTTGGCAAGAGCCATCATGCCTTTTGCCGGACCGAAATCGCCAAACGTTTTGGTTAAGGATTCGTCGATGGAGCTTGTCTCCTTTGAGGAAGAAGAACGAATCGTCATTGTCGACGCATAGTCCAAATTATCCTGAATTTGAACGTCAGAAGATTCCATTTCAATCCTTGGAATAATCGCGTAAATCTTGTCGCCGTTTTTCAGAGCGTCTTCCGCCCGCTTAAGAACAAACGCGACTGCGCCTTCTGCCGGAGGCGTAACGGAAGCGTCTTTGCTGCGGAGCATGGCGTGAAGAGACGGTCCTTGCGTACGGTCGCCGCAGACGCAGATAGCTCTGTCAATTCGAGCGTCCTGCAGCAAATTGTACGCCGCTGACAACGCTGTCAAAGAAGCGCTGTGTCCGCCGTCGAGCGAAAAGATGGGGCCCGAAATATCGTACGATTTAGCAATTTTAGAACCAAATGTACTTATCGTCGTTCCGCCGGTTGAGTCTTCATCAAGATGGAATTTGTCAGTAAAATCTTTATGAAACTTTTTAATAACGTCGTCTGCTTTTGACAAATCCATGCCTGATTTTGTAAAAGACGAACGAACGGAATGTTCAAATTCCGCAAGCGTTATACCAGCATTCATAAACAGCCAATAGTCTGTACAGGATCGGCATCCTGCAACAACTGCCGTTTTGGAACGATCCCAGCGTTCCGGCTGAGCGTTGGACTGTTTGATATTCTGCGGCATTCCAGCGTCGTCAATTGCCTGATCAACAGCGCCCAAATACCAGTAATTCAGCACATGTCCAAACTTTATCTGCTTGGGCGGAATGTTGTGCCGCTTCCAGTCGTATTGATAATTGTTGACAAACCCCGCCTTGACGCCGCGTTGTGACAATTCTTCAAATTCAGACTTGGTCAACATCAAATCGCCGCGCTCTTCCGGAACTGCCGTCATGACGCTTTCGCCCTGCTTGACGATTCTTCTGAACTCTTTGGAATCAAACGCGCCGGGAGCTATACAGCCAATTCCGACAACGGCAATCGCTTCCGGCGCCGCAGGAGCGTGTTCTGTTTCTTTATTTGTCGCTTCTGCGAATTCCGGTCCTTCCAAAACAACAGACGCATTGAGTCCGCCAACCCCGTAGGCGTTGACCATCGCCAGACGTTTTTTGTCCTGAGAGACGGCCCAGCTTTTGACTTCCTGTTGAACGTATAACGGAGAATTGTTCCAGTCGAATTTTGACGTCGGCTCCTGGAATGACGTTTGCGGAAGAATAATCTGATTGCGAAACGCCTTCATCACTTTGATGATGCTCGTCGCGCCTGCCGCCTCAAGCAGATGCCCAATATTGGCTTTGACGCTGGTAATCGGAACCGGCTTTGTAATACGATTCTGCTTGAGAAACGCGTCGACCGCTTCCAGTTCAGTAGCGTCGCCCAGTCGCGTACTGGTTGCATGCGCTTCAATCAGGTCGGGAGATTCCGATTCGTTCAAATTCGCCGACGCCCACGCTCGGGAAATCGCCAGATTTTGTCCCTCAACGCACGGCGCCCAATGTCCTTTGCCTTTCCCGTCGCAGGAAACGCCAACGCCGCGAACAACGCCCAAAATCTTGTCCCCGGCTTTCAACGCGGCTGACAGAGGTCGAACCAGCAAATACGCACAGCCCTCGCCCTGAATCAAGCCGTTTGCGCGTTCGTCAAAAGGCATAGACCCAATATCTGAACCCGCCTTGTTTTGGCTGAACAGGTTCACGCTCCCTCGGCAGATCAGAGAAAAGCCGCCGCACAACGCCATACCTTCAGGATGATGAGCAAAAAACAACTGGGCTAAATAAAGCGCAGCCACCGAAGAGGAACACGCATCGTCAAATGAAAAGCCCTGACCGTTGAGCTTAAAAAGACTTTGGATTTTTCGGGTGACTAAATGAGAATACTTCTTATCCGTTTTATGGAAATACGGTTCAAGAGTTTCGTCTTCTTTGCTTAGATAGTTTTCAAAATCCTGACTGATTGAATCTAATACTTCCTTCGACAAGCCCGACGACTGTTCAAGAATTTGAAGCCACAACGGCGTCGCCTGTCGAATAATGTTATTCGTAATACCGTCTGAAAGCCGAACCATCCCGGTATAAACGCTAAACGGAACGCGAGGCAGATTAAACGGATTGTACCCGGCGCTCTTTATGGCGCTGTACGCCGTAAAAGACGTCAACAACGTACCGGTTTCGTCTGGAATGTTTTCTGGAGAGACGCCGTTAGCGAGAAGTTCTTTGATAAAGTCGGGCTTATACCGGCTGTTAAATTCTGCGATATCTACTACGCTGCATAGATTGTTATTGCTTCTACCCCAAATTCCACTTTGATCAGACTTAAAAATGTTGAAGGGATAACGCGATTCAGATATATTCGTAACCGTAACTTTCCCTTGAGAAAGATTATTCCACAACTCTTCGGGTGAAAAAGCTCCGGGCACGCAACAATGCGCTCCAATTATCGCCAGTGATTCGTTCGGATAATTCATTTTAATGTTGCTTTGAACATCGACATTTTTTTAAAACGTCTTCAAAGTTAATATATATAGTCGTTCTTTTCGGAATATTCAGTTATATACAATTATCCCTCAA
>JAZMZV010000027.1:0-33538 GCA_045586185.1 Thermoguttaceae bacterium | reverse complement strand
CCAAGGAGATAAAGATTGCGAAACGGGTTCTGACAGACGTTGGTAAACCTCTGACGAGTACACGATCTGACTGCCAAACACAGAACCGTTTCTTTGTTATTCAAATTAATTTTTTTATCTAATTTGTTAAGGTCAAATTTGACCGTTGACCAACAAGGAGAGATTAAAGTGAAAAAATTCGTAGTTACCAGCCTTCTGGTTCTTATTGTCGGCGTGGCTTTGGCTCTTACTGGCGTTGCTCAAAATGCGGCGCCCGCCCCTGCTCCAGTTCGTTCTTCTGTTGCAGTGGTCGACGTTGCTAAAATCTTTCGCGAATGGAAATACGTTACCGCTCGCGGCAACGAACTTAACAATCAGCTCAAACCCAAGTTTGACGCGCTCAAAGCCCGCGACGACGAACTTCAAAAACAGGCTCAGGTTCTCAAGACGATGAAACAGGGCACGCCGGAATACGAACAGTTGGAAACCACAATTATCCGTAAAGGACAGGATATTAAAACCGACCAGGCTCTTTTAATGAAGCAGCGGGACGAACAGACAGCTAAAATTCTTCAGGACTCCTACAAGTACATCAAACAGCACGCCGCTTTCTACGCCAAGCAGATTGGCGCCACTTGCGTCTTGCAGGTTAGCACCGCTGAAGAATTCCAGCTTCGCAACGCTCAGCTATCTCCTGCCGAAAATACGCTTCAGGAAGTTAGCTCTCGACAGGTTATCTGGTATGACGGAGCCATCAACATTACGGACCAGATTTTGACCCGCCTCAACTCCGGCGCTCAGCAACAGTCTAACACCGCTCGACCTGCAACAACGAACCGATAGAAAGGACAGGGAAGCGACAGATTGCTGTCAACTTCCCTACTTCCCGCCCGATGCAAAGAACGCTGAACAAACCGGTTAGTCTGGAAGGATTTGGATTCTGGCGCTGCGAAGACGTTGTCGTAACGCTTAATCCATCCGACCCGGATACAGGAATCGTCTTTATTCGAGACGACGTTCCTTCCGCGCCGCCTATACCGGCAAAGCTGGAAAACCGGATTGCCGTTGAACGCCGAACGTCGCTGGGAATTCAAAAAGACGGTCAGACGGTTGTTCAGGTCGACATGGTCGAACATCTTATGGCGGCGTTGTTTGCTGCGGGAATAACCAACTGCTGCGTTCGGGTAAACGCTCAGGAACTTCCCGCCTTAGACGGTTCTGCTTTACCGTACGTCGAAGCTATCAAAAGCGTCGGAACTGTCGATCAGCCGGGAGAAAGAATTCAAAAGCGCGTTACACAATCCATTCGCGTCGGGACGGACAAATCTTATCTGGAAGTCGAACCGCCAAAGCCGGAAGATTTGACGTCAACGATTCGTTACGAACTGGATTATCCGCATTGTCCGGATATTGGCAAACAGGAGTTCTCAACAGAGCTTGTTTCGGAAAAACTTCAAAAAGAAGTCGCTCCCGCCAGAACGTTTGCAACTCAGGACGAAGCCAGGGCGCTTCAGTCTGCCGGGCTTTGCCAGCGTGTAACAACGCAAAATTGTCTCGTATTTACGGGAGAGGGCCCACTGGATAACCAACTTCGGTTTCCCAACGAGTGCGCCCGACATAAAGTCCTCGATTTCACCGGCGATTTCTATCTCGGGGGAATCGAATGGATAGGACGGTTTCATGGCGTCGGAAGCGGCCATGCGCTGAACTCTCAATTATTGGAAAAACTGCTTCTAAGCGTCACACGCCGCCAGGAATAAAAATAGAACCATGAGTAACCCCATTCGAATTGTTGTAATCGGCGCAGGTAAACTTGGAACTTTTCACGGACAAAAAATTCGCGCGCTGGAAGAGGAATTGAATCTGGAATTAGTTGGCGTTGTCGACCCGTCTGAGTCGCAGCGCGTTGCAGCTTGTCGAAAACTTCAATGCCGCGGTTTTGCTGAACTGTACAGCGGTCTGTTAGACAACGTCGACGCTGCGGTTGTTGCCGCGCCAACGCCCCTTCATCGGGATTTGGGCGTTACGCTCCTGTCGCGCGGAATTCATACTTTAATGGAAAAGCCGCTGGCTGTCTCATCCGAACAGACAAACGCTCTGCTTGCCGCGTCCAGAAAATCCGGCGCGATTCTGCAAGTTGGGCATGTTGAACGGTTCAATCCCGCGTTCACCGAAGCCCGAAAACACATCAATCAGCCGCGTTACATTCATTCTAAAAGATCAAGCGGATTTACATTCCGTTCTGTCGACGTCGGCGTAACGCTTGACCTGCTCATTCACGATATTGACCTCGTTTTGACGCTCGTCAACAGCCCGGTTGCACAGGTGGAAGCTATCGGTCAAACGCTTGTCAGCGGACACGAAGACGTTGTTCAGGCGCGAATTACGTTTGAAAACGACTGCATTGCCGACCTGGAAGCCTCGCGCGTGAGCCGCACTCCAACCCGAAAAATGGAAATCTGGTCTGAAGACAGCTTTACAGAAATCGACTTTGCCAATCGCGTCATGTCTTGCGTTCACCCGGAAGAACAGGTTCTTTGCGGTCAGTTTGACGTCAATCGTTTGGATCAGGACGACTTGAACTACTTCAAGGAAAACCTCATGGACGAAATGCTTCCGCAGATGACCCGTTCGTTCGCCTCCGTTGACGCGTTGGAACTGGAAATGCGCGATTTCGTTCGTTCGATTGTCAGCGGACGCGTCCCTTGCGTTACCGGTCAGGCTGGCGCAGACGCGGTTGTCGTGGCGGAAAAGATTATCAATTCCATCAAACGAAATCAGCGCGTTTTGCATCGATTTGCTCCGGAGCCTGAAATCTTCAGAATTGAAGATTACCGCAAAGCGGTTTAAGCTATGGATTTTGAATTGGTATCGCCGTTTAAGCCTGCGGGAGATCAGCCGCAGGCGATTGAAAAACTGCTTGAGGGTTTGCGTCGGGGCGAAAAGATGCAAACCCTCATGGGCGTTACCGGCTCTGGAAAAACGTTTACCATGGCGAACGTTATCGCCGCCATGAACAGACCGACGCTGGTCGTTTCTCACAACAAAACTCTTGCCGCCCAGCTGTTTGCGGAATTCAAGGAGTTCTTCCCGCACAACGCCGTTTCGTATTTCGTTTCTTACTACGACTACTATCAGCCCGAGGCGTACATTCCCCAGCGGGATATTTACATCGAAAAGGACGCTGCCGTCAACCAGCAAATTGACCGTTTGCGGTTGGCAGCGACAAGTTCTCTGGTTTCTCGACGAGACGTCATTGTCGTTGCCAGCGTTTCGAGCATCTTTGGACTTGGTTCCCCGACGGACTACGTCAAGATGATTTTGTACGTCAACAAGGGCGACCGCATGGAACGCGACGAACTGCTTTCCAAGCTGGTAGACGTCCAATACGAACGCGACGACTACGACTTTACGTCCGGGAAATTCCGCGTTCGCGGCGACTGCGTTGACGTCTTCCCGACGTCCGAAGAGCACGGCGTTCGCATCGAATTTTGGGGCGACGAAATCGATTCTCTGTCCGCCATCAACCCGACAACCGGCGAAGTCATCCAGAAAATGGACTCGCTGATTATCTTCCCCGCCAAGCATTTTGTTCTTCCGGAAGAGAAGGTCGAAGAGTCGCTGGTTCGCATCCGGACGGAACTCAACCAGAGGCTGGAAGAACTGAGAAGTCAGGATAAACTGTTGGAAATGCAGCGGCTGTCCGCCCGAACCCGGTACGACATCGAGATGATAAAGCAGGTCGGATACTGTCCCGGAATCGAGAACTATTCCCGGCATCTGAGCAATCGTCAGCCCGGCGAGCCGCCAGATACGCTCTATTCGTTCTTCCCGGACGATTTCCTGCTCTTTGTCGACGAGTCGCATGTTACCATCCCGCAAATACGCGGCATGCAAAACGCCGACCGAAACCGTAAAAAGACGCTGATTGAACACGGGTTCCGGCTTCCGTCTGCGCTGGACAACCGTCCGCTGACGTTTGCTGAATGGGAATCGAAAATCAATCAGGCGATTTTCATTTCCGCCACGCCCGGCCCGTACGAGGAAGAACATTGTCCGCCGTTTATCGAACAGGTGATTCGTCCGACAGGGCTTCTCGACCCGGAAATTGAAGTCAGCCCGGCGAAAAATCAGGTTCCTGACCTGCTTCAGCGCGTTGAAGAACGCATCCAAAAGAAAGAGCGCGTTCTGGTTACGACGCTCACCAAACGGCTGGCGGAAGACGTCTCAGCGTACTTCGTCAAAAAGGGAATCCGCTGCAAATGGCTTCACAGCGAGCTGGACGCCTTCGAGCGCGTCGATTTGTTAAAGGACTTGCGCGAGGGCGCGTTTGACGTCCTGGTTGGCGTCAACCTGCTCCGAGAGGGCTTGGACTTGCCGGAGGTGTCGCTGGTTGCCATTCTCGACGCGGACAAAGAGGGCTTTTTGCGCTCTGAAACGTCGTTAATGCAGACCATCGGCAGATCCGCCCGAAACGTCAACGCGAAAGTCATTCTTTATGGCGATAAAATCACGCCTGCCATGCAAAACGCGATAGACGAAACCGCTCGCCGCCGCGCCTTGCAGGAAAAGTACAACAAGGAACATCACATCACGCCCAAGACCATTCAGCGCGCGATTTCCAAGGGAATTCAGGCGGAAGCCGATGCCTACGTCAAATCGAATTCCGCCGTCGGGATTCAGCCCAGCAAACAGGCGACCGAAGCGTACATCCAGGAACTCCAGACGCAAATGCTTGCCGCGGCGGACAATCTGGAATTCGAACGCGCCGCCATGCTCCGCGATAAAATTGAGGAGTTGAAAGGCAGTAGGCAATAGGCAGTAGGCAGTAGATTTATATTGAACCGCTTGCGTAATTCCGAATTCCGCATTCCGAATTCCGAATTATAAATTTTCCCCTATTGCCTAACCGTCAAGGTTCTCTTTTTCGGAAGAATTGTCCGAATAAATACGCTTTTTGAAAAAATTTTGCCGGGGAGGGTTCCATTTATATAAAATTCATATTATAATAGAATTGAGTTGTCAGGGGCGCTGTTTTGTTGTCAGCTTCTGGCAAATGGGTAAGTATATAATTTGTATCAGACAAATAAAATATACAAATAACAACAATTCCATTTTGAAAATCGTTTGGGAGAAAGTAAAATGACTTGCATTCGAAGTTTGTTTTTCGGTCTTCTCTCCGCATTGATTCTCGGCGGGTTAACATTCAACGCTGCCTCGGCTGCGCCTAACGGCGATAAAGCCAACGTCGAATCCGTTGAACTGTTCCAGGGAATCAAAGACGGCAAGATTGACGCCAAAATTGTGTTTAAAAATCGCAAAAGCGCCGTTGTTTCCGTTGAAAACAAAACGAAACAGCCGCTTAACGTTGTTATGCCTGAAGTAGCAGGCGCTGTTCCGGTTCTGGCGCAGCTTGGCGGCGGCGGAGGAGATGAAGGCGGTTTGCAAGGCATGATGGAAGACATGCAAGGCGGCGGTGGCGGTGGAGGTATGTTCCGAATCGCTCCGGAAAAAGTCGTTCGCCGCGACGTTGAAGCCGTCTGTCTGGATCACGGCAAGAAAGACCCCACTCCGTTTACGGAATACAAAATCAAACCGATCGAAGAAGTTACCGATCGCCCTGCCGTTATCGAATTGGGCAAACAAACGTTAGGCAAAAACAAAGTTGACCACGAAACTATTCAGATGGCAACCTGGATGCTCAATAACGATTTGACAACGGAAGACCTCGCCAAAGAAACCTGGACAAGCGCTAACGGCGCCAAGTCCCCGGTTTACTCTCAGGCGAAACTTCAGAAAGCCGCTAATCTGGCTCAATTTGCCTTGCAGAAGGCTCAAAGCGAACAGACGTTCATCGAACCGTACGTTCCCACGCCCAAAAGCGAATCGGAAAACTAAACCGTTTTCAAATTTGACCTTTTGATAAATTTATAAATGGTTGGCAGTCAGAGTTAGCGCTCTGATTGCCGACCATTGTGTTTTAATCTGTACACTCATTCTGACCTTTAGTAAAATGAAACGATTTTGTCTTTTCTCATTGTTTCTTGTCGCGGCAATTTGCGGAATTTGTAACAATTCTAACGCCGAAGAAGGCAAGATTCGCATCGCTCTGTATAAAGACGGCGGGGTATCAGACGGATACAAAAACGACGTTGCCGTCATGGAACAAGACCCGACTCTGGAATTCGAGCTGGTCAACGGTCAGCAGATTCGCGACGGCGTTCTGAAAAACTTTGACATCGTCTTCCTGCCAGGCGGAAGCGGAAAAGGACAGGCGGCTTCCATGGGAGAAGACGGCGTCAAACAGGTTAAAGAGTTTGTCAAGTCCGGCAAAGGGTATATTGGAATCTGCGCTGGGGCGTATTTCCCGATTCAGCAGGAGTTCATCAACGCTCAAACCAAAGACCCCCGCTGGCAGCGAGGATCGACGGAATTGATGATTGAGTTCTCTGAACTGGGCTTGAAAATCGTCGGCGATAAATTCAAGGGGCTGCAGGAAGTTCATTACGGCAACGGTCCGGTTATGGACATCAATATGATTCCCAACAAACCCAACGTCGAAGTCCTGGCTTGGTACAGAACCGAAACCGCGAAAAACGGAACGCCGGAAGGAATTCAAGTCAATTCCCCTGCTATCCTTTTGACGACTTACGGCAAGGGAACGGTTGTAACAATCAGCCCGCACCCGGAACGGACCCCGGCGATGAACGAGGTTTTGCTCAAGCTCATACATCACGTTGCTGACAACCTCTGCTTTAACGAAGAGCCTCCGTGCGTTCTCAGAACAGAAACGTCGCAGCCCAATCCAGTTATTACCCCGGCGGTTCCGTATATGGACGCAATGGGTTCAGTTGAATGGATTCCGGAAAAAGACGTCTCCTGGTTTAATACGTCCAAAAAGCTCCCGTTCCGCGCGGGCGAACGATACAGAGGGCTTCCGTATACGCAAGACGGTCGATATACGAATCTGGAAATGTTCAAGGAACTGCTCAAAGACGTTGACGGTCAGCCGATTTACACCGGGCCGACGGAGCCGGATAAATACCGCGGTACAGACTGCTCCAGCTCCTGCTCGTATTCCTGGAAGCATACCATTCCGTATTTGCCGATCATGAAAACATGGCACATGGAGCCGGGCGATTGGCATATCATTCATCCGCAAACCGGTAAAACCGTGTCAATTTTCAGACGCGTTGGCGATTATCGCTTTACCGACTTCCACGAAAGCAAAAACGTCATTGCGGAAAACGGTCGCGAGGCTATGGAACGCTGTTACGACCAGCTTCTGCCGGGCGACGCCCTGGTTAAACGTCCGCATGGACACGTCATGATGGTTTGCCGGGTCGATAAAGCGGCGAAGATCGTCTACGTTACCGAACAGGCGGGAACCAATCCGGACGACAGATCGCAGTTTATCAGCGACCATCAAACCTGGCGAGTGCAATACCCGTTCACGTACGACAAACTCATTGAAGACGGCTATTTGCCCATTGCGATTAACGAAGACATTTTAACGAAGTAATTCGCCTGCGGCGAATTTAGGGAATAGGGAATGGGGAGATTAAGCTTTTAGCTTCTAGCTCCTAGTTTCTAGCTTGGTTATTTTAGTTTCAGGCTTTAAATATTAACGCTGAGAACTACAAATGCACAAGCTAATGGCTAGTAGCTAATAGCTAGCAGCTTACAACCTACTCCCTACTCCCTATTTCCTATTCCCTTTCCCAGTACAATCATGATTAAAACTACCCTTTGTCTGTTAACGATGTTATCCTGCTTTTGTGTAACAACCGTTTCAGCTCAACCGCCTAAATCCTCGACGATTCACGTCGCGATCTACGGAGACAGCGGCGCCGATGGGTACAAACTGTTCCTGCCGCTGCTGAAAGACGTTTCGGATATTCAAATGGAAGTCCTCAACGGACAGCAGATCCGCGACGGCGCTCTGGACAAGTTTGATCTGATTATCCTGCCCGGCGGAAGCGCATCGGGACAAACTAAATCCCTTGGAAACGACGGCGTCAAAAAGGTCAAACGGTTTGTCGAATCCGGAAAAGGACTTATCGCCGTTGGCGCTGGAGCGTATTTCACGCTGCAGCAGGATATTATCAACGCTCAAACCAAAGACCCGCGCTGGGATCGGGGCGTTACAAATTTGAAGATAGATTTTTCCGAGTTGGGCTTGAAAATCGTCGGCGATAGATTCAAGGGAGAACAGGAAGTTTCTTACTGCAGCGGCCCGGTTATGGACGTCAACGTTTTCGTTACTCGACCGAACGTTGAAGTCCTGGCGCGGTTCAGAACAGAAACGGCGCAAAACAGAACGCCGAAAGGGATTCAAGTCAACTCCCCAGCTATCCTCCTGACGACGTACGGCAAAGGAACCGTCGTTCTCATCAGTCCGCGCATTGAACAAACCCCGTCGATGAAAGACGTTGTAATCAAGCTCATTCGTCACGTTGCGGACAACGTCTGTTATGGAAAAGAACCCCCGTGCGTCCTCAGAACGACAACGTCTCAGCCCAATCCGGTTGTTGCGTCAGCTGTTGAGCGCATGAACGCGATGGGAACGGTTGAATGGATTCCCGAGAAAGAAATCCCCTGGTACGAGCCGTCTAAAAAAGTCTCATTTCATGCGGGCGAAAAATACAAAGGGATTCCATACACTCAAGCCGGGCGATACACCAGTCTGGAACAGTTTAAAACAATGCTCCGCACAGACGAAAACGGTCAGTCTGTTTACCCCGGTCCGTTTGGCGCCAAACAATATCGCGGAACGGACTGTTCCAGTTCCTGTTCGTATTCCTGGAAACACGTCATTCCTTATTTGCCAGTCATGTATACAGGAAACATGGGGCCGGGCTACTTGCATATAATCAATCCGCAAACAGGAAAGACAGCTCCAATTTTCAGGCGCGTCGGGAATTATCATATAACGGATTTCAATAAGAGCAAAGACGTCATTGCTGAAAACGGCTCTGAGTTTATGGAACGCTGTTACGACCAGCTTCTTCCCGGTGACGCTCTGATTAAACGTCCCAGTGGGCACATCATGATGGTTTGCCGAGTCGATAAATCAGCGAAAGTCGTCTACATTTCCGAACAGACGGGAACGATAAGAAACAATCAAACCTGGCGGATTGAACATCCGATGCCGTACAGCGCCCTTTTGGACAGCGGTTATCTGCCCATTGCGATTAACGAAGAAATATTAATTGTTCCAGAATAGTGTTTTCAGGAATAATCCCAGAAGTTCCCAGAAAATTCCCATTATAATCATGAACAAAACAACACTTTGTCTTTTAACGTTATTATCCTGCTTTTGTGCAACAACATTTGCTGACGAAGAACCGGCTCCGCAGCAGCCGAAAATTCGTCTGGCTGTTTACGGAGACGACGGAGCCGGCGGCTGGAAACGTTTTCCGCCGCTGGTGGAGAACGACCCGACTATCGAAATGGAAGTTCTCAACGGTCAGCAGATTCGCGACGGGGCATTGGACAAGTTCGATCTGCTTATCCTGCCGGGAGGAAGCGGAAAAGGTCAGGGAAAATCCCTGGGACCGGAAGGCGTCGAAAAAGTCAAGCAGTTTGTTGCGTCTGGAAAAGGTTTTATCGGTATTTGCGCCGGCGCGTATTTCCCGATTCAGCAGAATTTTCTCAACGCTCAAACCAAAGACCCCCGCTGGCAGCGCGGCATTACACATTTGAAGATTGAGTTTTCCGAACTCGGTCTAAAGACGTTTGGCGACAAGTACAAGGGACTTCAGGAAATCTTGTACGGCAACGGCCCGGTGATGAACATAAACGTCTTCCCCGACCGCCCCAAGGTGGAAGTGTTAGCGTGGTACAGAACGGAAACGGCGAAGAACGGAACGCCGGAAGGAATTCAGATTAACTCCCCCGCCATGCTCCTGACAACCTACGGCAAGGGCACGATGTTGATTCTCAGCCCCCACCCGGAACAGACGCCGGAACTTCACGGCTTGATGATGGAAATGATTCGTTTTATCGCCCAAAAGAGCAAAGACGCCTGCGCGGTAAAGCCGGAAACAAACGTTTCAGAATAACAGTTTCTGCTGACAGATAAAATTCTTTCTCACATAATACAAACAGAGCAAGGCGCTTCCTCCCTGCTCTGTTTTTTATATCGCGGTCAAGAGCCAAACAAAAAGTTCTCACTCTTAATTTACGGGATCAGGAACTTCGTTCTATAGAGAACTGAAGCTAAATCCCCGATTTCCTTTTTTATTTCTTTCTCAGCAACGCGTATTTCTTCTTGCCGGAACGGAGAACGATGGTCGTCTCGGAAGCGAGGTTGGAGTCGTTGAGTACCATCTGCGGGTCGGTAACGCGGCGGTTGTTGACGTAAGCGCCGCCCTGCTCGATCGTTCTTCGGGCTTCGCCCTTGCTTTTCGCCAGCGAGCATTTGACGAACGCGTCTAAAATGCCGATGCCGGCGGAGAGTTCGTCTGCCGCAACTTCCGCGCCGGGGACGTCTGCGAAAATCGCCGTCAGGTCGGAGTCGGAAAGATGTTCAATTTCCGCGCCGAAGAAGATGTCGGTTGCAGCCATCGCCTGACTTAGTCCAGCGTCGCCGTGAACGAGTTTGGTAATAACGCGCGCCGCTTCTTTCTGTCCCAGACGTTTGCCGGGGTCTGCCATGTGAGCGTCAATCAATGCGTTGATTTCCGACTCGGAATCGTCGGAGAAGAGCTTGAGAACCTTGGGAACGTCGGCGTCTTCGATGTTAATCCAGTACTGATAGAACTGGTACGGGGACGTCCGGTTGGCGTCCAGCCACAGCGCGCCGCCTTCGGACTTGCCCATCTTCGTGCCGTCGGACTTGGTCAGCAGCGGGCAGGTCAACCCGTAGAACTGCGCCCCGCGCATGCGGCGACCCAGCTCGCACCCGGTTGAGATGTTGCCCCATTGATCCGAACCGCCGATCTGAAGCTGACAACCATAGGCGTCGTACAGATGAACGAAGTCGTAGGACTGAATAAGCATGTACGAGAATTCCGTATAGCTGATGCCAGAATCGGACTCGATTCGTTTTTTAACGGAGTCTTTGCCCAGCATGACGTTGACGGAGAACATCTTGCCGACGTCGCGGAGGAATTCCAGATACGTGAACTTGCCCATCCAGTCAAAGTTATTGACGATCTGCGCCTTGTTGGTCGGGGAATCGAAATCGAGGAACCGCGTCATCTGGCTTTTAATGCACTCGACGTTATGCTCGATTTGCTCGGCGGAGAGCAGGTTACGCTCAGCGCTTTTCCCGGACGGGTCGCCAATCATGCCGGTTGCGCCGCCGACCAGCGCCAGCGGTTTATGCCCGGCACGCTGAAAACGTCGCAGGAACGTCAAGGCAATCAAATGCCCAATATGGAGCGAATCGGCTGTCGGGTCGAATCCGGCGTAAACCGTTTTCGGTCCTTCCATTAAAAATTTCGGCAGGTTTTCATCGTCGGTCGTCTGGTTGACTTGACCGCGCCATTTCAGTTCGGAAAACAGGTCTTGCATGAGGGAAAGGGGTTAGGGAGTTGGGAATAGGGAGTAGCATTATGGAATGGGGAGCAGGAAGCAGAATTAAAATTCGTCGACAACGACGCGCTATTCCCTGTTCCCCATTACCTATTCCCCGAGATTCTACCATATTTTTAAAATATGTAAATAGAGATGAAAGACATCGAATTTCTGATAAACAAAAGAAGCGAGAACGACGCGTTAGGTCAAGTTCTCGCTTCCGTTGTCCTTATGAGAACGGTTTTTGTTTTCTTACAGTGCAAACCTGTCAAGCTGAGCGTTGTTGTAAATCGGTTCGATGGATTTTTCAATGGGCGGCAATCGTCTGACGATAATCTGTCCTGAATCGGGAACTCGGATTCCGAATGGGTCGTACGGTTCCAGTTGGCTGTTGGTTGTATAATTAACTGGCTGTACATTATTCGCATCGAGGGGGAACGTCTCCAGTGGAATTGTTCCGGTGTCAGGACGAACGGATTGCGGTTCAACGTTTTGCGGTTCGTCTAAGGCGGGAAGGGTCAACGCGTCTTGATTGGCAGGCTTCTTTTCTCTGTTTCTCGCCGGGATTTCTTGAGCGTTGGGATCGGACGGGATCGCAACCGGAGAAGCGGCGGGCGTTTGTTTTTCCTGTGCAGAAGCTGAATCGGTCGCAGATTCGCCTTCTTTTTCGGACGTTGAATCGTTTGAAATGTCAATCCCGTCCAGGTTTTTATTCCAATAATCTTCGACGGCTTGTTCCTGTTCCGGAGTCATTGACATATCAGGATCATTTTCTGGCTCGAATGCGGGGTCTTCCTTTTGTTCCGGTTCAAATTCCTTTTCTGCTTCGGTTAAACTGGAAGGAACTTGAACTGGAGGAATGTCGGAATCTAACGGATCGAGCGTTGGCAAAGGATTATCTTCTGTTTCGATTGGCATCGAATCGCTGTGAACGTCGTCGTCAGGAATTCCAATGAGCGTTAACTCGTCTTCAGAATCGTTTTCCAGACCCGGCAGTTCCGTATCGTTGGACGGAGCAGTCTCGGAAGCGCATTCAGATTTATCCGCCGGAGCGTCAGCGACTAAAGCGTTGTCTGAAGCATTCTTGTTTGCATCTTCTGAACTCTTGTCTGCTTCCGGCTCTGGATTGGAATTGCGTTCCGGTTCGTTTTCAAAAGGATTATTCAAAGCGCCGGATTCGTTATTTGAATCAGCTGCGTCGTTTGCAGAAGTCTGAGTTGTTTCTTCAACAAACAGATTTTTCGAAGGCGTCGTTTCTTCGGGCAAAACCGAAGCGGCAGGAGAATTGTCCTGTCTCAGAGCCGACCCGTCTACTGGCGGTTTCCAGACTTCAGCCATCTGCGGCGCTGACGGCGAATCCACGCACTGAGCGGCGTCCAGAATTCCGGCGTCAGGAAAACGAACAAGACCGTAGCTGATAGTAAAACACATCAACGTCAAAACGATAATGGAGGGGATGCTGCGAGTCATGGCTTTATTATCAAGTCAAGTTGCGGATTTGCCGGTTGTATGCAATATTCGCGTCTTGACTATTATATCAAATGGGTGGATTGAGCGGGGAATTTGTCGTTGCATTCCATACAAAAGCAAAATCCCTTTGCCTCAATAGAAATAACACATTCCGAATAACATGAGGAATTCATTTATTCCCTAAATGTTTCCCTCACGTTTCTGAATGAATTCTAGGTTACTTGGCAAGAAAATGATGAGAATTTCTGGAATTATTTTTAGAAAAAGTACCAGAAGATTTCTTGTTGTATCAATCAGCTAAAATGTTCCGATTAGGTAAACTGGGCAACAATTCGTCGCCCAACTCGTTTTCCCAATCGGAATTTTCATCATCGTTGAACAGTTCCAAATCGAAAAAGAGGTCTACATTATTCGGATTTAACGCATTATTTTCGCCTGATGACAATGTAGACGAATTTTCACTGTATTCAAATGTATAGTTCCCTTCCGATGTGGAATATGTTTCCTGTTCTGTCTGATTTAACAGCGTATTTGCAGCGTTGGAAACCTGTATGACGTCTGCGTAATAAATTGCCGACGCCATCGCGTTCGAGCTGGACACGGGCGTTAAAACGCAGTCTTGAATCGGTTCTACAAGGATTGTTGTAACAACTGTTTGACTGGCTTCTTCGCTTAGCGCGGGAGCGGCGGCTGGCTCTTCTGCAGCGGCTCCTTGCGCGTTTACAGCGTCTGCGTTGGTTTGAGCTGGAATCGCAATTCCTGCGCCGTTTTTAGCGTACGATCGCCCGTAATACGTTGCGAAAAGAACAAAGTCATTTGTTTCTATCGTTCCTGACTGGTTGAAATCGCAATAATATTTAACGTCTTTCACTGCGGGATCGGCAACGTATCCGTAATAAGTTGCAAATGTAACAAAATCCTGGACGTCTACGGAGCCGGAATCGTCTAAATCGTAGGGAACCGCCCAGACAGGCGTGTTGATTACGTTGGCTTCAGACGCGGTCTTGTCTTTATCGGTAAAGACGGTAATCGTCAAATCCCGGGATTCGTCTGCCACAGCAACGCCCGCTTGTCCAGAGAAGTCAGCGGGATTGGCGGGAACCATTTTAATGTTGGCAACAAGACCATCAGAAACGGTCGTAGAATCCAAAATCGCGGCGATGAACGTAACTTCTCGCGTTGTTCCGTATTCGTCCAGCGGGACGTCGTGGTAAGAATACGCGAGGTTGGCGAATTCGGAATTCGTCCAGTCTGGCTTGACGAGTGTTGCGTCGTACTGGAAAACGATTGAAATCCCGCCCTGGTTAACGACGTCGTCCGGATTGGCGAACAGTTGAAGGTTCAGGAATTCCCATTCGTTTACGCTTACTGGAATTACCGATTCGCTGCGACCGTTCCAGGTTGTCAAAGCGGCGTTCAGCAAAGGCATATCGCCAGTATTGGTCAGAACAATAGCGGCGTCCGAGGATTCGCAATCAGAAGATCCGGAGACAGCCATAACGGCGACTTCATACAAACTGGCGTCTTCTCCTTCAGCAAGATTAAACTGACATGTCAAAGCAGCAATGTTTTCCGCGCCGACGTTCCATTGTTCCGTTCCCAATTCTCGATAATAGACGCTGTACGCGGCAGCGTTGTCAACAGCGTCCCACGACGCGGAAATTTGGGAGCCGTCAAAGTCTGCCCAAAGGTTGGCGGGGGCGCTGAGTTTGCCAAGCGTTTGAACTTCAATAACCTCAGACGGCAGCGACAGCGATGCGTCGTTTCCCTGCAAATAGGCAAAAACGCGAACTTCATAAACGCTTGACGGATCAAGACTGTTCATAGAGCAGGACGTTGGGGATTCGGCATCTTTCCAAAGACCGCCAATCCATTCGTCTGCGCCTTTTTTGCGGAATTCAATATAATAACTGTCTGCGTTGTCAACCGCCGACCAGCTCACATTGAACTCGGTAGCTGTAACTCCGGCAGCGGTTAGATTTTCTGGCGTATCCAGAACGGTGTGAAGCTCAAATACCGAGGTGGGGTCGCTATACTTGCTTGCCCAAGACCAGCTCGAACCGTTCCAGTACGGACAATACCAACTGTTGACAGCTACAATATCAAAGGAACCGTAACCAAAGTAGAGCGGCGTATACGTTTGCGTTGTCGAATCGTATTGGCGGCTGACGACGTCTGCGGTTGTTGCGCCTTCGTCGGCTATTCCTGTACCGAGATAATACTGTCCGGCATAGACTTCAGTTTCAAATTGAGAATCAGCTCCTTCGACGGTAAACGTGATTCCGGAATTAACGGAGGTGTAGCCGTCTCCAATAACGCCGGTGTCGTCTGAAAGAGCAAGAGAAACGCTTGTCGGCGCGGGAACCGATTCTGGCCCGATGACGATTGGAACGTTAAGGGTCGCTAAAATATCATTGCCGCTGATTGATTGGTCTGAATGGTAGGCAAGAGCGTAAACCGCCAGATAGTAGTCTCCCATCGAGAAATCGGCGCAATTGATTGTTACTTCGCCAGTCTCATAATTAGTAGAAACGCCGTTAGGAACAATGTTAAACGTTCCCTGTCCGGATTCATCGTATACGATATAATACAGCTCCGAGTAGTAGCCAATTTGTTCTCCGGTTGCAAATCCCGCTGCATAAGTTTGAGTATAGTCGTTTCCCTGTACAACGTATGCATAATCGTTTTCAATCGGGTAGAATACAGGAACCTGATCTTCCGCTGTGATGTTGATGGTAATAATCTGAGACGTTCCCGCCTTGCCGTTTTGGTCGTATGGCGTAACGCGAATGGAGCCAACGCCTGTTGTAGAGCCGGAAAGAGTGGCGCGAACGGTCAGCGTGGAATTTGTATAGTTGACAACCTGCTCAGCGTTGGTGATGATAACGTCCGGATCCGGCGTGGAATTGGCATTTGTTCCCTGTCTGTTGACTTCCGCCTGAACTTCCTGACCGTCAATAAGAAAACCGAATACGGAATGCTTGAAGTTGAGCCAGTCGCAGCGTCCAGACGTAACAAAGAACTGGCTGGAACCGGTGTCTTTATAGCCGGTGTTTGCCATCGCCAAAACGCCTGACGAGTTCATCTGCAAGTCGTTGTTGAATTCGTCTGCGACAACGCTTGCCCGACTGCCGCGGTAGTTGCCGTATGCGTCGTATCCGCCAGCCTGTGACATGAACCCTTCAATAACGCGGTGAAAAATGGAGTTCTGATAGAATTTCTCCTGGTAACCGTCGTTAAAAGTGATATCCGTATCGGCTAACGTAAGGATGTGTTCGACCGTGTTGGGCGCTTTGTCGGCAAACAACTCGAAAAGCATTGTCGAGTCTTCGCCGTTGAGAATGTCGTTCCCTTCCTGATAAACCGTCAGTTCCCAGTACGGGTTGCGCGTATTGAAATACGCCTGTTTTTGCGCCGTTGACATGCCGGTTTTCCAGGCGGTGCCGACAGACAGGTCGCAAGTCAGATTCCCGGAAACAACTTCCACCTTGTAATAAACCGCGTCGCCGTCAGCGTCGGTTGAGGTCAGCGGAATGTACCACGGCGAGTTGGTCGTAATATCGTAAGTTGTGGAATCCAGCGTCATAACTGGCGCAACGTTGAGCATGGCGCGTTCTTCCAAGAGCTCCATACGAAGCGGCTGAGGCTTATAACCGGATTTTTTGGAGGAATTGCGGAACGACTTGAACAATCGGGACAACCAGTTCTTTTTCGGATTTTTCATAATGAATGGTTAAAACGTAATTATTTTATGGAACTACAGCCAACGCGGAGCTGTCAATATAATATATAATTCCCTATCGTCATTTTGATGTATTATACTATAAAAAGTTCCTTTAGACAATCAGATTCATGAAGTTATTAAGTAGATTTTATGAATAATTTAAATAGACTTGAGAAGATTTTCCGGTTTCGTAAAATAGAAGCGCTTTTTATATAGAAAAAATATAGAAGTAAATAAAACAACCTCTGGTATTTATTAAAATAATTGTATAATATAATATCATGGCAAAAGAGATGCTGTTTTCTGTAGTATGTCCAACTTGCGAGGCAAGAATAGGGGTTCACGACAAGCGTTTGATCAATCAGCTTGTCCAATGTCCTAAATGCGGCAGCATTGTCCAGCTAACGCCGCCTGATGGATACTCAAATAGCGCCAATACCCTTCAGAAAACAGAAGAAAAGCAGAAAGCGCCAACTCCGCCGACTGCAGCCCCGATTCCGCAACCTCTTTCAGAGAATAGAGATACGAATTCTCAATCTGATCGTTCTTCCTTATCTGTTCCAGGCGCCCCGCCGATTCCTGTTCCACCGCCTGCCTCAATTCCGGTTCCGCCGCCGGTTTCAACTCCAGAACCGATTGCGCCAGAGCCGCTTATGCCAGAACCGATGTCGCCGGGAGGGGTTAATGCCAATTCCTCTGCAAGCAGAAAGTTTTTTTCTCAACGAGTCGGTTCGTTAACAGAAAAGCTGCCGTTCTGGGCGCCGTATCTCGTTATTGGGATAGGCGTTATAGCGTTAATTACAATTCTCGTTCTTTTCTTTTTCAGCGCTTCCAGGAAAGACGAGAATAATAACGATCAACCAGCCGTAGAGAATAACGTTTCCACCCAGGATTACGACAATCCTGCTACTCAACCGCTGCATAGTACAACTGAACCGCTGCATAATTCGGAAGATAATACAATAAATGATTCTGACGAGTCGAATAACGAGAATATAATTGACAGCGATAATAATCACGATGAAAACGAAAAGACGGAAGACGTTGAGCCGCCTACAGACTCTTTAGACAATAACGAAGATAATAAGGATATTGAACCTGCAGAGAACGTTGATAAAGTTGCTGACCCCAAACAGGAAGCAGACGAAACCCCGCCGGAAGATAATGCTGACGATAATCCATTTCAAGAGATTGACGAATCTGCAGAGGATAGCCCTGTTAACAATAATAACAACGCATTGACGGATGAAGACAGCATAACTCAAGAGGTTTTAAACAATAATGATTCCAAATCCGGAGCAAATTCTGACGAGAACAGCGCGTCGAATTCAGAACCGTCGTCTATCCCCGGTTTAGACGTTAAGCTGAAATCAATTTCAATTCGCGAGCTGAAATTGTCGCAGTGTTTGCAGACTCTTCGGGAATTGGGAGATCTGCCGGTGGAAGTCAACTGGGATTCTCTCCGCCGGAATGGGGTCAATGCAGACGATAAAATTTCGTGGTCAGGAAAAGATGTAACGCTCAAAACAGCGTTGTCGGAAGTTTTGGCTCAGCGCGGACTGATGTTCAAAATAAATGACGAGGATAAAATAGTTTTTGTTCCTCGCGCCAGCGTAAACGCTCGTTCAGACGCAAGCGTTAATACCGGAGAAAAGAGCGGTTCCGCGATGGTCAAGGCGCAATACAGCGTTTCTGACCTGGTTGGGCAATCTCCAGAACAGACCGCCGCGCTGATTAAGTCCATTCGAGAATTTCTGTGTCCCGGCGACTGGAAAGAAGTCGGCGGAACAGGGACGATTACCGCATCCGGCGGCGGAAGTATCATGATAATGCAGTCTCAGCAAAATCAATGGATTATTGCTGATTTTTTGGATCGTCTTCGTCTGGCGCGGCGTTTGGCTCCTTTGTACAACAGAGACGCGTCTTTGGAACCGATGTCCGTTCGCGCTCAAAGCGCATTGAAGCGAAACGTTGGAATAAACTTTCAGCCATCGGCAGATTTAAAAACCGCGTTATCGGAAATTGGTCAAAGAATAGACGTCAACATTATGCTGGACGAGCCGTCATTGAGAATTGCGGGCATATCCGTTAAATTCCCAATTACGTTTGACGCTCGCGAGATGTCGCTGGAAGAAACCTTCAATCGAATTAACGAAGAAACCGGATTAACGTACTTGGCGCAAACCCCTAATTCGTTTATCGTTACGACTGATCAGGGCGCCAAGTCCATGATGTCAGTCGAATTCTATCCGATTTCCGATCTGGTAAATATCGGGTTGACGCCAACGGTTTTAATGGAGCAGATTGTCAAATTTGAACCGAAGTCCTGGAAATCTCAGGACGCCGCCAGTTTCGGTCTGATTGATTACGACGCCAATTCAGATTGTTTGATTGTTCGACAGTCCCCGTCAGTTCTTTCTAAAATTACCGAGTTGCTGTCTCAACTTCGGGCGCGTCTGAAAGAAAAGCAATAAACTTATCATTCATCTCTAAAAAATGAGGCGATTGCGCCAATAACGAATCGCCTCCCCCCCTCCTTTATTGCATTTATTCAGACGATATAATATAATTGTCGTGTAAAGAGTTCACGGCTTGCATTTCCCACGCGGGTAAAGCGTGGACAACTCCAACCCTCAACAGTTATAAACGCCATGGAACGAAACGAAGCGCTCAACGCGGTAAAACAGGCGCGAGAAGCGGGTAAGATTACAGCGGAATCGGAAAAGAACATCACGCGATGGCTGACGGAATCGCAGTTTGAAGCGTACGTCGAAACGCTTGTCGGCTATATCAGCCAAGGGGCGTGGAATGAGCTGGACGACGCCTTCTGGACGGTAATTCCCTTTGGAACCGGCGGACGCCGCGGCAAGATGTTTCCTGTCGGCTGCAACGTTATCAACGACCGCACCATCGGAGAAAGCGCTCAGGGAACGGCGACGTACGTTAAGAACTTCGTCGGCTCTGACCATCAGCCCAGCTGCGCTATTGCGTACGATACGCGACACCGCTCAAGAGAGTTTGCGGAACTGTGCGCGTCGATTATGGCAGCGAACGGGTTCAAAGTCTGGTTTTTGGACGGATACCGGTCAACCCCGGAGATGTCGTTCATGGTTCGATACAAGGGCTGCGATTGCGGAATCATGGTAACCGCCAGCCACAACCCGCCGTCTGACAACGCGGTTAAGGTGTACTGGTCGACAGGCGGACAGCTTTTGCCGCCGCACGACAAAGGCGTTATCGACTGCGTCATGGCGACAGAGCAGATTCTGATTGCCGATTTCCAGGAAGAGTTGGAAAAGGGAACGATTGAATACTGTCAGGAAGAAGTCGACAAGGCGTTTATCGACGCCGTTTTGAAGCAGTCGCACCCCGGACCGCGAGATATCAAGATTCTGTATTCTCCGCTCCACGGCGTTGGGGCGACGTGCGTTCTGCCGGCGTTGGCGGGCGCGGGATTCAACAACGTTGAACTCTACGGTCCAACGTCCAATCCTGATCCGGACTTTACAAACGTTCCCAACCACGTTTCCAACCCGGAAAACGCGGTCGTGTTCGACGCAATGATCGAATACGCCAAGCAGAACGACTTCGATTTAATCATGGCGACAGACCCCGACAGCGACCGCATGGGCTGCGCCGCCCCGCTGAAAATCAACGACAAAGCGGGAAAATGGTCAATCCTGACAGGCAACCAGATTGGGGCGTTGTTTGCGGAATATCAGCTGGAACAGGCGTGTAATTACGGAGACACCGCGATGGTGGCGTCGGCGAGTTACTACATTGTCAAAACGCTGGTAACGACCGACCTGATTCGTAAAATTACAGAATCCTACGGCGCGACGCTTGTTGGCGATTTGCTGGTGGGGTTCAAGTACATCGGCGGAGCTATGGACGACCACGGAACAAACGGATTCCTGCTGGGAACGGAAGAATCCTACGGCTATCTTATCGGCGACCACGCTCGAGACAAAGACGCCGCAGTAGCGTCAATGGTCTTTGCGGAACTGGCTGCCAAGGCGAAAGCCGAGGGCTTGTCCATTCACGAAAAACTGGCGGCGATTTTCCGCAGATACGGCGTTCATCAGGAACGAACCATTTCCGTTATGGCGCCCGGCGCAGAGGGCATGGAAAAGATCAAGCAAGTCATGGCAGGATTCAGAACCGCTCCGCCGGAAACCGTTGCTGGCATGCAAATCGCCCGCGTTAAAGACTATCTCAATCAGACGACCAAGACCGGCGACGAATTCGAACCGCTCGTCGGACCGAAGGGCGACCTTGTTATCATTGAGCTGGAAAAGCCGGGGAATTAC
Organism: Thermoguttaceae bacterium; assembly: GCA_045586185.1. Classification (GTDB taxonomy): domain Bacteria; phylum Planctomycetota; class Planctomycetia; order Pirellulales; family Thermoguttaceae; genus RUG11551. The sequence continues at coordinate 12,532 of JAZMZV010000027.1, read as the reverse complement.
GTTGCCGTCAGACCGTCAGGCACGGAACCGAAGATTAAATTCTACATGTTCACGTGCCTTCCGCCGGAAGAATCTCAAGACGTTGACGAGGGCGTTGCGATTCTGCAAAGCCGACTTGACGCCATGGAAGCGGACTTGCGCGCTGTAATCGAATAATTATTAAAAAAAGTCAAGAGGCGAGATTTAGGACTTTTAACTGTCTTTATATCTCGCCTTTTTTATTAAATTACTCCAAATCTCATACTCGCTTGTATTTACATTAATTCTCAATTCATCAATTGTTTTTTTGTCTTATCAAACTCTCAATTTTCAAACTGGATAATTTCAAAAATTTTAAGAAAATGGAGAAAAAAAGTCCCTCTCTTTACTTGACAAAAAAGCGAAAATAGCGTAAATTATAATTATTCCAATTTTAACGATTTTGACTAAAATAGAAAATAAGCGCAAAATGCTATTGCGTATTTTTCGTTTTTTAGCTATAACCTTTAAACATTCTTCTTTTTCCGTTTTTTTCAATTGGACTTTTTAATATAAAAAGTCTAAGTTAAAGGCGGCATATACGAAGGAAACGACGTCTCAAACAGGCGAATCGGTTATCGATAATTGAACTCGCCGTTTGAAAATTAATATATTTTACGCCCTGATGGTCATAAGGACAGACTAGGAAGGTTAGGAAACACTGATGACAACAAAAACAGTTTACACAACCGGCGAAGCCGCGAAAATCTGCAAGGTCAGTCAGCAAACGATTATTCGTTGTTTTGACTCTGGGCAGCTGAAAGGATTCCGCGTCCCTGGCAGTAAATTTCGACGAATTCCACACGATTGCCTCTTAGCGTTCATGCGTGAGAACGGCATTCCGACTGATTCGTTAGATACTGGCAAACACAAGCTGCTTATCGTTGACGACGATGCAAACTTGGTCGATTTGATGACAGACGTATTTATGCGAGACGGTCGATTTGAGATTCGTTCCGTCAATAACGGTTTCGCCGCTGGTATGATGGTAAAGGATTTTCATCCAGAAGTTATGATTTTGGACGTTATGCTTCCGGATATCAATGGCAAAGAAGTCTGCCAGCGCGTTCGTTCAGACAAATCCATGGATGATTGCAGAATTATTTGCATTTCCGGTATGGTAGAAGAAAGCCGCATTGACGAACTTCGTCAGGCGGGAGCAGACGACTTCATGCGAAAGCCGTTTGATATTGACGACCTGCTCCGCAACGTTTGCGGCAAGTTAAACATTGACGTTCAAAGCTGATTAAACGCGATTATTTAATATTCCCAGCCAGTCTGTTGGTAGACAATGCAAAAGATAAACGCCAGTTCCGTTTCCTTGAATTCTGATCAAGCGGTTTATCTGGAACGCAAACTGGCAGAATTTGCAGCAGGAATAGGTCATGAGCTAAACAACCCGTTAGCCAGCATTGGCGGACGGGTTCAGCTTTTAATGAAGACAACGTCCGACGAGCGTCTTCGACGCGATTTGTCGGACATCTATTCAGAGGTTAAAAGGGCAGGCGACTTGATTGCCGACATTCGTCTTTATGCATGCCCGCCCGTTCCGGTTTTAGACAGCGTCAATATTGCACAACTGCTGAAGGAAGTTGTCAACTCTTATTCCCAATTATGCGCTGAAAAAAACATTCGTCTGGAATTTTCTTCGTCTCTTTCCAGGTTGATTGTAAAGGTGGACTACAGCCAGATGAACATTCTGTTTTCCGCTTTGATTCGAAATTCGATGGAAGCTTTGGAAAACGACAGCCGCGAATATGACAAGCAGATTGCGGTATCGGTTGAACTTGTTGGAAACGACGTTAAAATGGTTGTTTCTGACAACGGTCCCGGCATGACGGACGAAGAAAAGGAACACGCCTTTGACCCGTATTATTCGGCTCGTCAGGCGAATCGCGGTTTGGGATTTGGTCTTTGCAAGGCTCAAAAAATCGCACAATTGCACGGCGCCAAATTAACCATCGAATCCAATCCAAACAAGGGAACAAGCGTTAGCGTTGAACTAAACCGTCAATAAAAAAGACGCTGTTGAAATAACAGCGTCTTTCGTTTCAGCGATAGATTAAATTGACGTCATTCCTGTTTTCTGAGAAAATCAGAAATCAAAGGGATCGTCTTCTTCAGCTTCATCAGCTTTATCGTCCGCAGCGTCAGCATCGTCGGCGGCAGCGGCAGCGTCGTCAGCATCGTCAGCGGCGGCGTCATCTGCAGCGTCGTCAGCAGCTGCATCGGCGTCATCGTCCAGATTTGCATTCTTCAGCGGTTCAGCGTCTTTGGTCTCTTCTGGAGTTTCCTCCGTAAACGGATCAGCATCGTCGGCTGCGGCGTCGTCTGCAGCATCATCTGCAGCATCATCTGCAGCATCGTCTGCAGCATCGTCATCGTCTACATCCAACGGAGATTTGTCGTTGTCAGCATCTTCGCTTCCGAATGGGTCGCTATCGTCGTTGTCAGCCGGTTCGTCTGCTTTGTTATCGTCTCCAAAGACGTCGTCGTTGTCAGCCGGTTCGTCCGCCTTGTTATCGTCGCCAAAGACGTCGTCGTTATCAGCTGGTTCGTCCGCTTTGTTATCGTCTCCAAAGACGTCGTCGTTATCAGTTGGTTCGTCCGCTTTATTATCGTCTCCAAACAGGTCGTTATCGTCACCGGGCTGTTCAGGAGCGTTATTGTCGTCGTCCAGGAGAGAGTCGCCGTTATCAACATCGTCGTTGATAAGGGAATCGCCGTCTTCGATATCAAGCGTACTTCCAGACAAATCAAGATTCTCCGGAATGAGCGTTTCTTTTTGCGCTTCCAAACGGCTGTTGTAAATCGTGTCGCTGTACTTGGCGCGACGTTTGAATGCCGCTAACTGAACCTCGTTGCGAGCGTTTTCCAGAGCAAGCCGCGCTTTCCCCTGGCAGCGTTCCAGAGCAAAATTGACTGGGAATCGACCGGTGGTGTCTTTGAGTTCAAGTTCAGCGCCGGCTTTAAAATCTTTTTCCGCCTGTTCCGGACGTCCCAATTCCATCAAAGCAAAGCCGCGGAAATAATACGGACGAGGGTCTTCAATTTTAGCGTCAATTGACTTGCTGAGCAAATCATACGCTTCTTTAAAATCTCCTGAGTAATAGGCGTGAACCCCATTACCATAGTATTGTTTTAATACTTTGTCTTGAGCGCTTGCCTGAGAAATACAAAGCGCCAATGAGCAGACGCACAACGCGGTTATGCTTGCCCATGCATTTCGCTGAAACATTTTCTTTCTCCGTACAGATATAATTATATTTTGTGTTTGTTGTATCCGGCGATTCTTTTACGAATCACAAACATTATAGCTTAATCATAATCAAATTAAATAAAAAATAAAGGGCTTTCCCCAAAAAATTGCTTTAAATTTTACCTAAAACTCGTTATTTTCCTAAAATTCGGTACAGTCTGTACGGTTTTTGCCCTTTTCTTTTCTTGTTTAATGCGTTATAATAGAAAAGTTGGATTATTTTTACTACTTTGTTTTTCCCAACAGGAATCAAAAAAGATGTCAGAAGAACAAGTTAACAATCAGGAAAACCCCTCTGAAGACGTTTTGAACCCGGAACAGAGAATTCTGCCCCGAGATGCGACTGCTTTGGACAGAGCCAAAATGGCTGCTCAGATTTGCTCCGACAACCGCGGCAGAGATATTGTAATTTTGGATATGCGAACGTTGTCAACGGCGTTTGACTACTTCGTTATTGCGTCCGGCTCCAGCCGACGTCAGCTCCACGCCATGTCCGAGGAAATCGACCGCGTTTTCGAGAAGGAAATGAACGACAGACGCCTTGGAATCGAGGGCTATCAGGACAGCCGCTGGATTCTGCTGGACTACGGCGACGTCGTCGTCCACCTGTTCGTCGACGAAGCGCGCGAGCATTTCCGTCTGGAAGAACTCTGGACAGCCGCTCCCAAAGTCGATTTCATTCCAGAATAACAAACTCAGCGCGGTCTACAGCCAGGAGTCCGATATGAACAGCGAGAATTTGCCTCAAGACGCTAACAATAATATAGACAAACCGGGCAACTCAGACTTTTCGCAAAGCCAGCAGCTACTTACGGTTAAGTCGTTGCGTCTTCATATTGGAATTTTCGGACGCCGCAACGCCGGCAAAAGCAGTTTGCTTAACTGCATGACCCGTCAGGACGTCTCGATTGTCTCGCCCGTCGCAGGCACAACGACAGACCCGGTCGAAAAGACCATGGAGTTCCTGCCGCTGGGTCCGGTCGTGTTTATTGACACCGCCGGGGTGGACGATCAGGGGTCGCTGGGGCAGATGCGAATCGAAAAGACTCGCAAACTGTTCGACCGAACGGAGTTGGCGATTATCGTCGCCGCCGCCGGCGAATGGACGGACTTCGAGCAGTCGCTGGTAGACGAGTTCTCCCGCCGCAACACGCCGATTGTTGTCGTATTTAATAAATGCGACGTCGCCGCACCGAACGCCGAGTTGGTTTCCCGCCTTGAAGCCGTTCCGATGGTTCGGCAGGTTGTCGAAACGACGCTGGTTCCGGAAACGCTTGCAGCATCGCTGACAACCGTTCGTCAGGCGATTCTCGCTGCGGCTCCAGAGGAATGGATCAACACGCCGTCCCTGCTGGGCGACATGGTTGAGCCAAACGACGTGGTTGTCCTCGTCGTCCCGATTGACAAGGAAGCGCCCAAGGGCAGAATCATTCTCCCGCAGGTTCAGACGATTCGCGATTTACTCGATAACGCCTGCTGCTGCGTCGTTGTCAAAGAATCGCAGCTGGAGTTTGCGCTCAATAATTTAAAGGTCAAACCGAAACTGGTTGTAACGGACTCGCAGGCGTTTGCGTCCGTTTCCAAACTCGTTCCGGAAGACGTTCTGATGACCGGTTTTTCAGTTCTTTTCGCCCGATTCAAGGGGGACTTGGAGGCGTTTGCCGACGGCGCGAAAACAATTGAAACGCTCAAGCCGGGCGACAGAATTCTGATTGCTGAAAGCTGTTCGCATCACCCCATCGGCGACGACATCGGACGCGTTAAAATACCAAACTTAATACGCAAGCGCGTTGGCGGCGATCTCGTTTTTGATCACGTTCAGGGCGCGGATTTCCCGGAGGATTTGTCCGCCTACAAGCTGGTTATTCATTGCGGAGCGTGCATGACTAACCGCAAGGCGGTTTTGTCACGAATATTGCATTGTAAACGCCAAAACGTCCCGATTACCAACTACGGCATGACAATCGCGTATTGCCTCGGGCTGTTTAAAAGAGCCTTGAAGCCGTTTGAAGTTGCGAGTTGCGAGTTGCGAGGTGCGAGAAACGCAAGCGCCTCACAGAAAAATCACTAGTAGCGAGATTGAATATCAGATGCGTCATTGTTCCGCTAGAAACGTATGCGTCTCATAAAAAATCTCTCGCAACTCGTTACTCGCAACTCGCAACTAATCACTAACCACTAACCACTTTTTTCATTCAACTACCATGACAATTTACCAACGACTCACAGAAGACAAACAGGTTATTACATCCGAGAACCCGGCAGACGTCTGGGTTGACTGGAAAGACGAGAAGGAAACGTGGCTTTTCCTCGCTCCGCATGACGACGACATCATTCTCGGCGCCGGGCTGACGTTCCTTGCGGCTCTCAACGACGGAATCAACGTTCACGCCGCCATTACGACCAACGGCGAGAGCGGATACTGCCGTCCGGAACACCGCAACACGATTGCCGCCATTCGTCAGCAGGAAGCGGAAGCATCGTTCTCCGCCATGGGCTTGGAACAGGATCATCTGCACTTCCTCGGCTTCCACGACAGCGGCGTCGACCAGTTTACCGGGCATTTCTTTACCGACCAGCCCGGCCCGACGGTTATCAGCGGCGCAACCGGCTTGCAGAACTCCTACACCGCCCTGCTTCGTCTGGTTCGACCGACGAGAATCTTCCTGCCGTCCTGCACCGACATTCACCCGGATCACCGCACCGCGCACAACGAGATGATTATCAGCGTCTTCCACGCAACGGGCAACATCTGGCCGGAACTGGGCGCTCCGCTGGAAGATTTCCCCGTTCTGTACGAGTACGCCACCTACAGCGATTTCCTCACCCCGCCCGACATGCGTACAACCGTTTCGGAAGAACTGCTGGAAAAGAAACTCGCTGGCATCGCCGCCTACGTGTCTCAGGAACAGATCGGCGCTCTGATTGAAATTCAGCGTCAAGCCGGCTGCAAGGAATTCGTCCGCCAGGTCAAGTTCGACCTCATGACGCCGGGGAAGTACAATTACTTGTTTGACTAGTAACGAGGGAACAGGGAGTAGGGAATAGGGAATAGTAATTCGCCTTCGGCGAATTTAAAACTACTCCCTACTCCCCATTTCCTATTCCCTACTTTATCTGCACCGGGGTCGGATTCGATTCCGGTTTTTTCTTCAGATAGAGAATCAGAACGCCGTTGACGAATTCCGCGTCGACGTTTTCTGTTTCGACGGATTCAGGCAGCGTAAACGTGCGTTCGAACTTCTCGTAAAGGCGTTCGTCGCGCCAGCATTTGCGGTTTTCGACTTCTTCTGAATGACGTTCTGCGATAATGCGAAGCATGCCCTTCTGAACGGACACCTGAATATCTTCTTTTTTAACGCCCGGCAAGTCCAGTTCAATACAGTATCGATCGGGTTCTTCCCAGATGCAAACGGGAATGGAAGCGTAGCGGTCGCCCTGAATCAGACCGGTTCGTTCCAGAAGGTTGTCAAACAGACGATCCATTTCCCGGTTAAGAGCGTGATTGTAAATTGTGCAAGTCATATTTCATCTCCTTGGTTTACGGTTGAATAATCGACAACGAAGTTGGCAAGGCGCCGAACGAGAGGAACAACGAACGTTGATTATTTCAAACGCCTGCCAACTGACGGTAGAATAATATACTTGCGGTCAACCAAAAAAAGGGAATAGGGTTTAGGGAATAGGGAGTAGTATTTAAAATCGCCGAAGGCGAATTACTATTCCCTACTCCCCACTCCCTACTCCCTAAACTACAGCCACTGCGTCCAGTCGTTTTCTTTAATCTGCTCGACGGCTTTTCGGACGGCTTCTTCGTTCTTTTTATTGATAACGAGAGTCGCAGACGGGGTTTCGATAATCGCCAGGTCCCGCACGCCGACAGTGGCAATAAGATGATTGGGATCGCTGCAGCGGACGATCGTTCCTTCGGTATCGACGCAGACGTATCGCTTGCACTGAATCGTGTTTCCCTGTTCATCCTGCTTGGAAAGACGTTCCAGAGACGTCCACGAGCCGATGTCGTCCCAGTCAAACGACGCCTCCACGACGCTGACGTTGGGAGAACGCTCCATGACGGCGTAGTCTATAGAGATGCTTTTCATAGCGGCAAACTGCTGAGTCAAAACCTTTTGCCGCGTTTCAGGGTCGGAATCCCACGCTTTGGCGATAGCGTCAAACGCTGCGCCGAGTTCCGGTTCAAACTGGGCGATATTGTCCAGAATCGTTTGCGCTTTCCAGACGAACATGCCGGAATTCCAAAAATAATGCCCGTCTTTGAGAAACGACTCCGCCACGTCGCGGGACGGTTTCTCTTTGAACTCTTTGACCGGATAGACGTTTACGCCGTTGACGACTTCCCCGGCGCCGGAACAGCGGTGAATGTACCCGTAGGATTCCGACGGCCAACGCGGGACGATTCCGAAGGTAATCAGCCGGGTGGGATCTTGCTCAACCAGTTCCGCCGCCGCCTTGACGCAGTTCTGAAAATCCTCTTCCGGAGCGATGCGGTGGTCGGAAGTGAGAATAACCATCGTTGCGTCCGGGTCTTTTTTCAAGCAATGCACCGCCGCCAAGGCAATACAGGCAGCTGTGTTTCGCCCTGCCGGTTCCACGATAGCGGATTCAGGCGGAAGAACCTCGACAGCGTCCAGAAGCGCCTTCGCCAGCCGGGCGTTGGTTGACAGATAAATCCGTTCCGGGGGGATTAAAGTCTGAATGCGGTCAACGCTCTGACGAATCAGCGGCGTATCCGCTCCGATTTTCAGCAGTTGTTTGGGATGGTTCGCCCGGCTTTCCGGCCAGAGACGAGAACCGCTCCCGCCAGCCATAATTATTGCGTGAAGCATGAGTGTAATTCGGAATTAGGAATTCGGAATGCGGAATTAGTAAATATTCTTTGCTTTTCCTATTATAACAGAGATTTGAATTTGTTCAAGTTCAAAACGAATGAGTTGGGTATTATTTACAGTCAGAACGAACAATAAACTATGAGGATCGCTTGCGTAATTCCGAATTCCGAATTAAATAATTCCGAATTTCCCCGCCCCCCCTTGCAATATCCGTAAAAATGGTTAAAATTCCTATCTCAATTGAAAGTAGCAGGAGAAGGCAAGAGACTGCAGGCAAGGGGCAGTAGTTATTTATTCCTACTGCCTACTGCCTACTGCCTACTGCCTCTATAAAAACCGTATTTATTAACCCAAGGATTAAAACATGCCGCGATTTGCTAACAAAAAGAACGCTGCCGCCAACAATCGACATCGTAAACCGAAAGTTCACATTAAGAAGAAAGACCCCATTTTGGTCGATGGTAAACTTCCGCGCCCGATGTTTGTTGACTACAAAGACGTTGAACTGCTCAAAAAACTGACCAACCGTCAGGGCAAAATCCTCAGCCGCCGCAAGAATGGCTGCTGCGCCATTAGCCAAAACGCCGTTCAGCAGGCTGTCAAGCGCGCTCGATTCATGGCTCTTCTGCCGTTCGTTGGCGAATGAGACTTTAGGTAATTCGGAATTAGGAATTCGGAATGCGGAATTACGCAAAGCGTTCCACAAAGATAATTCCTAATTCCACGTTACATTTTCAGAATTAATTTATCAGACAGATATTATCTCTGCCTGAGCGCTCTTGAAATATGCAAGTACATTCCCTTGTAGTCATGGCTATGAGGGATTTTTTCGTATAGACTCAAGTGGATTGAAAGGCGGTAACGAAGCGACTAACAGGAGCGGAGTTACGCAGTTCGCCGAAGGCGAACCAAAAAGTTGAACCCGTTGAGAAGTTCGCCTGACGGCGAATGCGTAATTCCGTTCGCTATCGCTCACTTCATTACCGCCTTCCATTCCTTCGCAACTCGCAACTACTACAGGAGACACTCATGGGAGAAGCCAAAGTTATCGAACAGGCGAAATTGACCATTGGAGATCAAAGCTGGGATTTCGACGTCTTGCAGGGGTCGGAAGGAAACCGCGCTCTGGATATTTCCAAGCTGTTCGCTCAAACCGGGTTGATTACAATGGATCAGGGGTTTGCCAACACCGGGTCAGTTATCAGCCAGATTACGTACATCGAGGGGGACAAAGGCAAACTCCGTTATCGCGGCTATCCGATTGAAGAACTGGCGGTAAGCTGCCAGTATCTGGAAGTCGTCTATCTGCTCATCTACGGCGAGCTGCCAACCAAAGAACAGCTGGACAAGTTCCAGCACGGCATCTGCCATCACACGCTTCTTCATGAAAACATGAAGCAGATTTTCAAGGGATTCCCGGAACACTCGCACCCGATGGCGATTATGGCGTCGATCATGGCGGCGATGCCCGCGTTTATTATCGACTACCTCGATCCGAACGACCCGGAAGCGCTGGAACTGACAACCTATCGCGCCTTGGGCAAAGTCCCCACCATTGCTGCTTTCAGCCACAAGCAGAGCATCGGTCAGCCGTTCATCTATCCGAAAAACGCGCTCTCGTTTGCAGAAAACTTCCTGCACATGATGTTCGCCGTCCCGTCGGAAGACTACGTCATGAACCCCATGTACGTCAAGGCGCTCAACACGCTTTTGATTCTGCACGCAGACCACGGGCAAAACTGCTCGACGTCCGCCGTCCGCATGGTTGGGTCGAGTAACGTCAATATGTTTTCCGCTCTGTCCGCCGGCATTAACGCTCTGTGGGGCGAATTCCACGGCGGAGCGAACGAGGCGTGCATCGTCATGCTGGAAAACATCCTCAACGACAATCGGGACCTGGGCAAGTACATCGACAAGGCGAAAGATCCCAACGACCCGTTCCGCCTCATGGGCTTCGGACATCGTATTTACAAGAGTTACGACCCGCGCGCTGTCGTGTTAAAGAACATCGCCGACAAACTCATCAAAGAGTACAAAGGGTCAGACCCGCTTTTCGACCTGGCGCAGGAACTTGAAGAGTACGCGCTCAAAGACTCCTACTTCATCGAACGCAAACTGTACCCGAACGTCGACTTCTACTCTGGAATCATTTACTCCCTGATGGGCATTCCGAAGAACATGTTTACGGTGCTGTTCGCTCTGGGGCGTCTGCCCGGCTGGATCGCCCATTTCCGAGAAATGCACAATACGGAAAAGAACAAGATTCACCGACCGCGACAATTGTACGTCGGCGAAAAGACCCGTTCCGTTATTCCGATTGAGAATCGAGAGTAAGGGTCAATTAGCAATTTGCAATGAGCAATTAGCAATTTAACGGCGCATTACTGCGCCGTTTTTTTGTTTTGCTTCTTCTAAATTGATATTGCATTTCGGGGATTTTTTTGCTATATTATTGTAAAAATTCAATGACGTCGCATTGATATGCGATTACCGTTCCTACCCACGACCTGCGCTTTGCGCTAATTGCAAATTGCTAATTGCTCATTGCTAATTATTATGAATCGTCGAACTGCCTTTGCCGCCGCGTTTGCTTTTTCTGCGTCTTTGTTTTCTGGATGTAAAACCTTTTCTTCTAAATCGGCGAAAGACGACCCCAAAGAGAACGCGGAGGAGGGAATGTTTTCTAAACTGCGACAAAGCGATTCCGACAGCGAATACTCTGGGCTGTCCAGCAAAAGCCGGGACATCGAGAAGAATCTGGGCGTTGGAAGGGATTAGTTTAGGGAATAGGAAGTGGGGAATAGGGAATAGTTTTTAAATTCGCTGTAGGCGAATTCCTACTCCCTACTCCCTACTCCCTATTCCCTATTCCCCAATTCTGTGTATAATATTAATATTATGCAAGAACTTAAAACTCTTACTGTTGAACTGGGGGAGCGAACGTATCCGATTTTTATCGGGACGGGGTTGCTGCCAAACGCGATAGAGTACATTCGTCAAAGCGGCGCGCCGTCTCAGGTCTTTGTTATAACCGATGACAAAGTTGAAACGCTCTATGGAGACGCATTTGGTGAAACGTTAGCTCAAGAGTGGGAAACGGAACTGGCTGTCATTCCCGCCGGGGAAGACAGCAAATGCCTCGAAATGGCAGAGCAGATTTGGAACCGGATGCTGGAAGGCGGCTGCGATCGGAAGACGGTAGTCTGCGCTATCGGCGGGGGCGTCGTGGGCGACTTGGCGGGCTTTGTCGCGTCTACGTACATGCGAGGCGTTCGATTCTGGCAGTTCCCCACCACGCTTTTGGCTCAGGTAGACAGTTCAGTCGGCGGGAAGACCGCGATTGATTTACAGTACGGCAAAAACGTCGTCGGGACGTTCTATCAGCCCCAAGGCGTTGTGATTGACATCGATACGCTCCGGACGCTGGACAACCGTCAGTTTCTGGCGGGAATGGCGGAAGTCGTTAAGTACGGAGTTATTCTGGACGAGTCCTTTTTCCGGTATCTGGAATCGCACGTCGACGCCATCTTGCAGCGCGACGTCAACGTTTTGGCGGAAATCGTCTATCGCTGCTGTTTGATTAAAGCGGACATCGTTTCTCAAGACGAAAAAGAACTTTCCGGCCGCCGCGCCCTGCTCAATTACGGACACACCTTTGGGCACGCTATCGAAACCTTTGAACGCTTTGAAGGCAAACTCCACGGCGAAGCGATTGCCGTCGGCATGGCGGCTGCGGCAAAATTCGCTCAGTATCTTGGACGCATTGACGACGAAACTGTTCTTCGCCAAAATCGTCTGCTGGAAGCTCTGGGCATGGATATTGCCTGGTTAGAAGACCTGACCCCGGATAAAACCGTTCAAATCATGCTTCACGACAAAAAGACCGCCAACGGACACATCAATTTTGTCCTTCCGGATAAAATTGGTTCCGGCAAGCTGGTTTCAGGCGTTACCGAACAACAGATTATCGAGTTTTTAACGTTAGGAAATAGGGAATAGGGAATGGGGAATAGTATTCGCCTATGGCGATTTTAACAACTACTCCCTACTCCCCACTCCCTACTCCCTAAACTATTGCCTATTGCCTACTCCCTACTGCCTTATCCATGTCCTTTCCCCGAATCTGCCGTTTTTTGAGTTATCTGTCCTTCATTCTGGGCGGGTCGATGTTGTTGGCGCTGCCATGGTCGTTTCCGTTTATGGGGCAGACAAAATCTTTTGACTCTCGCAGTTTTTTTGCGCTGACGGGGTCTATGCTCGTCTGCGCTGCCATAGGCGGGATTCTCCGATTCTTTGGCCGCAACGCGGTTCTGATTGAATCCCGGGCGAAAGACGAGATTGGGATGTCAACGTATAACCCAGACGACATGTACGAAACTCAGGAAAAGGAACCGGAACCTACGCC
>JAZMZV010000026.1:0-31194 GCA_045586185.1 Thermoguttaceae bacterium | reverse complement strand
TCTTCTGCCCATCTGTTAATCTGGGAGGTTTAACAAAAGAATTATTTTTTTAATGATTTTCTCAATTTTGTCGATTGTATGTACGATAACTGTAATTGGTTCCTCTTGCTATGAGGAAATCAGTAAAACCAAATAGAATTATCAATCCGTTTTTGAACGTCATAAAAAGATTTTGTCGTTCAATCCAAAAGAAAGAGGTTTTCCACTATGAAACGAATCATCACATTGGCTGCGATTGTTAGTATCGCGTCCTTCCTTACGGGTTGCTGCTGCTATGGCCCGTACGGTTATAATTGCGCACCTTGCGGTCCTTACGGCGGAGCGTGCGACTCCTGCCCGGCAACAGCGGCAACGTCAAGCGATCTGTTTACTCCCTGCGGAGTTGGCGGTTGCAATGGCGGCGCTTGCTATGGCGGCGCTTGCGGTCCGGTTTGCGGTCCAGTTTGCGGTCCGACTGCTTGCGACCCGTGCTTCACTGGATACTACGGTTATCCGTGCTGCCCATTGCTGACGATCGTTTCCCTTCCGTTCCGCGTTGTGGAAGAACTTTGGATGTGCGCCGTTGGTTATTGGCCCAATACAGGCTGCAGCCAAATCTACTGGGGTGAATGGAGCGACCCGCCCTGCCCCGATCCGTGCTGCTTTAACAACTACGCTGGACCGTGCTCATCTCGATATTGCGGCGCAACTGCCTGCCGTGGAACTATCGGCTGCAATTCCGGCTGCTCCAGCTGCGGCGACGGCGGATTTGGATACGGATACGGTGACGGCATGATTTACGAAGGCGGCATGGACGGCGAAGTTATTATGGATTCCGCCGCTCCAACTCCGGCGACTCGCCCCGCTCCCGGACGTCCGCAGGTAATTCAGCCGACCCCGGCTCCCGCTCCCGGAACGTCAACTTCTAACTGCCGAAATTGCAGCCAGAATCGTCAGGCGGCTGTTCAGAATCCAACAACGTACCGCGCTGCGAAGTCCCCCAACGGTCCGATCCAGCAGATTCAGTATCAGCAGCCGGTTCAGAGAACCTACGCTCCAACTCAACCCAATAACGTCAACGTTCCTAATGACATCATGAATCAACTTCCTCCGGGAGCCGTCATCGTCTCTGACGAAGTTGTATCCGCTCAGGCGACAATTAAAGCCGGCGGCGATTCCTACGCCCCGGTTCTGCCGAACTCTTCAAATCAGTGGAAGTCGGCTGCTGTCAAACGAACTGCGCGTTAATTAAAAAAAGAAAATTTGGGAAAACGGATTATAGTTGCGAGTTGCGAGTAACGAGTTGCGAGTTTGTTCACCGCTTTCGTTTCTCGCAACTTGTTTTTTCTCATTAAATACAAACCATGAACGTTTACGGAATCGGTACTGATATAACGGAAATCTCTCGCGTTGCGGATATGCTTGCCCGCCATGGCGATTCTTTTAAAAATCTGACGTTTACAGAGCTGGAAATCCGTTACTGCGAAGGACATAAAAATTCAAACGAAAACTTTGCCGCCCGATGGAGCGCTAAAGAGGCGGTTCTCAAAGCGCTCGGCACCGGCTATGCAGACGGTATCAAATGGCGCGATCTGGAAATTCGCAATCTGCTTTCCGGAAAACCGATTGTCGCTATCGGCGGACGCATTCTGGAAATCGCCCGCGAGCAAAATCTTTGCGACTTTCTCATTACGATGTCACACTGCAAAGAGTACGCGACCGCAACAGCGATAATTATACAAGACAGTTTTACCGATTTTGATTCCGACAGAATTCTCAAATAACAAGGTCAGACTTCTTAAAAATGAGCAGATTACGAGTTGTGGTCAAATATTATTTCATTTTTTTGATAAAAAAAAGTAGAAGTATATTGAAATCTTATAATTTTACATTATAATAAGTTTGCTAAAAGATTGACATTTGATTTTTGTAATATATTTTTCAGATATTTTGCAAGATCATCTGTCTGAAGTTTTAAATCTTGTTCAACTCAGATAGAGGTTAAAAATGGACGCTCGCGATCTTCCTGATGACATTAAAGACCAGTTGATTGAAATTGCGGAGAAAGAACTCCCTACTGAAAAAGCGCAGATTTCTTTCTGTCAAAATGCAGGTAAAAGAATTGCTGAAATCGCTCAATCGTTTTTTTCCAGGTATCAGAGTACCATCGTTTATGGAGCCATCTCTGCTGTTTTAGGGTTTACGCTTGCTCAATGCGTTCGTGGAATTCCTTGGGTTGGTTCTTTGTTGGGACCAGTTGCGGATATTGCCGCGGCGATTTTTACAGCTAAATGCGCATTTGATGGATATTGCGCAGATAGCGATCGAGCGCAAGCAAAAAAGGATGAAGAGAAATTGCTCAGAGGGATTCGCGGTATTATTGCCGACGAATTGGAAAAGGCTAAATTGTCCCCTAATACTTAAAATGCAAGATAGACAAGCGGTATTGACTACAAACATTTTAAGCGGTTTTGCAGCTGTTTTACCTATCTGTTAATTGTGTGGATTTGATTTTGGGCTATTTCACGTTGAAGTTCATAACATTTTAAAATGCTTATGAACTTCATCAGTTTGTTTTTTTGAGGGGAACTTAAAATGCGTATTTATCCTGAAGAAGAAGATAAAAAAAATAGTGAACCGGTAGAATTAACCCCTGAAGACAATAAAAAATTAATGGCAAAAACGACTAGTAGCGCGATTTCAAGCGCTGCTACTGCAGGCGCAGTTTCTGGAGCTGGAGCCATTATTTCTGGAGCGGCATTGACAACCGTTACAACAACGTCTTGGTTAATTTTTACAACTACAACAACGGTTGTTTGTCCATGGGCAGTGGCAGCATATGCTATTGGTGGAGCTGTTGTAGCGGCTGCTGGAGCAGGGACCGCTACGTACATACATGAAAAGACTAAAATTGAAAACGAGCGACGGGAAAAGAATAAAAAACATGACAAGTTTTTTGGAAAATCAAACGACAAATAAAGCAATCTGTTTATAACATACTCTTGAGAATATCAGATGTAGAATATTATAAACGCAAAACGATAGTTTGCACTGATTTATCCATTGAGTTTCCCACTGCAGCGCTTTGTCAATTTGCTTATCAATCATCCAACAGCTATTGCTCTTTGAGTAATAGCTGTTTTTGTACAGACAAACGAAAAGAATGACAATACTCTTTGATTGAATTCAGGCAGATGGAACAGCGAGTTTTCACTTTCCTTTATACAGAAACGCCACCCGCCCCAGCGGCTCGACTACGCCGTGGTCGTACCAGTCGAGCGGATCGCGGCACGGCTCGGTTGAATCTACAAACTTAAACTCGAAACGGAACGAATCCGATGCAAGCCCCAGCGCGCTGTGGGGAACGATAAGCGTCATAACGTCGCCGTCGATTTTCATCTCGCCCAGTCCGTTGACGGGTTTACCGTTGACAAGAATCTGCATGAAGTCCCCCTCGCCTTCTTTGCCGACAATGGGCTTTTGCGTCTTGACGATAAATGTAACGCTCTGCTGATCGTGCATGACGTCAATCCATTCCGGAGCGTTGCGCTGAGTACAGTTGACGTAACGAGTCCCGTAGCCGTCATGGTTGCGCGGCATGGCGGAATCGGCAAAGCAGCGGTATCGCTTGCGGACATTGGGCGGATTCGGCTCGACGTCGTCCATAATACCCTTGAACTTCCGGACGTTTTCGCGAAGCAGGAGGAAGTAGTTGTCGCCGTAGCCGCCGCGCATCATCTCGATGTCTCGGGAATACTCGTAGTTCGCGCAATCGACGAACATGACAGGACGGTTGGGCTGCCCGTGATAACGACCGGCAATCCATTCGTTCCACCCTGTTACAAGAACAATGTCGGGCTTCGCCTCGAACGCCGCGTCCCACTGTTCCTGGAAATTGTATCCCTTCTTCCACGCGTGCGGCGCAGGGTCGTTCGCGCCGTTATGGAACGCCCGCCCGCGGTTTCCGGTTTCGCCGTATAACACGCTGT
This sequence comes from Thermoguttaceae bacterium, assembly GCA_045586185.1. GTDB lineage: Bacteria > Planctomycetota > Planctomycetia > Pirellulales > Thermoguttaceae > RUG11551. The sequence goes on along the minus strand of JAZMZV010000026.1, from coordinate 27,226 downwards.
CGCCGAACCGAAGCTGCGGATGTTGCGCAACAGAAACGTTCATCACGGTTTTCGCAACGTCCTCTCCTTCAAAAAGACGCTGTGGACGTCTGAAATCCATCCACGGCCAGCCCCCTTTTTTGGAACCCTCGTTGGGCCACTGCGGTTTTACGATTGTAAAGAATTCCTTCATTTCGTCGGAGCATTGCTCCTTCTTTGCGACAACGACAGGCTTCCCGTCCAGCTTAAACCAGATATCTTGAGCGAAGCCGGGCTTATAAATCGCCTCGTACAACCGCTCAACAGTTCTTCCGGAACCGGCGTTTGTATAGAACATTACCTTCGGCGGATTCCAGCCCGCGTCGTGGTATTCCTTCAAAACGCTCATGACGAGTTTGGCGTTCTTCTCGTAGATGGCGGAATTCGTTACATCGAAGAAAAGGAAGTCGATATCGCACTGCATAAGCAACTTTACGTGACGACGAACAACCCATTCGTCATCGGAGAAATAGTATCCGTAAAGCGGCTCGCCCCAGTGATGAAACGTCCCTACAGGCCCCCAAACAGGGCTGTCCGGATTGGCGGCAGCGTTCGGGTCGGCTTGAAGTATCTTCGATATATCGTAGGGACCTCGGCGTCCATGCTCGCCCAGCCAGAGAAAATAGAACAGCCCCACCTGGCGCTCCTTCGTCGGTTCGCTGACGCTGTCCGCCAGTGCGAATGCGGGCAGCGCCAACGTCAGGAACGTAAACGCCAGCAAGAGCCATTTCGTTGTCAGTCGCGTTGTCATCGTCTTTTTACATCTTACAGGCTTTCCCGGAAGATTGCAAGAATTTCATCTCGAGTCAGGATTTTGTATCCGCCTTTGAGAATAAGCGTAGCGTCGGCGAGTTGTTCCAGCATCGCCTCGGATGCGCCCAGTTCGGTGATGTTCATCGCAACGCCGATTTCGCGCATCCACGCCTCAAACGCATTCAGGCCTTCCTCGGCGATTTGAGTCTCGCTCTTTCCTTCCGGGTTCACGCCCCAGACGTTTTGAGCAAAGCGAACGAACTTCTTCAGTCCGTACGGCAGGATTAAACGATAGTACGGGAGCGAAACCGCCGAAAGCGTCATGCCGTGCGTGGCGTCCGTCAGAGCGCTGACCGCCTGACCGAGCATGTGAACTTCCCAGTCGGTTGATTTGCCTTTCGCAATGAGCGTGTTGAGCGCCCAGGTTGCCGTCCACATAATGTTAGAGCGGGCTTCGTAATCCTCCGGGTTTTTAATGGCAATGCGGGAGGAATGAATCAGCGAAAGCATAAGCCCCTCGGCGATGTAGTCGCTTGTTGTGTCGTCTTCGCCGCTGAGATACTGTTCCAGAATGTGACACATAATGTCAAAGAATCCGGCAACCATCTGACGATGGGGAACGCTGAACGTGAACCGCGGATTGAGAATCGCGAACTTCGGGAAGACGTCCGGACCGAACACCTTGCCGATTTTCAGATTCGCTTTGTGGTTGGTAATAACCGAACCGCCGTTCATTTCGCTGCCGGTGCCGACCATTGTCAGAACGTCTCCGACGGGAATAATGCGGCAGCTTGGCTCCTCGAAGCGAATAAAATACTTCTCCCACGGGTCTTCGTCACACCAGGCGGAGACGCTGACGGCTTTGGCGTAGTCGATTGTGGACCCGCCGCCGACGGCGAGGATGAGATCGACATTGTTCTCTCTGGCAAGAGCCGCGCCGTGAAGCATTTTTTCCAAAGTCGGATTCGGCATGACCCCGCCGTCCTCGACAATCGTTTTCCCCGCGGACTTGAGAATCTCAACGACCTGGTCGTAAATGCCGTTCTTTTTAATCGACCCTCCTCCGTAACACAGCTGAACAACGGGACCGAACGCCTTGAGTTCGTCAGCAAGAGCGTCCATCGCGTTTTCGCCGAAATGCAGTTTTGTCGGGTTATGGAATGTAAAGTCTCCGTTCATGGTTTGTTCTCCTTTTCAATTATTAAAAAATATGTAAAGTATAATTATTCTACTTGAAATTTCCTGAAAAATGAGCTACTAGCTTCTAGCTACTAGCTCCTAGTTTGGTTATTCCTGTTTCTTGCGATAACGCACGGATCAGATTTATCAAGCTAGGAGCTAGAAGCTAACAGCTAGAAACTATATTAGCTCGCAGGCGCCAACTTCAGGATGAGTCTAAATTCCCTTGCCCATTTCTCGCGCGTCGTCAACGAACTTTGTACCGTTGACGGTTCCTTTTTCGTAAACGCCGTCGGCGCAGACCATGCCGCATTCTTCGCTGCCTTCATAGCAGGCGAGGAACCCGCGCAGAGGAGCCAATACGAGGTCAAACATCTTGCGGTTGGTTTCCGCCATGGTAAGAATGTAGTAGTATCTCTTGTTCGTCAGCTGGGGATAAATGACAACCGTGCGGTCAAAGAGAGCTTTAAGCTGAGCGGAAATCGAAAAGAAATAAACGGGCGACGCCAGAACGATAACGTCAGCCGCCATCATCTTGTCGATAACGCTTTGCGCGTCGTCCTTGATTGCGCATTTACCCGTCTTTTGACAGGCGTAACAACCGGTGCAGTACCCGATGTTCAAGTCGGCAATACGCACGATTTCAACGTCGTTCCCCGTTTCGCGCGCGCCTTCGGTAAACGCGTTGCAGAGGATGTCGGAATTCCCGCCTTTTCGCGGCGAGGACGAAATAACCAATACTTTTTTACTCATTACCTGACTCCTTTTTTTCTGTTTGTTAAAAATGTTTCGTTACATACGAATGACGCGTTGAGGAATGTTTCTCCTGGTTGTCATTCGTTTGTGTTGAAATCCCCCGTGGTAAAGACGCCTTTGCCAGCTCCGTTGTCTTTGGAATAGTCAATTCGATACGGCGCGACGTAGGCGTTGCGTGACTTGGATTTCTGGCGAGGCGCAAGCGTTACGCCGTCAACCGTCTTTTCTGTATCGGTTGAGTTGTACGGGTAAGCGTGAAAGACCATGTGCCGTTTGCCTTTCGCGTCCGAGAAAAACGAAGCGTGTCCCGCGCCTTGAAGGTCGACGCCGGACAGATGGTTTCCGTTCGCATCCGCCGCTCCGAAGACGGGGTTGCCGTCGTATTTAATCCAGCTTGATTGCTTCAGCGGGTCGCCGCCAGTCCACGTGAGCTGTCCCAGACCGTAGTTTGACCAGTATCCGCTGCCGGAATAGGCTACGTAGATGTCGCCGCGGTCGCCATAGACTGCCGTTGCGCCCTCGACGACCTTTGGATAGATCAACCCCGGCTTTTTATTCGACGCCCCTGAGCCGATTGTCTCCCAATGTTGAGTCGGCGTTGTCATGACAGAGAAATCGCTCGCCAGCTGCCATGGCGTTTTCATCCGGGCGACGACGATTTCCTGATGGAACGACTCGCTGCCACGTCCTTTCTCTGTTACAAACATCCCGTATGAGCCTTTCCATTTCCCTTTGCGAATGACAAGCGAGGACTGCCCGATTACCCAGCCCGCAACTGCTGCGCCGTCTTTGTCGAGAAGCGGCTGCGAGGAGAACCGTTCCCCTGTTACAGGATGTCCGTACGGTCCGGCGGGCGAGTTCGTCAGCGACTTGAGGACGACGCCTTTTACGCGGCTGGAATCTCCCGGAGCGGAATCGCGCAAGGCGAGGAACATATACCAGCCCGCACAACCGGGGAATTCGTCGTCCGTGAAATGGTGTATTTCCGGACTCCACGTCCCGCTGACGCCTTTATAGCCAAGTTCTGTAACAGTCTTGTCTACCGCGCTGTCGTAAGCAAGCGTTTTTGGACAATCCGGCGCCGACAGTCCTTCAAGCGTCTCTGACTCCTCAACGAGAATCTTTGTCGCCCCGGTTTGCGTGAGGTAAAATTTGCCGTCGTAACGTAAAAGCCACGGATCGGCGCAGGATTTACGCAGCAGCGTCGGCTGAGGCGCCGCCGCATAAGTCTTACAGGCGAAAAGCCCCAAGGTCAAAATCCCGGCTATTACGAGCGTTCTTTTCATTTACTTGTAATTCCTGATTCGGACGTCGATGGACGTGCCTTTGAGCAGGTCAGCAACTCTCTTGACGGGCGTTTCTGAATAGTGGTACGGGAAAAGCGTTTTCGGCTGTATCGTCTTCGCCGCTTTGGCGACCTGTTCCGGGGTCATTGTGTACGGCTGATTGCAGGGCAGAAAAGCTACGTCGATATCCTTCAGCGCCGTCATTTCGGGAATGTCCTCCGTGTCGCCGGCAATGTAGATGCGAAGCCCGTCGATGGTCAGCACGTAGCCGTTGTCGCGTCCTTTGGGATGGAACTGCGTATGCCCGGGCGTCGTGTTGTAGGCGGGGACGGCGTCAAGCTGGATGTCCTTGGCAATCTTGCGGCTATCGCCGTTTTTGAGAGCTATGCCTGAACCGAGTTTCTTTTGAACGGCGGGATTAACGATAATTTGAGTTCCGTTCTTCGTAAGCGCAGCGATGGCAGTGGGGTCAAAGTGGTCAAAATGCTCGTGCGTGATGAGAATGACGTCCGCCTTTGGAAACGCCGAGTAGTTCGTCTTAGGTTCGTACTGTGCGACGGGATCGACCTGAATTTCCAGCCCGTCGTACTGGATTCGCAGGCTGGCGTGCTTGATAGCGGTAATTGTTACCGTTTTACCGCTCTTTGTCTTGAACTCGTCCGTCTGGAAGCTGGACGCGAAGCATCCTGTTGTGAATGAAATTGTCATAACAATTGCCGTAAGAAGGGTTAATGGTTTCATGGCTATTAGTCCTCATTAGTTAAAGCGATTTTTCCACCAGCCGCTTGCCGAGGGCGCGGTCGTTGGCGAGGTCGATCGGGAACTGCTCATCTCGGTGGGCGCGTTTTGCCGATTCGTCGAAGAGGTTGACGTCGTACCGCGAGTAGTCGGCAAACTGGTACGTGTCGCAGGAGTAAAGCGTTTCCGACGCGCCGAATACGGTTTCAAGCGTCTGCGTGTTTGATTCGAGCAGCGTTGGATAGTTGAACTTCTCCATCCAATCTTGCGGACAGTTCATCGTGAAGATGTTGGCGGTTTGGATAACCTTGTCTCGGCAGGTGAGCGGCTTGCCGTCTTCGTAATGGTAGCTGTACACCGGGAACGCCAGCCGTTCCAAAAATGCACGGTACACGCCTGTCGGATAGCCGAAATATATCGGCGAACCGAGAACGATAACGTCTGCCATGCGAGCGCGTTCAAGGATTGGGCGCAAGTCGTCTCGAATCGCGCAGACGCCGTTCGTCTTCGCGTTTTTGAGCTTGCAGGCGAAACAGCTCTTGCAGCCCGGAAACTTGACGTCGTATAGGTGTACGAGTTCTGTTGTCGCCCCGGCTTCTTCCGCTCCGGCTTTTGCGGACTCTAATAATTTGTGTGTGTTCCAGTTCTTGCGCGGACTGGCGTTGAAGAACATTGCGAACGGTTTGTTGTCTGTCATGTCGAAGCTCCTTTTTAGTTGTTCATCTCGAATTGCTCAATGGTAAACTTGCCAGCGTCGTTCATGATGCCGCCGTACTTGACGAACGGTTCAGACTTCATGTGAGCGTCAAGCGCGGCTTTGTCGCGCCACGTCTCGCAGAAGAACAGAATGTCAGGGCGGGTTCCGCTTACGAACACGTCGTAAGCAACGCAGCCGTCCTGCTTGACAGATTCCGCGACAAGTTCCTTGGCAGCTCTAAACGCTTCGTCAAGACGTCCGTCTTTAGCCTCATAAAAACAGTTAATTCTAATCATGGTTATTTCCTTTCATGTACGAGTTGTGAGTGAAGGAGCTTTTAGCTATTAGCTCCTAGCCTCTAGCATTTCTAAATTTTGCTTCCAGCTTTAACAGCAAAAGCCAAATGTCTCAAACTACCAGGTTAACAGCTAAAAGCTGGCAGCCAGGAGCTTCCCTCACTACTGCCTACTGCCTCTTGCCTTAATACTCATCGTCCTAATTCTTTCTCCAGCGCTCTTGCCAGCTGGTCTGGGCAGGACGTGCCGTTGTTGCATTGAATTCCTTTGAGCAAGCCGATAACTTCTTCGACCTTGCGACCGATAACGAGTTTGGCAACGCCTTGCGTGTTGCCGCGGCATCCGCCGATAAATCGGCACGCTGTTACAACGCCGTTTTCGACCTCGTATTCAATACCCGTCGAACAGGTTCCGTGCGTTTGATAATACTTCATTGTTACTTTCTCCTTAAAACATGTAAGTCCATCGATAAATCCTTCAGCGGCTTCCGCTTGGGAACCGTCTGGACGAAAAACTTTTTTGGCATGTATTGAATTATACTACAGATCAAACAATAAGCAAGAGGGCGAAGGAATTTTGAAATAAATTGGGAGGCTTTCAAATAATGCGGTTCAAGGAGACTCAGGCAGAACGGTAAAACCGTGAAGTTTACAGGCAGAGAATGGAGATGCGTCGCGGGCTGCGTTGTCTAAGATACGTCCGCAAGCAGATACCCAAGTTTTATATTTATATGGTCTTTTCAAGGTCAGGGGAGATAAACGTCTGTTTGGGAAAAATTTTTGAAAAAATATAAAAAATACTTGACTTTTAGCAACGGCGATGTATAATCACTATAAATAAGATATACGCTGTAATAAAATACGGTAAATCATTTGACGTTAACATCAAGAAACGGCTTGTTGATGATGAAGCTGTCAGGTTTTCTGAGCGCCTGAAAGGGATTGGGCGATCATGGTCCGATTATTTGAAAGTTGTGCTGTTTAGCAAACTTTATCCTGATTGGTCGCCGCAGGAACGGAAAAGGAAAGAATTGGAAAGAGTTATGAAATTGGCTCAAACGCACCCTTCCGTCTCTTACGCTTCAGGTTGTTATTATTCAAACAATAACAAGACAGCTGTCAAAGATTATTTTGCAATAACGGCAAAATATGGCGTTAAAGATTCTTCCGCTAAACTTAAAGAAATATACAAAAGTTAAAAGTTTCTGAACAGGTAACTTTTTTATCGGTTTTAATACGTGAGCGTCAATTGTGAGTAAAATTTATTCAACTGACCGAGAATTGTGGCCCGTCCTTCCCCCAGAAGTCCAGCCCTTAAAGATCCTTTACATACCAGGATTTTGTTCTGGCAACGAATCTCAGGAAAATGAAATCAATTTGTTAAAACAGATTTTTCCTGACTGTACAATCAACGCTTTGGCATGGGAAGGGCCTGCCAGCAAACATAAAATTATCAGCGGGGATTCCGGGGTTCGATCTTTAGATGAGACTTTTCTGTCCTCAAACGATCCGGATGATTCTTTATCGGAAGCGTGGAAACAATTTGTTGTCAGCGCAGATTTGTTAACTCGCTTGGCGTCATCAGATTCGGTTCAGACTATTTTGAAATCGCCGTTGTTCCTTGAGTTTTTTAAATCGTCTGTTTTGTTATCTCCAATGCTTCAATCATGGCTTGACAAGCTGTCAAAGATGTTGCCAATCTCGTTTTTCACTCGGTGGGAAAACGCAAAACGCGACACTGATAACGTAGCAGACGCGCTTGCAAACAGGATTGTCAAAGCAACAAAGATCGAACAAGAAGGGCTTTTCCTGATTGGTCATTCACTTGGCGCCAATATCGTTGTAAAGACGTTGGCTCAATTGAACGCTAAACATATCAAGATTAATCAAGCTGCTCTTTTGGGCGCTGCAATCGACAATGACGATCCCAATATTGAACAGGCGTGCGGAGCTGTTTTGAAACCGATTAGTTCAATATTTAATCCATACGACCACGCATTAATGCTGTATTGTTTGTGTAACATGGGTCATTTAGCCCTGGGCAGCGCCGGCTATTCCGGCAAAAACAATCAATTTCGAGAGTATCACGTTGGAATCAATCAAGACGCCCCGAGTCTTGAGCATTCCAGCTGTTATTATATTCAACAATGGGATAAACTGCGGATAAAATAAGATTCCGTGGAATATTTGTCTGCATGATCGGTAAATTTTGACAGAAAGGAGCTAAAACAATGTTGTTGGATGAAATGGGTTTCGTCAATATTGACGAAGCCGTCGTGAACAGCGATTCCTTCAAACTTATTATGGAGGACGGCATAGTAACCGACGAAGAGCTTGCAGAGCAATCGAAAAAGGTTGCAGCGCTTCTTGAAGAAGCTTCAAAGCTTCCAGAAGAGCAACAGGCGTTCATTGAAAAATTGTTGGTTGAGACATGCGTTTTGTCTGCCATTTCGCAAGCCCATGCCAAACAGTCAGAAAACAAGTAAAGGAGATTGATATGGGAGTATTTGAAAGTGAAAGAACGTTTTCTTGCAATCCGTCTTTGATCAACGTCATTTCTGAGAGTATTGTCAGAGAATTCCAGAGAGATGGATATGAATGTGCAATGGTTCCCTGTCCTTTTGGAACTCAGGTCTCCATTAGCAAAGGGGGAATTTTTAAGGCGGCGTTAGGTCTGAAGACCGCTCTTAACGTTTCTGTTTCTGCAGCAGGCAACAACTCTGTTTATATTAAAGCGGGAGTTGGTTTGTTCAAACTTCAGGCTATCCCTACGGCAATTATGTGGTTTGTATTTTGGCCCGTTATTGTTACACAAATCTGGGGGCTTGTTCAGCAGTCGCATCTTGACGACAGAGTCATGGCTGTTGCTGAACGGGTAATCGCTGAAAATACGTATTACCAATAAGGATCGTTTTTGGAAAGAAGAGCGCAAAACTGGCGCCAGCTTTTTTCTGGTTATATAACCTCACAAAAAAATTGATCGTCAATTCATTGACATCGCCTCGAAAAGAGGGTATAATATATTGGACGCTCAACAGCGCCGTCAATAACGGTTTTAATATATTTACCCATTCGAGACCTTGCAATTTGTTATTTGAACGATCATGAACAGACGTGAATTTGGAAGTCGATTGTTTCGCTTGACCGGGGCGGGAGTCGCCGCCGGGACGTTTTTCTCTGCGCCGTACGTTTTCGGAGACGATTCGGACGAGTCCGCCGCCGTTTCCCAGTCGGAAATGGAATCAATCTACGAGGAAGTCAAAACGCCGTACAAGTACGGGATTATTCTGGACAAGCTCAACGGTCAGCTGGTTGACTGCCCGTCGATTTTTCGGAAAGACGGCGTCTGGTATATGATTTTCATTTCCATGACAGGCGGCGTCGGTTACGAGACGTTCCTCGCCAAAAGCGACGATCTGATTAAATGGGAATATCTCGGTCCGATCCTCACGTTCCCGCAAACGGGCTGGGACGCCTGGCAGGTCGCGGGATACGCCTCGTTGATTGATACAGCTTGGGGCGGTTCCGCCGAGATTCAGCAGTACGACGGCAAATATTGGCTGACGTATTTGGGCGGACATCGCAAAGGATACGAACCCGATCCCCTTTCAATGGGCGTTGCCTATACAGACGACCCGACCGCCGCCAAACCCTGGACGCGGTACGAGAAGAACCCGATTTTCTCTCCCAAAGACGAAACCGCCCGCTGGTTTGAAAAAACGACGCTGTACAAGAGTACGGTGATTTGGGACAAGGAGCAAACCCTCGGCGCGCCGTTTGTGATGTACTATAACGCCAAGCACAGCGGGGCGGAACGAATCGGCATGGCGATTTCAAAAGACATGCGGAACTGGACGCGCTACGGCGCCGACCCGGTTATCGACAACCATCGGGGCATCTCCGGCGACCCGCAAATTGTGAAAATCGGCGACTATTGGGTTATGTTCTACTTCGGAGCGTTCTGGAAGCCCAAAGCGTTCGACACGTTCGCCGTTTCAAAAGATCTGGTTCATTGGACGAAATGGACGGGAACGGATTTAATCGCACCCTCCGAACCGTGGGACGCGACCTACGCCCACAAACCGTGGTGCGTCAAAGTCGACGGCGTCGTATACCATTTCTACTGCGCTGTCGGCAACCGCGGCCGCGCCATCGCATTGGCAACGTCGAAGAAGATATAGGGAGTAGGGAATAGGGAGTAGGGAATAGTTATAAGTTATTAGTTATTAGTGGTTAGTGGTTAGTGGTTAGTACGCAAGCGCTCATCAAACTTACTACTTACTACTTACCACTTACCACTCCCTATTCCCCATTTCCTATTCCCTATTCCCTTACAATCTCCAGCGACCATTCAAGCGTTTCGAGCATTTCATCAAGATTCGCCCATTCGACAACGGCGTGAGGGTTGTGAGAGCCGGCGGTCAGGTTGGGAGTGGGAAGCCCCATTTCTGTCAGGCGGGAGCCGTCTGTTCCGCCGCGGACGATTTGTCGAATCGCGGTTCTGCCCAGTCTCGACAACGCGTTACAGGCGCGGTCGACCGCTTCCGGACGTTCTCTTAGTCCGTCGCCCATGTTGCGGTACTGGAATACCGTCTCGACGTCTGCTTTCATGCCGGGGAACGGTTCGATCGCCTTGGCGGCAAGCTCTTTGAGCCAGTCGGCGAAAACGGCAAGCTGGGGCGTGTCGAAGGCGCGGAGAATCAGCCGGACAACCGTCTTTTCGCAGTTGCCGGAGATGTCGACCGGATGAACGAACGGTTCTCGATTTTCCGTCGTTTCCGGGCTGACGCCGTCTTTGGGCAGCAGGTCAATAAAGGCAGAGACGCCTTTAATCGCGTTGACCAGTTTTCCCTTTCCGATGGACGGGTGAATGTTGACGCCGTGGAATGTAACAATCGCCATATCGGCGGAGAAGGTTTCGACGTCGATGCCGTTGGTTCCTTCCGAGTCGAGCGTATAGGCGAAATCGCACTTGAACCTGTCCAGCTCGATGTGGTCTGCGCCTCTGCCGATTTCTTCGTCAACGGAAAAGCACAGACGAATCGTTCCGTGGGGAAAGTCCGGGTTGTCGAGCAGGAACTTCGCTATTTCCATCATGACGGCAACGCCGGTTTTGTCGTCGCCGCCCAAAAGGGTCGTTCCGTCTGTTACAATAATCGTTTTGCCGACGGCTTGGGCGAGTTCGCTGTTCTCGCTGAACGCAATTGTTTTCCCGGAGTCGCCCAGGACTATGTCGGAGCCGTCGTAATTCTCGATTACGCGAGGGTGAACCGGCCCCGTCGGGACGTCGGGCGCAGTGTCGACGTGAGCGCAGAAGCCAATTGTCGGACAGGGTTTGTCGACGTTGGATTCAATCGTCGCATAGACGACGCCAAACTCTGACAGGAAGACGTCTTTAAGTCCCAGTTCCTTAAGCTGGCTGTACAGCAAGCGGGAAAGGTCAAGCTGACGTTCCGTGCTGGGCGCAGACGGCGAGTCGTCACATGAACCGGTGTCGATTTGTACGTACTGCAAAAATCTTTCCAGCAGGCTGGATCGCGTTTCGGCGGAAAAGCTCATTTTTGAGCCTCCTTAACGCGGACGAAGCCCATGTGGAGTTCATAAAGAATCTGGTCAAACATCTTTTCTTCTTCGGGCGTTTTATTATTCTTGGTCTTTTGGTCGATAATCTCGACAAGGGTAATAAAATGCTGCGCCAAGGGCAGATTGACTTCAACCTTTTCCTGTCCGGGAATGTTGAGAATTCCCATGGCGACCATCGCTTGAGTGGCAAGCATGGAAACAAGAGTCTGCAAGCTCGCTTCGGGTAATTGTTCGTTTGACATATTGTTGGGTTCCTTTCGTTAAAATGATGACGTGATTATTAAAGTTGCGAGTAGCGAGTTGCGAGTTGCGAGGCGGCGAGGCGCCGCTCCCGATCCGCGCTACCGCGCGAAACGTATTATAATCGCTCCCGTTGGTCGCTTTCTTCTTTCCTTATAATTATTAGCCGCAAAGAACGCATAGTTTTTTAAACTTCGCGAATATCCTCCGCTCCTCCGCATCTCCGCGTGAGTTCTTCCGGGGGCTTACGCACCCCGGCTCGCCTATTCGCAGCTTTCAACAACGCTGACTACCCTGCCCTTTTCCAAAACCGTTGTAATTGTATCGCCCACGGACAATTCGTCGGCAGAACGGACAACGTCGCTGCGGTTATTGAGTGTAACAGAATAGCCTCTTGCGAGGGTTTTCAGGGGCGAGAGCGATTCGACTTTCGCCGCGGTCTTTTCCAGCTGCGCCGTTTTGTCTTTGACGCAGGCGTCTGCCGAACGGCAAAGCCGCTTTTCCAGTTCGTCCAGCTGCTGCGTTCTGAACAGGACGCCGTCTAACGGGTTGGTAAACGCTCGGCGGGACTCGATGCTTTCCAGCCAACGGGCGGCAAGCTGAAATCGGCTGTTGAGCGCGGATTTTAGCTGAGCGGCGTACTGACGCAAGCGCTGCTGCATTGCCGTCGTGTCGGGGGAAACTCGCTGGGCGGCGTCGGTAGGCGTTAAAGCGCGAACGTCCGCGGCGAAGTCTGAAAGCGTTACGTCGACTTCATGTCCGATGGCGGAAACGACGGGAATCCTTGACGCGACGATCGCTCGAACAACAATTTCCTCGTTGAACGTCCAGAGGTCTTCCGGCGACCCGCCGCCGCGCGTAACAACGATGACGTCGACGGGGTCGGTCATTCGGTTAAGCGCCTGAATTTGAGCGACGACTTCTCTGCTGGCTCCCTCGCCCTGCATTTTCGCCGGGGCGATAAGGACGTTAAGCCCTTTCCACCGCAGACGAAGCGTTTCCAGAAAATCGTGCAGCGCCGCAGTTCCAATTCCTGTAACAACGCCAATTCGACGAATGTCGCGAGGTATCGGACGCTTACGCCGGTCGTCGAACAACCCTTCTTCCGACAGCTTTTTGAACAGCAATCGATATTCTCTCTGAAGGCGTCCTTCTCCTCGCGGTTCCGCATGATCGATAATTAGCTGATACCGCCCAGACGGAGGGTAGACGTCAATTCGACCGCGGCAAAGAATCTCCATTCCGTCTTGCAGGTCAAAGTTGATTTTAGACGCCGTCGACCGCCAAATTACAGCGCCGACAACGCTTGTTCCGTCGCCGTCTTTAAGCGATAAATAAACGTGTCCGGCGGAAGAACGCGACAGACCGGAGACTTCGCCGCAAACCCAAATGTTTGACAGCTCGCGACTCAATACGTCTTTAATAATTTCGTTGAGCTGCGTTACAGAAAGAACGGGGGGATTTTGACTTTCTTTCATTCTTCGCTTTCCGTAACAGACTCCATTTGTTCAAGAAAATCAATCGCGGGGGGGAATCCGGCGTCGGCGGCTTTGCGAAGCCAATCCATAGCCGTCTGTTCGTCCGGTTCGAGACATTCGCCTTTCGCGTACCACAGAGCCAGATTGAACATCGCTTCCGGAAAACCGTTTTCAGCGGCTTCCAGCCACCATTGCATCGCCATCATGGGATTCTTTTTAATGCCGCCGATGCCATGCAAAGTCAGATATCCCATCTGATTTTGCGAAGCGGCGTGTCCGTGCTGAGCCGCAACTTCAAACCACTTCCTGGCAGCGTCGTCAAGCTGAGGAACGCCGCGCCCTTCCAAATAAAGACGTCCCAAAGCAAACTGTGCGTCTTCGTCCGCCTGCTGCGCCGCTTTGAAAAACCATTGCGCCGCCGTTTGTGGGTTTTCTTCAACGACCAAACCGCTGTTGTAACAAACGCCCAGGTCGTACTGAGCCATCGGAACGCCCTGATTCGCCAGTTCGGTTATTTTCTCTATATCCGGCGAATCGCCATTCATCGGCGTAGAATATGAAGAATAAATCTCAGCAGAAGAACGAGATTCGCAGTCATGGTCGTTACAATCGTCATGACAATGTCCGCAAGAGCAGCCCTCTGGATGACAATGGTTTTTGTCTGTACTATCCTGAGAACGCTCTGCGTTGTCATTGTCAGTCTTGTGCTTCGATTTTTTGCTCATTCGTTCTGACGGTTATGAAAAATCAGAAGGAGTTGTCTTCAATAGCATATCCATCCCCGGAAGACAGAAGGCGGTCAAAAAGGCTATAGACAGTTGTACTGCCACTCTTGTCGATTGAATCCGACAACCAGTGCACAGAACCATCTGCAAAACACGCGTTTACTCCGCCGGCGTGAGTAGAACGCGTTGTCGCCTGAATATTGGCGTCTTTTGTTCTGACAGGCATCTTCAAATCGTACAACTCGTCGGCGGAATAATCCAACGTTGAGAAGATTTGGTCGCCAACGCCGCTCTTGTTATTTCTGTCTCTGGCGTTAGGTCCGTTGTCGTGCCCTTCTGTTCGACTAGCCAGAATGCTTCCATCGTCCCAGCCGCAGGCGGCGATCGCGCTGGCGCCCGGACCGCCCAGAGCCCAAGTTCCGCGCGGATCTTTAGCCGTAACGCCAGCTCGAATTTCCGCTAACATAATCGTATTGCTGGCGCCGTCAGAAATGTCTGTAACTCTCAACGATTCACCCGGTCCCATTACCCCTCGATTGTTGGGAATAGACCAGTTGCCTCCAGCAAGGAATTGAGGCTGTTTCAGCCCCATATTCGCGCCGTAATTGCAGCGTGCGCCGGTAAACGACGTCTTTCCGGATTCATAAAGAATTCTGTTCGAAGTTGCGTCTGACGGACAGAGAAGCGTTTGAATCATCGTTTCTCTGCAAGTCTTCATCGTGATAGTCCCGTCTTGAGAACTGGTAACTGTTTTCTCAAGGGTATTCGTAACCTTTGTACTATAAGCGGTTCCTGTTTTGAAACGGTTTGGCCGCATCATATTGTAGATATCGTCATACAAAGCCGCCTGCTCCATGTTGGGCAAAATTCGAACAATCCAGTTTTCCAGCACTTTGGATTCCTGAGGCGAATTATAAAGATTTGATTCAGCAAAGTTCATTGCCGGCGGAAGACCCTTGTTTTTTTCTTCATACGCAAGAACTGCCGTCGCCACTTGCTTGATATTATTGCTGCATGTTGACTTTCGAGCGGCTTCGCGGGCAGCGTTGACTGCAGGAAGCAGCAATCCAATCAACACGCTCATAATGGCAATAACAACCAACAGTTCAACCAACGTAAAAGCGTTTTTATTTCTCATAATGTTCATTTTTTTATTGCAAGTCATGATAGATTCCATAAAGCTCTGTTTACATTAGAAATCTGCAGTGTCGACCGAAAAACCGTCGCACGGCAACAGCAGCTTGTCCCAAACGCCCAAATGTTGGTCATCTGTTCCAACAGAGATGCCATCTGTAATCCAGTGAACAGAGCCGTCGCAGAACGCCGTCTGAACGCCGCCGGGGTGAGCGGAACGCGAGGTCGCCTGACTGTTGTTGCTGGATTCATAACACGCCATGCCGATAACGACCAACTGATCAAAGTCAATCTGCTCCAAAACCTTGCCACCGCCAAAGATGTCGTCTGCAGACTTGTTCCTGGCGTTCGGACCTTTTGCATCGCCGCTGTATCCGCAGCAGGCAATCGCGCTTGGTCCCGCGCCGCCTAACGCCCACGTTCCGCGGCAGTCAGCGCTGACAACGCCCGCGCGCAGTTCCGCTACCAAAATCGTATTGCTGGCGCCGTCCAGAATCTGTTCCGTTTTCATGGATTTTCCTGGTCCCATTACGCCATGTTTCAGGTTGTCAGACCATTTCGCATATAATTCATGAGCGCCCCACGGACCCATATTGGCTCCGTAATTGCAGCGCGCGCCGGTAAAATTCGTCTTTGCAGACTCGTATTTAATTCGATTGTTTCCGTCAGACGGGCACAAGAACGATGGAATCTCCGTCTCTCGGCAGCCTTGCATTGTAATGCTGTCATCCAACTTGGACTTTGCGGTATTGGATTCAACGTTTATATAGTTGGCGCTATTGCCTTCTTTTTGTTTAAGCATTCCGTTGATTTCGTCAAACAGAGCCTGCTGGTCAAGGAATGGCAGAGCGAGAATAATCCAGTTGGCGCGAAGATTGGATTCTTGCAAAACATTGTATTGTCTGTTGGCAAAGTCTGCTGCCGGCGGAAGAGCTTGAAGCTTGCCTTCATAGCTCAAACAGGCTAACGCCATCTGCTTGATGTTATTAGAGCAAGACGCCTTTCTTGCAGCCTCACGCGCCGCGTTGATTGCAGGAAACAACATAGCAATCAACATTCCCATAATTGCAATAACAACCAACAATTCAACTAACGTAAACGCCTTGCGAAAAACGCGCGATTTGGTTGACTTACATTCCATTTTGACATCCATGGTTTTACTGTTCATTTTGTCTCTCTTGGCATTTGACGCATACGTCGGTATTGAGCGTCAAACCTTTAAACTGATACTTTGTTGAATTAACTCCACACGTCGCAATTAAAACATATCGCCTTTGATCGTTTGCTGATCATTGGAAAGAATCAATCTGTCCCAAACGGTCATGTATTGAGAACGAGTGTTAATGTTTTTGATGTTGGCTTCATCCTGGTTGCCTGCGCACTGAACGGAATCCGAAATCCAGTGAACGGAGCCGTCGCAAAACGCGGTCTGAACGCCGCCGGCATGAGACGAACGGGCTGTCGCCTGGTCGCCTCCGGACGAGCTGGTGTAACAAGGCATTTTCAAACGAGGTTTGCAGTTGTCGCTGTTGCAGCCCCACGTGTCGTCGGAGGCGGTAATCAAACAGTTGGGACCGGGGTCGTCTCCCCACCAGGCGTTGCACGCAGTAATGCTGGCGCCTGGAATTCCAATCGCCCAGACGCCTCGGGAGTCGACGCTGTTCATACCAGCTCGCAACTCACTGAGCAAAATTGTATTAGACGCGCCGTCTCGAACGTCCGCCTGACCAATACTGCGATGGATCCCGGAAACGCCGCGGTTGTGAGTATACCCCCATTGTCTAGCTCCTTCGTTATTAAATGGATAAACTCTGGCAAATCGCGCCCCCATATTAATTCCGTAGCAGCCGCGGGCGTATTCGCGACCGTTGCCGTTAGCTGGAACAAACTTGTTTCGAGCTGCAAGATCGCTTGGACACAAAAGCGCTTCCAATACGACTGCCGTGCAATCCATAATGCTGATTTCTCGACCGCTAGACAATGTCGTTTTTAACGAAGTGTTGGCAATGTCCTTGTTGGCGTTTTGTTTATCTCTGTCGTTGAAAAGCGTCTCAATATCGTCATATAGACCCTTCTGGTCTATATGAGGAAGAATGAGCATTACCCAGTTCTCGCGAATATCCTTTGTTGTAATCCCAGAGGAAACGTCGATACCCGGCAGCACTTCCACTGCAGGGGGAAACACCCTGTAAGTGTTGTCGTAGGTAACGCAAGCCAGCGCCAGCTGTTTGATATTGTTGCCGCATTGAGAACGACGCGCCGCCTCTCGCGCGGCGTTAATCGCCGGGAGCATAAGCGACATCAAAACGCTAATAATTGTAATAACAACAAGCAATTCTACAAGTGTAAAACCGTGATTCGCTGTTGAATGCTGCGATTTGCGAGAAAACATGTATTTGTCTCCTTAAAAGTTTTAACTGCCAGTTCAAATGACAATGTAGTTTTGCCCTAACTACTTAAACCAACCTGTTTTTATCTTTAATAATTTACCTATCATATTATCCTCTATTTTAGAGAGAATTTGAAGGGGGGAGGCTTCCTATTTTCCGGTTTTTTTACGATTTTTTTGAAAATAACCGGGTAAACCTCCGAATTTTCCCAGCAGAAAAGCGCAAATTAGAGACAACCAGCCCCCTAAACTGATTACAGCGCCTATGTACACGCTCTGGGGAGAGAACTGAAAAGTTGCCGTCCAGACGTTGGAATCCGGCGCGTCAAGCGACAAAAGCAGTCCGTCGGATTCATAAACTCGAGCAGGACGCGTCTCCAGACGCCCGTCTGCCGTCGTTCTGGCAAGCGTTGCCTTCCAGCCGGGATAATACGCTGCAGGAATCCGAATTTTGGAAGACGGACTGCAGACAACGGAAAATCGGTTCGTTCCCTGCCAGACGACGGTATTTTCAAAATCGGAATTCGTTTGATAAGAATCGTTCTTTTTAAAAATTATTTTCTCGCCGTCAAACGTCATTATTTGTTCACAAAACGGCTTTTCCGACGCGACTTTTCGTTGACGCCCGTCTCGAAGAAACTGAGCGTAGTTTTTCAGCATAAAAGTCCCGCCGTACCGCATAGTCGCGGCATGCTGATATAAGCCGTTATAGGCGTAGAAGGAATCGCAGTTCCACTGCGCCAGTTCCGAATCCCGATTTGTAGAACTGGTTTCTCGAAACGCCGTCGGCAGCCAGTTGTTTCCCAGCTGACAAAATCGCCGGCAAGGTTCGTTCCATTGAACGGCTTTTGAATCAAAAATCGAAGCTGGAACCGGCGTTAATAAACGATTTGAGTATATACTTAAATCCAGTAGAAAAAGGATTACAACAATCGTCGCGTTTAATTGTTTGCTGCTCTGATTCTTTAGCAAACAACAAACGGCAATCAGCAGAAACGCTGACACAAATTGCAGAGAAAAAGTCGATATGTCCTTTGATTCCCCCTGATACGGTCCGTACTGAACGTTTGTCAATCCGTTTGTAATATGAGGAAGAATGGTCGGAGCAATAAAATTCCATGCGATGACGGCAATCGCCGTTGCGCCCAGACAGACGACTATGCGGTATCTGAACTGCGAATCGTTCCAAAGCCGATCCCAGCCGTACGCTGACAGAACGCTAACGCCCATTGATGCAACGGTCAGCCATTTAGCCGGATAACGAAACATTCCGTAACCGGGGAAAATTGACGTCAAAAGCCAGTACAGCCCACTCCAGCCGGAAGAAACGCTTTGCGTATAGTCCGCCCCTGTCCAGTATCCAATCGTTTGGATCAAATAGCCGACAGAAAATCTTCCCATTGACGCCAACAACGCCAGAACGATTATCCAGCTAATCCAAACGCGGCGGCTGTTGGAGCGATAGAACGTCACGCTCAAGCACGCCAGGAAAAACGGGACTGTTCCCATATAAAGCGACGGAACCCAAAAGGCGGCGTCCGAGCCGGGCAGCGCGTCAATCCAACGCTGGTATACCGGGAATTGACGTCCGTAGACTTCCGGAACGGCGAACTCCAAAACTCGCCACGGGGGAACGCTGAAAGCGTATCGCGTTTCTTCCGCCGCAATAGAATTTTTGGGGACGCTTCGGTCGCTGTTAAGCGTCAGTTCTGCCGTTGGCAGAATTTGTATTGCTGACAGGATAAAACCGCAAATCGCAATTCCAGCTAAAACCAAAACGGTTTTGAATATAGAACGACCGTCGTTTGCTTTTTTCCGGGGTTTCAACGCAAGTATCAACGCTAACAATAACGCCAGGATTCCCAGATTGTACGCGGTTTGAACGTCTCCGCCGAGCGTCATGAACGCCAAAACCATTCCCGATAAACAGACGTACCGCAGTCGCCGGGTTCGCAATGCGCGTTCGATTCCGTATGCGCCCAACGGCAGCCAGGCGGCTGAAACCAGATAGGGAAGGTTCGAGTACTGGAACAAGACGATTCCTCCAAAGGCGTATGAAATCGCTGCAATTATTCCAGCGCCGACTGAACGACCCCAGCGTCGAACGAGAAAGAACATTGTTCCCGCCGCCAGAATTACATGTCCGATTATATACAAATTAAACGACAGCCAAGTGGGAATAGGCAGAGCCAAAATCCAGGTCGGCGGATAGAACAACGCCGTTGTCGGGTTCGCCGCCAGCGGAAAACCCATATTCAAATACGGCGTCCAGAAGGGAAGATCGCCCGCCTGAAAACAGCTGTGAAGATATAAAAAAAGCGGATAATAGAAATGTGACGCGTCTCGATATCCGAGAACGGTTCCGGGATTGAATATCAGGCAAGAAAAGACCAGCGCCGTCGTCAAAAGAACGAGCGCCGTCAATATTGCATAAACGACTGCGCTCTGTTTTTTCATGCCTTCTTACGTCTGCCAAATCGCTTGAATATCTGGAAAACGCCGGAAACAAACAGACCAATCAAACCTGCAATTATCAGCGATTTTCCAGGATTGATCACAGCGGCGTTGTGCATGATTTGCGCTCCAAATACCAGCCCGACTCCGCAAATGCTCATTCCAACGCTCAAGCTCAGCAACGGGTTTTTGATCTGACCCTTCTTTGGCGTTTCAACCAGCAGCCTCGGAGTTAATCCATCCTCAGATTCCTCTGAAGAATATTCTGCGTCTTCAAACGACACATCGTTTTGAGACGACGTTCTCGAACGATTAAGCGATTCAAGGGACGCCTCAGCCGATTGGGCCCCGGAAAACGAAAACAGATCCTGCGGCATGAATTCGACTTCTTTCATGCTTTGCGAATAGCAATCGTCTTCAGACGATTCTGAATAATCCGCATGATTCTCTGCGTCCCACGCGTCTGATTCGACCTCTGCCTGACTAATGCTCTGAGAGTATAAATCCGCTAACGGCGTGGGAGAGATGCGATTGGGAGGAGACGTTTGAAACCGACGAAACGGATCTGATGCGTTCTCGTCGGACTTAGTCTTCCACCTGGATCCTGTTGAAGCGCTGCTTTGAGCGCTCCAAATTCCTGAAAGATAGTCCTCCGCCTTGGAACCGATGCGAGTAATATCGTCTTCTAAATTCCATGCGTTCATCTGAGACCCTGTCAGACAGGAATTCCAATCGCCAGAATATGTGCTATCAGCGCTCATTATACACCTTAGCCTTCTTGCTATAAATGCCCAAATATCTTTCGACTATTGTAAGTATCGGAATTTCAGACGATAAACTATAGCGATTCTAACGATTATTTCGACAGGCGACAATGCGATTTAAGCCGGCAAAGTCCTTAACTGTCTTAATGTATGTTAAAGCAGGGTTTTTAGATAGAATATTCAAAACCTGGTCATGGATTATTGGGCTGAGTTCAAAAAGAAGCCAGCCGCCGGGTTTGAGTCTGTCCGGCGCCTGGTCCAGCATTTTTTCGATTAAATCCGTACCTTTTGGACCGCTAAAGAGCGCAGTCGCCGGCTCGAAATTGCAAACGGAGGCGTCCAGCGACTCGCGTTCTTCCTCGCCGATATACGGAGGGTTGCTGAGAATAAAATCAAACTTTTCCTCTGGTTTGATTGCGGAAAACAGATCTGAATATCGAAATTCGATTTGGTCGCTGACCGAATGGCGCTGAGCGTTTTGTTTTGCTGTCTCCAAAGCTGGTTGTGAAATATCAACGGCAACAAACCGACACGATGGCAGCTGCTTTGCCAACGTTATCGCGATAATTCCAGAACCCGTTCCGACGTCGAGAATATCCAGCTGGACGTTTTGCAGAGGATTGGCGCGGGGAACGAATTTTATATACGTCTCCCCGGTTTCGGAGTCGGTAAGAGTATCCTCCGACGGCTGATCTGAAGTCTCTTCCGCTTCTGTTTTTTCCTCTTGAGACTCTTCTTTCAATGCCTGTTTTTTAATAATATCCAAGGTCTCAATTACCAGATGTTCCGTCTCCGGACGGGGAATGAGCGTGGCTGGAGTAACCTTGAAAGACAACGAGTAGAATTCCTTTTCGCCGATTAGATACGCCGTCGGTTCGCCCGCAGCGCGGCGTTTGACGAAGTCTCGATATTTCGCTCGCACCTCGTCAGACGCCGGTTCCATGAATCGCGTATATAGCCCGATTCGTTCGCACCCCATCGCCGCCGCCAGCAATATTTCCGCATCCAGACGCGGAGTGTCAACCCCATGCTGGGCAAAATAGTCAGCTGTCCATTTTAATAAACGTCCAACAGTCCAAACGTCTTGCTGGTCAGGCATGTGTATTACGGGGGGCGGGTATTACCCGCCAAAAAAACAAAAAGATAAAGTTTCGCGGACAATGTCCGCTCCCCAGAAACAATTACTCAATTTTTCCAACAATCCAGTTTTCGCAGCCGGATTCCGTCAGGGAAGAGCGAATTGCGTCTACGGAAGCGGGATCGGCAATAACAACCATGCCCAAACCGCGATTGAACACGCGCGCCATTTCGGCGTCTTCAACTTCGCCCAGCTTCTGCAGCCAATTGAACAGAACCGGAACGGGCCAGGAGCCGTCTTCAAATACCGCCTTGAGTCCTTCGGGAATAATGCGGTCAACGTTTTCCTGAAGTCCGCCGCCGGTGATGTGCGCTAAACCGTGAATGGACGGCGCAATCGCGTCGTTATCCAGAAGTTTGCGAATCGGCTTGACGTAGATCTTCGTCGGCGTCAGAAGGGCTTCGCCAACGGTTTTTCCGAGTTCCTCGATGTAGTCGGTAACTTTCAAGCCTGCGGCTTCAAAGACGATTTTTCTAACCAGCGAGAATCCGTTGGAATGCAGCCCAGACGACGCGATTCCAATCGCGACGTCGCCCTTGGCGATTTTTTTGCCGTCGATGATGTTCTTTTTAGACGCAACGCCAACGCAGAATCCCGCCAGGTCGTACTCGCCGGGCGCGTAAAGATCCGGCATGATAGCGGTTTCCCCGCCCAGCAGCGCGCTGTTAGCCTGGACGCAGCCGTCGGTTATGCCGGAAACAATCTGTTCCAGCAGGGGCGGGTTGTCTTTGTCCATGGCAACGTAGTCAAGAAAGAAGAGCGGTTCCGCGCCGCAGCAAATCGCGTCGTTGACGCTCATGGCAACCAGGTCGATTCCGACGGTGTCGTGCTTGTCCATCATAGTAGCGACTTTGAGCTTCGTCCCGACGCCGTCTGTGCAGGAAATCAGAACCGGGTCTTCGTAGTTCCGACGCATCAGCGGAGAACTGTAATCCAGAGAAAACAGCCCAGCAAACCCCTGCGGGAGTTTAATAACCCGGGGAGAGTTGGTCTTTTCCATCAGTCCCGGCAGGCGTTTCATAGCCTGATTGTATACGTCCAAATCGAGTCCAGCGTCTTTGTAGGTTAATTTTGCCATGGCGAATTAAGTTGGTTGAAGTTCCGGTTGCCGATCTTTAGCCGCGCTAACTTTCAGTCTATTGAACAATAATCGACTAAAGAACAACCGCTCAAACCGTATTATTGCATAAAGATGGAATAAATCAAGGCGGGGGAGAAAAATATACGGAATGTAACCGTTATAAATTTCTCCCCCGCTGCTGGGTATAAAAGCTAAATAGTATTCTTGATTTCAGGTTGACAAGTTTAATTTAGGCAGCTCCTTGCCCCTCTTCCTGATGCGGCTCTTCTTCAATACTGCATTCGTTCTGCTGTTGCCGGACTTGGCGCAAGCCAATTCCCATCAGTCCGAATATAACCATCCAGCCAATTGCGCCCAGCGCCAGGAATCGGGGATAAAAGCCAAAGGAGTAAAACCAGGTACTGTTCCAGGTCATGTGCAAAGCAACAGCAATAGCAAAGACAGTCAAAAAAGCGGGTTTTAAAAGCATTGAAAACTCGAATTCCTGATCGCCCTTGACACGCCATAACGCCGCCGCGCACATGGCTGTCCAGATAATATGCCCAAAAGGAGATAACAAACCGCGTAAGACAAGGTTGTCATACATTGCCAACCTCGGGTCGTTAGTTGCAACGGAAACGCCATACAGAATTTTATTGGCAAGCATTTCCTTTCCTGCCCGAATTGTTTCCTCTCCAAAGATGCTGAACGCATATCCTGCCGATTCAAAAGCTGCAAATCCCGCTCCAACAGCCGCTCCGCAAAGCAGACCGTTCAGGATATAGTTTTTGTTTGCCAATCCACCCATTTTCAGAACAAAAATTAAAACCAGCAGCTTGGCAGGTTCTTCAACAATCCCCGCCTGGGTAGCTCCCAGCTGTTCTGCAAAAGGCATAAAGTCAAAACCGATCAGCGCTATTAATAACCCAAAAATACCGCCATAAAAGAACAGCTTGATAATCTGGTATAATGAAATGTTCTTCAAGACATTACATTCAAAAAAGAACATAACGCACGCCATCGGAATAGCGAAAGAACCAAAGAAGATGGCTCCCGGCGCGCAATTGGAATTGTCCCATTTGGTATACCCTTGCCATAACAGAAAAAAGCCCAACAAACCAAACAATATAAGACGCCAGAAGAACCACGG
This sequence comes from Thermoguttaceae bacterium, assembly GCA_045586185.1. GTDB lineage: Bacteria > Planctomycetota > Planctomycetia > Pirellulales > Thermoguttaceae > RUG11551. Next base: position 3,389 of record JAZMZV010000026.1, on the reverse strand, counting down.
TTTGGGCCACGATGCATTAACCTGGCTTAAATCCGGAGTTGTTGCAGGAGTCCCAACGCCGAAATAACTCTCCATCTCATCGTCGGTATGCTTTTTAAACGTTTCAGAAAAAAGCTCCTTCAGAGAGAAGCCTTCAGTCTGTCCAACGCCTGTACTTTCCCTAAGTTGGTTTACAATTCCGCCAGCAGCCCTCTCGGCAACGGAACGAGCGGCTTGGATAGGAGATGTGGACGAAGTACTTGTATTGAACGGTTCTTGGTGAAAAAAAGCGGATAATTCAGGAATCTGCCCAGCTGCTAGACACCTTTGTCCCGATTGCCAAACAATCGTGTCTATTTTAACTTGACCGAGATTAACCCGGTTTACGAGTTCTTCAAACGGAATCGGTCCAATAATTTGTCCGTTGTCAATATAGTACCACATTTTTGTTGAAAAAAAGGTAATAACGTTAGTGAATAATTGAAGCAGCGCGTTAAAAAAATCAACTTTTTTAAACTGGAATCAAACGCAATGTTTCAAAAACTTAACAACTCAACAATTATCACACATATTTGAAATTATTCAAGGGCGGGGGAGAAATTATATCCCGCTTTACCTAATTCCGAATTAATTCCGCCCCCCCTCTTGACAATTATTTGAAAATAAATAAAATAGACGCATTGATTTGAACAACGCCTGTTGTTTAATTGTCAGTTGGTCGGGTAGCTCAGATGGTAGAGCAACGGACTGAAAATCCGTGTGTCACCAGTTCGATCCTGGTTCTGACCATAAAAAAGCGTTTTGCAAACCCTTGCAAAACGCTTTTTTTATTTATTCTGAATCGTTTTTTAATCGAATTTATCAGACCTTTTCAAATACCATTGCAGAAGCGCCGCCGTTGCGGTCAAACGTGAGCGTTACGGCGAAAGGTTTATCAGACGCCATCGGAACGCCGTGAACGACCGGGATCGGGCATTTCGGATCTGGCTGAGAGTAGTTTCTGGCAGGTGGAAGGACGCCGTTTTTCAACGCGAGAACGGTCGCAACCATCTCAACGGCGGCGGATCCGCTGCCAGCGAATCCGATTCCACCTTTCAGAGCTACAACCGGGACGCCCGGCAAAATCTCAGCAATTGCCTGCGCTTCGATCGCGTCTTCGTTAATCGTTCCCCAGCCGTTGGCGTTGATATGAGAAACCTCGTCCGGTTTGACGCCCGCATTCTGCATGACCAGTTTCAGGCAGTTTTGAATCGCCTTGCCGGAAATTTGATATTTATGAGTTCCTTCTGTGCAGTTTGCCCAGGCGCGAACTTTTGCTAACGGTTCCACGCCGCGTTTTTTAGCGCTGGATTCCGATTCGAGAACCAGACATCCCGCCGCTTCTGCTGCAACCAGCCCGTCTCGTGCGGCGTCAAACGGTCGACACGCGCCTTCCGGGTCTGCGGCGTTGGACGATTTGCCAATCCAGGCGTAACGCGTCCAGTTAAAGTCGTCAATAAAATTGCCTACGCCGCCAACAACCATGGCGTCAGCCGCGCCGCGCTGAATAACGTGAATAGCTTCAATTGTTGCCGCTAAAGCTCCGGTATCGCCCAAAACTAAAGTGTTGCTTGGACCTTGCAGGTCGTTGGCGATGCCTAAATGACAGGCGGACATGTTCGGCAAATATTTAAGCATCCACAGGGGGAACAGGTTGTCCATGAAGGATTCGCCCCAGTATTTTTTCAAACTGGCGGCTTTTGACTCAACGTCTCCAGCGCCTTCAACCGCCATGCCTTTTAAGCAGGCGTCTGCGATGTCGCTTATAGAGGACATAATAAACGACGTTCCAAAATCAATCCCAACTCGTTCAGGACCAAGCTGTTCCGATAATTTATTATCTGAACTGCCCTGCGCCTGTTTGAGCGCCAACGCGCCTGCCGCCAAGCCAAGCTGAACGTCCCGGCTCATAATTTTGATGTTTTTACGAGGCTGAACAAACTCTTTTGCGGAAAAATCGGCAATATATCCGGCTATCGGAGCTGGCGGAGCAGGCAAAGCAGGATCTGATTTTTGAGCGTCTGTGAAATAAGAAACGGCAACCTTGTCATAGGTGTGAATGCCTGAACGCCCTTCCAGCAAATTGTTCCAGAATGCATCTGAACCAATGCCAAGGCTGCAAACAGGAGCCGCTCCTGTAACAACGATAGGTTCGTAATTGTTCATAACGGTAAAATTGTAAATGATTTATCGCTAAACGCTAACGACTTAAATTTCGTAAATTCGATAGGTTTTTGTTCTCAGGGCTCCGCCTTTTTCCAGCGACCCGCGAGATAAATGGTTCGATTCTAAAACCCAGGAAAACTCCGCTTCATGAATCCCCCATTTTAACGCCAGGGGAACAAGTCCATTGAGCAGAACCAGCCCTAAACCAGAAAGCTGATACTCCGGCTCTACATTAGTGCTGATAATGCGAATCGCTTTAATAGCGGATTTGTTTCTTAAAAGATGGAACCAACCAAAGGGAAACAGTCGCCCATGAATCTTTTTAATTCTGGGATTGTAGTCCGGCAAACACAGGCTCACGCCAACGACTCGTCCGTCAATTTCCGCCGCCAAAGCCAGTTCCGGAACGAGCAAATGTTTGAGCCCTTCCGCCTCTTCTGCAACTTCTTCGTCTGAAAGCGGGACGAATCCCCATGTATTGGTCAGAGAACTGTTGTACAGTCTGAGGAACGTGTGGACGTCTTCGAGGAAATGCGTTTGGTCCATCGGACGAATTTTGACGTTCAGTCTTTCCTGAATGGCGTCGGAAATGCCCAGATACTTGGCGCGGACGTCCTGAAGCATGCTGACATCTCCCCAAAACGCATACAAGTCCTGTACTTTCTCGAACTTATAGCTTTTGACGAGTTTCTCGTAATAGGGGAGATTGTAGGTCATCATGAACATCGGGCTGGAATTGAAACCATCAATCAACAGACCGAGTTCGTAATTTAACGACGGGTTGCACGGACCGCGCATTTTGGATAACCCTTTATCTTTGAGAAAGTTACGGGCGGTATCAAAAAGCGCTTTGGCAACGTTTACATCGTTAATGCATTCAAAAAAGCCGAAAAAACCAACGCCGTCGTTGTATCGTTTTATGTGTCCATTATTGACAATGGCTGCAATTCGTCCAACGGGTTCGCCGTCTTTGTAGGCAATATAAGGCTGAACTGTGTTATGAAGTCCAAAGGCAGACGGTTTGAATCCCAGAAGACCTTTTGCGCTATCCAACAACGGGGGAATCCAATAGGAGTTCCGCGAATAAATTTTTTCCGCAAGAGTAAAAAACTCTTTTTGTTGCTTTGACGTAGTTACAGGTTGTACGGAAATGTTTGACATAATTTAACGTTTGTCGGTTGAAGCTAATACAACAACCATATAAA
>JAZMZV010000025.1:0-8963 GCA_045586185.1 Thermoguttaceae bacterium | reverse complement strand
GTTGCGGCGATATGTCCGTTATTGAGGTCGCTCGTCCTCTAAGTCCTCGATCCGGTGATTTGCGACCTTTATTTTTTCCTCGGCGAGCGTCATTCGCTCGACTAAATTATTATGTTTCGTTACTTTCGCCTCGAGCTGATTTAAACGGTATTCAACTAACGCGATCGTTTTATCGTGTTGTTTTTCCGATACAATCAGGGCGACGATTCCGCTAATAATCGCCCCGATAACCGTAGCCGCCCCGGCTATTATTGCAGTTCCCATATTGTCAAACCCCCCGGTTATTTGTTTCGTTAATCGCCCACCAAATAAATAATAAACCGGCGATAATTCCAATAGTAATTATTATATTCATTTTGCCCTTAATACTTGAATCGTTTTCGGTTTGGACTGCGTGTTATAGCGCTGCGTGTCTTTTCGGATCGTCCCGAATATATTCTTGTGACTCGCCTCGCATACTTTGCCCGGAGCATAATACAACATCGCGTGTTGTTTCCCGTTCTGCTTTTTATAACGAATAACGTCGCCGGGCTTTAAGAATCCGCTCGGGATCTTCTTCCCCGTCAGGACCATATTAAAACCGGCCTCCGATTTCGGAAACGGCGTTTTAACGCCGTGCAAGGCCTTAAACGATTTGTTAACCCCGCTCTCCCGGACGACGGTCGAGACGAAATTCCCGCAGTCGGACAATTCCGCCCGGTTATCGGCCCATTTATATTTTTTCATAGCGGCTTTACATTTTGCCGTCGGATTCCCGGTTTTATACGAGTATTTTTTCGCCGGGGTCCCATAAGGCCAGGCGAGCTCGTTAGCCTTTGCTAAAATCTTTTGGGCGTTCGTTACTTTCGCCGCCGGTTTCGGTGCTGCCGGTTTTGCTGCCGGTTTCGGTGCCGTTGTCGTCGGTTTCGCGGCGGCCTTGTACGTTTTCGCCTTAGCGTATGATTTCGGGCCGTAAACGCCGTCGGAGGTTAGGCCCTCCGTTAATTGGAATATAATAACCGCGTTGGCCGTTTTCGGCCCGTATTCGCCGTCGGTCGTCAGTTTCCAGGGCGAATGGTACCAATTAAGAAACGCCTGTAATTGTTTGACCTTTGAGCCCTTCGAGCCTTTTTTTAACGTCCCGGACGGAATCGTTCCGGAATACTTCCCCGTTGGTTTCTTTACCGGCTCGAATAAATGAGCAAATAGCCAACAAACGAAAGTACAACACCAATAGGCCGACCGATTGGATCCGTAAAACCATACGTTATATTTTACTTTGTTACTGTTTTTAGGCGACTCTTTAATTCCGACCTGAGAGTTAGCCGTAGCGAGTAACATCGCCGGAGTTATTGTTTTGGTATATTTCGGCCGGACGATAAAATTAACCTGGCTTTTATACCGGGTCCGTTTCTGAACCTGTCCCCCGTTCGTGTTGGATCCGGAGCTCGTGTTCCCCTCGATAGTATCGATTGAGCCGTTTTTATTGACCGCGACAATTACCCCGATGTGATCGCTCGTCCCGTTGTGGTTAAAATCAAAAAGGACAATATCGCCCTTTTTACGTTTCGCCCAGGGAACCGTCATTTTTTTACGAATAGCTGCGTCCCCCATAGTCGGACACGAGTCCGTTTTCGTCGGTATAATGTTAATTGCGTTAATTGTCATATTCGCCGTCCCCCTTTAGCTGATCGTAAAGCGTAAGATCGCCGTCTTTAGCTGCCGCCTTTGCAGCTCGTCCCTTTTCGGTCGCGATCCTCATAACGTCCGTCCAGTCCTGGTTACGCCAATAAATAACGGCCGCAACAATAATAGAAACGACCGAATAAATCGTCGCGTCCTCGATCGGGACGACAACGCCGAAAACGCGCAATAAATCAAAGATCGCCACGAGAACCGCGACGATCGCCGTTATAATTGTTTCTTTTCTCATTTGTTACCCTTCCCGGCGACCACGCAGCAAGTAAGCGCGACGCCGAACCAAAAGCCCGTAAACAGGCCGAAAATAAATGCTATCATGTTTATATCCTTACAATGTTTTCATATAAAGAACGACCGCGTTCGCTGATGCCGTAGACGTTTGCGCTCCGAATGTCCGACCGTATGCAAAAGGGATCCCGCTCCCGTTTATATAGAAGCCGCTTATTCCTGCATTTGAAGAGCCTGTGTTCAAAGATATTATACCGACTGGCGTATATCCTTGCGGAGCCGAACCGTTAGAAAATGTAATATCCCAATACGAATTTGCTCCGGTAACAGGAAGCGTCCCCGTAAATGTTTCGGTCTTAAATAAACCGGTCTTTAGCAGTTCAAGAATTTTGTTGTACAATTTCTTCTGATTAAGCACAAGCCCACCCCCTTCCGGAGATGGTTACGCCCTTCTGTAAAGCACGGTTGCGGTTACTGTAAGAGTCCTCGAGGCGTTTGCCGTATTGTATAGCGAAACGATCGCGTTGTCCCCGGAAATGTAAAACGCCGTAAAGGTCAACGACCCATTTCCCGCTCCAACTTTTGTAATCCCAATAATACCTATTGGAACCCAGCCGGTTTTTGTCGCATTTAAAGTCGAGGTTTCCGCTCCATACGAGGCGACGGTTATCGAGCCGGACGTAACGGAGTCTGTCGTAAACCCTGGAATCCAGGCCATTATCTTCGTTAACGTTTTCTTTACGTTCAACATACTCCCACCCCCTTATAAGGCGCGAGAGCGTTGACATAAATCTTATTACGGAGTACCCCCCCCGTTATATATGTCATACTTATATTAAAATTGCTATTTGCTGCAAGCGTCGACCCCGTGTTGTTTTGCGATCTAAACGTCGTCCCGCTAATATGTGCAAAGATACCATTTAATTCCGTCCCGTTACTTATACCTGCCGGGAGCGGGATATTATTATCTACGGTGCAGGTGATTCTATTCGAGGAACCCGTCCCCCAGGTTGTCGACGTGTGGACCGTAAAGGTCGCAAATATAACAAACAATACGCGCGTCCATTCAACTAAAAGCGTCCCGTTGTTGGTGTTATATGTTTTCGATCCCGTCTTTTGTTTTAGAATTTTAGTTAATAGTTTCTTCGTATTAAGCAAAATATCGCCCCCTTTATTCAATTACATCTGTTTGCCAGCCCAGCGCAACGATAGCCGCGTACAGGTCGCCGTCGGTCGTGCCTGGAGCCGCCGTGGTATCGAGTGAAATTTTCCCGTTATCGACGTCGGACAAACAGTTTTCGATTTTGTTAAGGTTGTCGGCCGAGATTGCCGGCGGTCCTTCGTTGACCCAAATAGTTTTTGTATATGCCATTAATTAACCTCCTATAAAGCCGAATCGAACGCGGCCTCTATTCGATTTAAGTTTTCGTAATGCGTCGAATAAGTAACGGACGGGTCTATCGTTTGGGCCGCCTCGACAAGTGCCTCCCATTCGTCGGCTCGTACAATATCGCCTTGCTGGTAAACCATGCGTCCGGGTGCGTACGTATTGACCGCGAGCGCCCCGTTTCGGACCATTCTCGTTAGATCCGCTGCGGTCGTATAGGATCCCTGCCCCCGATCTGTAACGGCCGGGACAGGATCGTACCAGGCGGACCAACGGACGTTGTGATTATTTGCGGTCGCGGCCGCCGCTTCGCAAACGGCCTTGTCCCCGTATAGGATTATTTCCTTTACGGTGTTGCGGAATAAATCCTGACCGCGGTACCCGCTCGGGTACGACGATAACCGGATTATCATTTCCCCTGTCAAATTGGGACATTCGCTATACATATTACTAACGTTGGTGGCGTTTGCATGGATAGAAACCGGAGACTTTAAAGAGTCGCAATCGTCGTAAAAATCGTTTAATGTTGTTATTTCTTTCGGAATAACAGGCGGTATAATCAAACTTCTGCACCCGTCGAACGGAGAATCGCAGTCCATTTTAGGCAACGGCGGCGCTACTTTTATCGCCGTATATGAATACATAGCGTCGCAATTCTGTATTGTGTCTACCGGTGGCGCTTTTGGTAGTGCTTTTGCATAGTCGTTTGGGTTAAAACAGCCCCATAAATCGAGCTTTTCTATTTGTGGACCCAAAGCCTGCCGGGCTTCTTCGAGTGTAGGAATCGGGCTAAAATGAGTAATCGCCGGATCGTTATCTCGATTTCTAACCCAAGCGCAAGTTATGCCGTCTGTTGTAGTTTGCGAAACGTCATACTCTCTAATTTTAGCCATTAGACAGCCCCCTTCCTCGCCTTAATCTTAGACGTTAATCCGCCGTCAACGTGCTCTAATGTTACTGAGTCGACCGTCATAGTTACCCAGGTTTTAACCATTTTGCGGGCCTTTTTATAAACTGCATACGGATAAAGGTCCTCCGCCGGATAAAGATCCTCCGCCGGATATAATCCGTCTACGGTCTTATACTCGTCCACCCACGTTGCGACCTCAACGGTCAAAATATCACGCGGCTGTATATGCGGGTTTCCTCTGTAAGTAAACTCGTAACAAATATTAGAGCGGTTTAATAACGCCTGGACCGCTAATTTCGTTAATGATTGACCGCCGACCATATTAAACAACGGAAACGAAAAATCAAACGAATAAGCCTCGCCGCTTTCCGTTTCGCTGACAGAATACGGATTGTTCGCGTCAATTAAATTAGCGAGCATTTCGTTGCCGTCTATAACGTACGTCGTAGCTGCCGCCGCGGTAAATTTGAACAGGCTGCAATTTATTTCTTCGTAAGACGTCGGCGTCGGAGCAATGAAAATATTTTGATATGGGACCGGCGGATCGAGCGTAACAAAATAGTTTTTCCCCGCCGTTGTTGTTACCTCCTCGATACTGTCGTTATATTGTAAATAGTATTCCGGGAGCGTGATTTTAAGCGTTTGTTTGTTTTGTTCTACGACAACGTTAAAATCTGCGATTTCGTCGGCGTAAATAGTAAAAGTATCTCCGACCGCTCCAAATGTTAGCGTAGGCCGGCCAGCGTCGACGTATGTAACCCGCATATAATCGGCGTCCCGTAACAAACCGGTATATTCCGAAATGATCGAGCGGGCAGCTTTTCCCTCATACAAAATATTTTGGAGACTTTCGACCACGATCGCCGGAGGCGTTCCGACCTCGTCGTATGTAATAGACGCCAGCGCCGCCCGGATCCGTTTCCCGATAACATGGTTGATATACCAGCCGGATCCGTAATAATCACAATCGACGGGTATATCTACGTTGTCGAGGAGCATCGTCGCGTCTTGCCCTTTTACGGTTAGAATATTATTGTCCCACGATACGACCTCCGACAAATAAAACCGTCGTAATTCTGACATATCCCCGTCATAACCGGCCATATACCATATAGGAGCGCCTATTGGTATGCGCCCGATTATATCGGTATAATCTGTTGGTTCGTATGCCTGTATTTCTATGGAACTCGTCTCGAGCTCTCCGCCGATCTCCGTATTTACGCCCCGGAGGTCAACGTTAACGCTCAATAACGAATCATTATTCCATACCCAGGCTTTTCCGAGATAAACACCGACAATATAAACCCGTTCTCCTGGCGTCCATTTATCGACGTAAATCCTCGCCCAGGACCCATATGTCGGCCATGTCGGCTCAACCATTAAAAGCGTCGTGTCTCCATGCTGTCCACGGAGCTCCAACGTTACGAATTTAGTTTTTTGCGCTGTTGTAATATAAACTCCGGGCCTATTATCAAATGAGCCGTCTATTTTCGCAACTTCTTTGGAAATATAACCATACCTGTACGAGTCGGATTCCGTTCGCATTGGGACCGCGTTCCCGTTATTTTGGAACCCAGCCCCGGCAAGGTCCATTATTGTTGTAGTCAGCAGAGATTGGTCTTGTACGTTAGCAAGCCCAACGTAATCCGTTTCGCAGTTTAACGGCGTTATATTTGTCGGCTCGTCCGAGATTTCCCGGAACCCGCACTCGACCCGCAACGCCTGGCGTAAATATTTTCTGTTTTCCTCTATGATTGTCGCCATTTATTCGCCCTCGTAGCAATCCGGAAACGATAACGGTACGCTGACGTCCTTCCAAACGGTCGCGCCGTTGTAAAATAACGGTGTTTTAACGTTCGCCCTGCCCTTTAGTACGGCGTTAACGGTATGATCCGCGCCGTCTATGTCCTTAAACGTAACGCTAAAGGAAGGGTCCGAGATCGCCGCAAGTAGGTTTTGCAGGTCCTTGTCGAGGAGCGTATCCCAGGAGAGGTCCGTATCGCCATAATGCCAGCCGTTAATATCTGCGACCACTTTACCCGTTAACGTAGTCATTTCGTTAACGATATTAGGCACCTTTTGGAGGGTGAAATTATTAGGGTACGGAATAGAATAACCGTTAATAGTTATGTACTGTAAATAAGGCCTCATAATTTACGCCTCCATTATCATTTTGCCTTGTTTGTTTAATTTGAAAATCTCCGTCGCAACTTGAGCCCCGCCGAGATTAACGACGAGCTCTATTTTTTCGCCGCCTCCGGTGTTTGCCGTCTGCATCGCGGTTATAATCGCTGCGGCGAGCTGACTATTAGCTGCGTTTATCATAGTTTGCAATTTTTCAATCGGGAGAACAGCCTCCGGGCCGGCCTCGCCGACGCCGATAACGCTCGGGCTGTTAAATATTCCGCCCTGGGCGTACCAATCAATCCCGAGCGACGGAATTACGCCCTCGAGCAAATCGCCGAGCTGCCAACCTTTCGGCCTGATTGCAAAGTGTGGAAGTTTAATTTTCGGTAATGATACTTTGAATTGGAAAAAACTCTTTATTTTGTCGATAACCTTTTTAATAAACTCCGCGGCCGCTGCTATTGGTTTTGTTATAGCGGTTTTAATAGCGCCCCAAACTTTCCCGGCCGTTTCTTTGATTTTGTCCCAATTCTTATAAAGCGCGACCCCGATAGCAATAGCGGCAGCAATCGCGGCAATTACCAACCCGACCGGGCCGAGTAACGCCGTAAACGCCCCGCCCAGGACCGGCGCGAGTGCGATTATACTCCCGAGGGCTCCCGCTAATGATCCAACTAACATAAGCAGCGGACCGATTGCGGCGACAATTCCGCCGACTATCAATATCATTTTCTGCGTCTCCGGACTCATTCCGTTCCACCAATCCGAAAGCGCCGTTAATTTCTCGCTGACCTTTTCTAATAACGGCGTAATCATCGGGAGCAACGTGTTACCGATTTCGTAACCGACGTCCTTTAATTGGTTCATCGCCATTTTAAACTGATCGGCGGGCGTTAGAGTCTCGTTAAATACGGAGTCGAGCGTCCCGCCTGCGTCCTCGGCAGCTACGCCCAACGCGGAAAAATCGAGCGTCCCGTTTTTAACGGCCCCGTAAATCTGATCGCCGGATTTACCGAACAAATCGTATGCGGCCGTTAGCCCGTCCATTCCGTCCGTACCGTTAAGGATTGTATTCTGCAAATCGCTAAGCGCCTGATCGAGCGGGATCCCGTCGGCCGCTGCGTTTTTGAGAGCCTTCCGGAGCCCTTGCATAACGGTTTCTGAATTTGCCCCGGACTTTTCCATTTGACTCATTAAGTTAACGGATTGGTCCATATTGAGCCCAAGCTCCTGGAACGCCGTCGCGTTTTGAATTAATCCGCTCGTTAACGTATCGACCGACGCGCCGGATTCCTGTCCGGCCTTTGTCAGTCTATCGAGCAAGGCGGGCGCGTCCTTTGCAGTTAGCCCGAACGCTGACAAGGCCTTTTGCGTTTCGTCGATTGCCGTATTCAGGTCGACGCCGTTAACCTTTGCAAATTTAATATATTCCTCTGATAGACTTGCGAGTTCGTCCCCGGTAACGCCGAACCTCGTATTTAATTCGCCGACCGCCGTCCCGGCCGTTTCAAAATCGACCGGCAGGTTTTTAGCCAGGTCGCGGGCTATATCCTGCATTTCTGCTAACGCTTGACCCGAGGCCCCCGTCTTTTGTGTTACGACGTTAAGCCCGTTCTGAACCTCGTTAAATGCTTTTACCGACGCCCCGGCGATTCCTAATATTGGACCCGTGACGTATTTCGTCAAATTCGAGCCCGCCGTTTTCATTTTGTCGCCGACCTGCTTAAACTGAGCGCCGAGGGCCTGGAGGTTTGCGTTTCCGACCTTTCGGAGCTCGCCCTCGAAATGCTTTAGCTTGCTCTCAGTCTCGATAATTTCCCGTTGTAATTCTCTATACTCCTGGGAATTCTTATCGACCTGTTCGGTGTCCATTTTCTTTTGAGCCTGTTTTAACAGATCGAGCTTGTCCGACGTTTCGCTGACCTTAGCCGTTAATAGCTGCTGCTTTTGTCGCCATAACTCGACGGACGTCGGGTTAAACTTTAGCGACTTATTGACCGCCCGGAGCTCTTTGTCTATGCTGCGAGTCTCTTTGTCGACGGATCGGAGCGCCTTGTCGAGTTTCGTCGTATCGCCCCGGAATTCGATTGTAATACCCTTTATTTGTCCGGCCATTAATAAAAACCTCTATCCAAAAAATGCGTTAATGTCCTTTTGTGTCGCCCGGCGTTTCGTCCCGTGTTTCCGTTCCTTTTCCGCCTGGGCGTTTGCTTTTTTCTGACGGTCGTTATAATCAATACAAAAATCGACTAATTGGCCGATTTGCATTTTACGGACGTCCGCCATTGTTAGCCCCCGCTCTAATGCTGCGAGGATTAATTCATTAGTTGTAACGGCTGAAGATTCTTTGTTATTTCGTTTTTTAGCCCCTCCAGCCTTTTCAAGTTTTTTGAGGAAACGAACCCCGTAAGAATAAGCCCGTAAACCTCAGGGATAACGACGTCGAGCGGGAACGTTTCGAATTGCCGGATCCATTGCAGCGGCCCGGGAATCTCCGGATCCGCGTTTTTATTGAGCGCCCAGGTTACGTTATAAACAAGGTCTACGATTTCCGTCTGATAGATCGGCGCTAATATCTCAAGCGTCCGGCCCTGGACCGCCTCGGCGAGTCCCCTCGTCGTGATATTCCCC
>JAZMZV010000024.1:0-1533 GCA_045586185.1 Thermoguttaceae bacterium | reverse complement strand
AACAAAATTCAGAAAAATATGCTCCAGCGCGTTGATGAAAAGCTTCAACTCGATAACAAACATGTAACAGCTTTGATTTACGCTTCAAAAAGCGAATCGGAAGGCTTTGACCAGTTCGGCGCGCTTAAAGTTGAATACTGGAGCGCCGATCTGCGCTGTCCGCTTTCCGAGGAGAAAATCATTCAGGTTGACAAGCCGGAAGAACAGGTTCTTTGCGCTTTTGATTTCATTCGTCAACTGAGCGAAAAATATAGTCCGGACGACTTCGTCATTGGCGCGCCGGACGAAAATCTAATTCCGTTTATTGAATCTACGGCGGATAAACTGGGTCTTGAGATAGACAACACTATCGGCATTCCGCTGTCGTCAACGTCTCCCGGCGCGCTGCTGAATGCAATTGCCGAATTCCTTGAGATTCACGATTTCGAATCTTTCGCCAGTTTGGTTCGACATCCGGAGGTTTACGACGCTATTTACAACGCGTCAGACAAGGACGGCAAAATAATTCCTGACAAGTCCATCGAAATAATCTCGATTCTGGATTCTTATCAGCAAAATAACCTCCCGTTAGACGTTTCATCGGGTTTTCTTGCAAACCCGTTTAACGAACAACAGATGATTATCAAAAGGGTTTTGAACTGGATTAACGAGTGGCTTTCCGAACTGAACCAGAAAGAAATTGACCCTCAAAAGCTAAAGCAGATTGTTACCGATCTCTTTGCTTTTCTTCCCAAAGACAAATACCTTTTGAATCGGAACGCTCAGAGAATGTTGAGCAACATTGCCGGCAAACTGGAATTGATTCCCAAATCATTGACCGGCAAACTGACGCCTGTTTCTGCTCTGAAGCTGCTTCTGCTGCGTTCCAAAACGTATACTCTGCCTAACGGTTCAGAGGAAGACGACATTGAGGAAGACGAATCTCAGGAGACGGACGCGTCTTCGGCGTCTAAACCCATGATTCATCTGGCAGGCTGGCTGGAACTGGTCTGGGACAGATCGCCGGCGCTGGCGATTCTCTCGTTTAACGAGGGCGTGATTCCTCAAAGCGTCAACGCGCATCTTTTCCTGCCTAACGAGCTGAGAAAAGCGCTTGGAATCATGCACAACGATCGCCGGTTCGCCCGCGACGCCTATGCGCTCAAAGCAATGAGTTTGTCGAAACAGCATATTCGGGCGATATTTGGAAAACGCGATACGGAAGGCAAGCCCGCGCTTCCCAGCCGGCTCCTGTTCAATAAGGGCGAGGATAAAGACAAACTGGCGAAATTGGCGTCTCAGGCGTTTCGATTCTTTAACGACAAACAGCCGCTGCCAAAGTTTTTTATGGAAGAACCTGGTTTTCAAGAGTCCGAGTCGCTCAATGATTATATCGAATGGGCAAAAGACAATTTGTCTGGCGGAGCGTTAAAAGGCGTTGTAAGCGAAGTTTCCGCAACGAAGCTTAGAGACTATATTCAATGCCCATTTCGGTTTTACCTCAAACACGTTTTGAAAGTTCAGCCGACAGATTACGCCGTTAGCGAGCTGACG
>JAZMZV010000023.1:0-12665 GCA_045586185.1 Thermoguttaceae bacterium | reverse complement strand
AAATAGTGCGTGACATAGTCAAATTTATTCGAGATACGCCTAAACGCAGTAAAAGTAAAAAAGAACGCTATACACACGACCTTCTTCAAAATAGACAAATAAACCAAATAAATATGGAGTTCTCTTAAGTTGATACCTATGAGACCGGCGCCATCCAGGGGGCGTTTTCGACTTACGCAATACATTTCCCCCCCTTCGAACAAAGCGTAACTACGCTCACTGCGTTCGCTTCGTTACCGCCTTTCATTTTCTTTGCGGCTTAAAATCTCTTATACCATCTCGCAACTCGCAACTCGCAACTCGCAACTCTATTTAACCGTAAACTCTTTACTCTGTGTCTGACCGTTTTTGTCCGTCCAGGTCGCGCGGTATTTACCTTTGAATCCGCGGAATTTCAGCGTAACATTTTCGGCGTCCGCCTTCTGAACGAAGTTCGTTTTCCATTCCTCGTTGATGAGTTTGTTTAAGGCGAAATAAAACGGCTTCGGCTCCATGTCGCGGGTGAAGATCCCGAACCTGGATTCACCCGGCCAGCCGCATCCATCGACGACACTCCACAGCGTAATTCCCATGATTTCCGGAACGCTGAACCACATCCGATACAAATCCCGGGCGATGATCGCCTGGACTGCCTTGCCTTTTTCGTCTTCACTGGGCATGGGGACGGTCACTTCGCTAATGTGGATCGGACGTCCATTGGACGCCAGCAGCTTCATCGTGCTCATGATTCCTTCTGGAGTCATCTTCACGCCGCCGACGGAAGAAACGACTTTCCCGGCAGCAATGTCCTGCGCGTTCTGCGGTTTTACCATGTGCATTTGCGACCCGACGATGTCAATTTTAACGCCGTGGGCGATGAGGTCTTTCACCTGATTGACGTAATTCTGATTGTTTGCATAGTCGTTGATGACCAGTTGAACGGAATCCGGGAAAACTTCCTGAGCGATTTTGAACGAATTATACGTATAGTCTCCCGGCATGGAGTGCCTGTAACAAGGGCTTTTGGTTACTTTGTCGCCTGTAACCGCGTTTCCGTGGTAATCTACCGAGCTTTCGTTGACCACGTCCCAGCTGTCGAGCGTTCCCTTGTAATGCTCAGCCAGCATGCGGATGCGGTTCCAGTACAGCTCGTTCATGGAGTCGAAATAATTCGGTCCCAGCTTGTAAATTTCTTCCGGCGACATCGTCCCGGGCTGATTATAGATTTGTTTGTAGGCTTTAAGAAGAACCTCGCGCTCTTCCGGGAACGGCTTGGAAGCGTAGTCAAAAAGCCATGTTGGACGCCCATCGTTTCGATCTCCCCAAATGATCGTGTGCCCGTGCATACGGATCCCCTTGGACTTACAGAATTCAACGACCTCGTCCGTCGCCGGGCGGCGCCAGTGCGGCTGCTTTTTGGGGTTTTCGACGTGATTCCAGAACTCTTCCGTGTCCCGTTCTTCGGTTTTGAACCGGGGTTTGCCCGGCTCCATTTCAAAAGCTGGCCAATAAAATGGAATCGTCGCAGAATTGAACAGCGTCCCGTAAAGAGCCTTGTATTTCTCGTTTCGTTCCGTCGTTCCGAGCTGATTGAAGTTATAAATATTCGCCCCGAAAATGAACTCGTGCGAAACCTGTTCGACTTTGACGTCCGTTCCCGGCTTGACGTCCGTCAGCTCGACGGTTGCGTCCGCCTTGCGATACTTCTCGATACGTTCGTCGATGGCTTTCTGAACGTCGTCGTTCCAAATCTGATAATAGGCGTCCGACATCACACTCGGGTCCGGCTCCGCTGACGCAGGGTCAGTCTGAGCGACCGCCGACGCGGAAATCATTGTAACAACAGCGACAATTGATAAAAGCAGTTTTTTCATGTTCATGGATATCCTTAAAAACGTTAGGCAGGAATAATGATACGAGAAACCCCTTCGTTTCTCGACTTAACGCTATTTTACACCAATGAGAAACAAAATTCACTCCCCCCCAGGAAAAAATCTCAGACGCTCTAAGATTCACGTTACGCCAAAGAAAAAATTTCGGAGTGCGGCGCCTTGGCGCCGCTTTTGTCCTTGACGGCTTGCCGTCAAGAAAAGGTTTCAATTATCTGCATCAAGCTGCGCTTGACGGTTTGAGCAATTCTATAAATAATAAAAGCGAGAGTTCCGCTTACGCTTCCCTCTCGCACTCCGAAAGATGTCACATTAATATTTCCGAGTTCCGCCGCCGACCAAGAGCTTTATTCGCTATATCCGATTTTAAGAAGGTATTCCAAGTCGAACGAGTTCCCGGCTTTACAGGTTATCGGGCCTTCGTGAACAGGGCTGGGGATGATGCAGTAATGTCCGCCGTCAAGTAAATAGAATCGGGTTTGCTCTGTCCCCTTAATGATAATAAACCGAACGCCCAACCCGGTCTTTTCGTCGCGGAAATCGAGCCACGACGCTGGTTTGGCTCGGACGGCATGCTTTGTTGTACCGCCGTTTTCGCAAGTTACCTTGAATTCCTTAACCGACTGATTCATTCGCAAAGACAAGCCTGCGTATCCGCCCCACGGGATGTTCAGCGGCGTGCGGTCAAAGACAAGGTCTTCGCCCCCGGCGGTGAAATGATGTTTGAACGAAATCGAATAGCTCCCTTTTTCGTCCGGGGCGGAAAAGACGACGGTTCTGTCTTCCGTTAAAAGAATAACGTCCGGGTTGCGGTCGTCAAAGTAGCGCAGCTTGATTGTTACAGTAGCAGACAAGCCGTCAATAACAGCGTCCCACGATTCAACCTCGGTCTTTCCGTTGGACGGTTCCCAGTAATTGACGCCGTTGATAAACTTCCAGCTAAACCAAAGCCCGGTATGCCATCGGTGGTCTTTTGGACGAAGTTCTGAAATGACGCGCCCGTCCGGCAGCGCAACCGGATGAATATACGGCTTGCCTTCCGGCGTTTTGACAACCAGCTCCCATACGACCGAGTCGCCGTTGACGAGCTTGGCGCCGTTGTCCGTTTTAACGCATTGATAGTCCGCCGCCCAGACGACGGAACTGAGGGCTAAAAACAGGGAAAGGAATATATATCGCATGGTTAAGTCAAGGTTGAATGAATTGTTACGATTTTTCGAAAAGTACATCGGCGCCTCGCCGCCCTTGAAAAAACTTTCAGTCGCCAGCAAGCTGGCTCCCTTTTAGAGAAGTTTTTTCAAGTTTAATTAAGAGGGGAAAACCTTTTTTGAAAAAAAGGTTCTTCCCCTCAAACTCTCCTTTCCAAAAAACTTTAGCAAGGGGAGAAAACATAGTTTTATCGATAACGAAAGCGACCAACGGGAGCGAGTATTGGCAAGCGCGCGGTAACGCGGATTGGGAGCGGCGCCTCGCCGCCCGTCTAATCCGTAAAATCCGTGTACGGACTAACCCGCTCATAACCTACGAGCGCGACGAATCAGATCAGCTTCCGCAGATAGTCGATGCTGTCCTGGGCGTCGTCGAGCGTGCCGCATTCAACGCTCATGACGATGTCTTGCGGAATGGACTTCAAAATGGCGATAACCTTTTCCCAGTCAATGACGCCTTTTCCGCAGGCGCAGCCGACCGGCGTGCCCATCACCTTACCACGTTCGGAATCGGACTGCGAGAACGAGATGTCTTTGGCGTGAACGTGAACCAGTCGCGTCTTGACCCGTTCGAGCCATTCAATCGGGTCGTTGTTGCCCAGGTACGAGTTGCCGGTGTCGAAGTTGACGCCAATCGTGTCCGGCATGTCAACCAGATTGACCAGTTCGTCGAACATGTCCGGCTTGAGCGAGTACTGCTGATGCTGTTCCAGCCCGATTTTAATCCCGCGGCGCGAGGCGACTTTCGCCGCTTCCATGAGCGTGTAACGAATGAGAACAAAGTCTTCCGCCTTGGTCGTCCCGTCCGGCTTGGCGCCTTCGTCCGTATTGAGAACCGGAGCGCCGCACTCTTTGGCAAACCGCGCCGCCTGTTTGAGGTACTCGACGCTGATTTCCGGTTTCGCCAGCGGGCAGTGGGTGGACAAGCCCGACAGTTTCAGACCGTGTTTTTCCGCGCAGTCCCGAATCCGGAACGGGTCGTCGAGCATGGAAACGCTGTGGAAATACCGCGCTTCCGACAGCAGTTCTCGACCCAGATGAACCATCGGCTCGACGTATTCGTATCCGCATTTCGCGGTGAATTCCATGCCCCATTCAAACGATTTATGGCTCGTACGAACCGCTTCCAGATTCAATCCAATTCCAATTTTTCCCATGAGATTATCTCCTGTTAAGTGTTAGTGATGTTAAGTTGCGAGTTACGAGTTGCGAGTTGCGAGAACTTACTACTGCCTACTGCCTCTTGCCTATTGCCTGTCTAAACTCCCGCGGTGTAACGTTCTTTTCCTGTCGGAAAACCGTGGTGAAGTAGGCAGGGGTTGCGAATCCGCATTGTTCTGCAATGTCCGAAACGGAAAGTTCCGGATTTTCCAGCAGCAGAACGCCTGCCCGTTCAACGCGAACGGATTTCAAATAGTCTGCCGGCGACTTGTTGACAATCTGCCGACAATAGGTTGTAAAAAGGGTTTGACTGACGCCGCATTCTTTCGCCATCTGGCGAACCGTCCACGGCGCTTTGAGGGCGTCTGACGAGTTCCGCAGCGACTGCAAAAACAGGTCGACCGCTCGGAACGAGGCGCCCAGCGAGGCGTTGAGATGAAGCTCGCTTTTCCGCATCGCCTTTAACAGCGCCAGAAGGTACTCGTTAATCGCCATTGTCAGCGAGGAATAAAACGATTCCTGATTGACGTTTCGCAGCAGCTGAGCAATTCTCAAAACCGCTTTCCGAACCGGCGCGCCAACCGCCAGGGTGGACGATTCCGTTAATCGAATCAGATCGGCGAACTCCTTCTGGTCGTCCTGTGACAACACGACCCAGCTGGGCCATTTCAGCTGTTGGTTCGGGAGACTGACGCCGAGGTCGATTATCAGCCAATGCAGCCGGCTGGAACGAATGTAGGGGTTCCCATACCGATGCCGCTGCCACGGCCGGGTAATCGCGACGTGGTTCGCCCTGACCTGCTCAAACACTTCCGAGCCGATTCCCAAATCCAGCTGACCGGACTCCACGAACTCCAGCTCAAATCCGTCGTGCTGATGCCACGTCATGCCCCAGTTCTGATCGCGCGGAGAATTCCAGTACCCGACGCTAATCAGCCCCGGCAGGATTTTGGGCGACAGTTCCACGCCGGGATAGCCCTTCACCGCCAAGGCGCGCAGTTCGATACTTTTATCCTCAGCCGCTTTCGCCAGAAGCTGACAATGCTTGAGCTGTCGAGGCGGAGTTTTGGAAAGCGCTTTTTTAGCCATAGATTCGTTTAGGGGGTTAGTTTTGCGTTTTAAAAACGAAGGCGCTGCTGTTACTCTTTGTCTTTGACGATAACCTTATAAGCGGCGGTAATCGACTTGCCGGGTTCGAGCAGAATCGGGCTTTCGTGAACGCGCATCGTCGCGCCCATGTAGGCGAACGCTTTCCAGCCGTCGCCCATGGAGTAACCCGTCATGGGGCGAGTGTTGCCGGGCTGATCTTCAATTGTGACAGAAATCGGGGCGCCGTCAACGGTTCCTGTCGCGTTAATCCACTGGCAGTCCTTGAGGCGTTCGTCTCCGCGGACAATTGCGCCGTCGTGAGCGCCGGTACTGTTGGAGAATTTAACGGTCGTATTCATTTCCTTGGCGAAACGCATTCCCAAACCGAAATAGTAGCGTCCTTTAATCGTAATCGCCTTGTCGCCGGCGGGTGTAACAACGGATTTCCAGTTCAGAACGTTGGCGCCGTCAACGGACGCGACGGAAATCTCGCGAACTTCTTTCGCGACGACCGTTCCGTCCGGATCTGTCCAATTGAGTTCCGCTTTGATGGCGGACGAGTCCTCGGAGAGTTCGCATTTCGTCAACACTTCCTGACCGCAGCTGTCGTTGTATTCGCCCCAGAACTCGGCGTTGTCAATGCTCAGTGAGTACATCAAGCCGTGATGATGAACGTGATCGCCGGGCGAGTCCAGTAAAACCTGAACGCCGCTGGGCGTGAAAAGCTGTTCGACGTACGGCTTGTACTTCCCGCCAGTTTGAAACTGGGCGACGACTTTGCCGTCCGCTTTGAGGGGGAGTCTCGTTTTGAGCTGACCGTCAACCAGTTCCGCGGATTTGCCGTCGGCGGAGATGCGATACAGACCGTCAATTGTGCGAGCGTAAATCGTATACGTTCCGTCTGAGTTGGGCGCTGTTACAACGGAAACGAATCCTGTTACGTCCTCTGCCAGCGTCGTCCACGCTTTGGCAGTTCTGTCGTACTGGCACAGCGCGCCGTCTTTGTCGACAGCAATTAAAACGTCTTTGTCCCCCGCTTTGCCGACCGTCATGCATTTAACGACTTTGTCCAGCGGGTCAACCTTTTTGCCGATAAGAATCCAGGTGTTGTCTTCCCCGGCAGCGATAATCTCGTCTTCTTTGGTTGTCGGAACGAAATTGCCGCAAATGGTTGCTTTGACGTTGTTCCCCATGAACTTTTGAGAATAAACGTTCCAGACCGGGTTGAACGAATAAACGTCCCCGTTGGTAACGACGACGAACTGACACGGCATGTTCGCCTTGATTTTCCCGGCGGAAACCTGATCAAAGTCGCCGGAAATGGGCGGCCAGCCCTTTTTGTCGTAATCTTTGTTCCACAGATAGGAGTTTCCCGAATACGTTGAGGCGATAAGCGTACTTCTGGCATCGTCTTTGGTAATCACGCCAGCAGAAATAGCTTTGACGTTGTTTCCGTTCGGTCCGGACAGAACAACCGCTTTGCCGGTTTCAATCGTCTTTTCCGCATCGAGAATGTAGAGCGACTTATTGTTAAGGCTGATAATCGCCAGACAGTCTTTGCCGTTACCATCGTTATCGAACGCGACAATCTGATGACCCTTTTCGTAGAATCCCATCAGACGAACGCTTTTCTGACCGTCAAACAAGCGAATTTCTCCCGTGGAGTCAAGCCATGCCACGCCAAACGTTCCGCCTGCCATGTTGTGACACGCATTCTCCGCCGCAAAAGCGGGAAGAGCAAATACAAGCGCTAAAAGCAGCGAGTAAATAATGTGTTTCATATAAAATCTCCTTGAGTTGCGAGTTATTGAAAGGCGGTAACGAAGTGAGTGAAACGAACGTAGTTACGCTTTAAAAAGCGTAATTTCGCTCCCGTTGGTCGCTCCATTACCGCCTTTCATACCTTTTTAATTCAGAACAAACGACTGAGTTTCCGCATCGAACAGAACGACTTTGCTTTCGCGATGGGAGATAACGCCCATGCTCAAGGGCGCCTGAACGCGAACGGCGGTTTGGATGTCGCTGAACGGCTTTTCACGCGTCTTGACGCAGTCAAGCAAGTTCTTCCACAGCTTGCTCGTGTCGCCCATGCCAGCCCACGGGAAGAAGATTTCTTCTTTGCCTTTGGCGAATGGGACGATTCGGATGCCTTTGCTTTGACGAGTCAGTTCATCCCAGATAATAACGCCGTCTGTACCGCGAATAACGGTTTCGGAAGGACGATAATTAGAAAGCGAATTGCACATGACAACCGAGGGACCGTCTTCGTAGTCCGCAATGATGTTGCACTGATCCGGAACTTCGCGGTTGTACTGGAACGTTCCGCCGCCGCCGAAAACGCGCGTCGGGAAATCCAGACCTAAAATACAGAAAACAGGCGTGAACACATGCACTAGCAAGTCGGTTGACGGACCGCCGGCATAGTCCCACCACAGACGCCACTGGAAGAATCGGGAAACGGAGAACGGGACTTTGGGCGCGTCGCCGAGGAATCGTTCCCAGTTCAGATCCGGTCCCGGTTTGGCGTTGGGATCTGGAACGGTCATGCGTTCGCCCCAGTCGCCGCGGCGGAAATAGCTCAGCTGAGCGTGAACCGGTTTGCCAATAACGCCTTCCTGAACCAACTTTGCGATTTTCGGGAAGTTGTCGTCTGCCATGTATTGCGTTCCAACCTGAACGAGTCGGTTATTCTTTGTAGCCGCCTCTTCAACCTTCTTTGCCAGCTCAAATTGAGACCAGTGCGTCAACGGCTTTTCGCAGTAGACGTCTTTGCCGGCGTTGAGAGCGTCAATTGCCAGCGGGGCGTGAAGACGGTCAGGGGCGGCAATGCAGACGACGTCTACATCGGCGTCCGCGAGCAGGTTTTCGTGTTCGGGATACATCTTGCAATTGCCCAGATTTCTGGACGCCGCTTCCATACGCGGTCGATAGACGTCACAAACGGCAACGGGCTCTACCAGTCCTTGCTTCTGGAAGTTCTTGATAATGCCCTGATGCGCGCCGCTTCGTCCGCCAACGCCAATAAAACCAACGCCAATGCGTTCGTTAGCCCCCGCGGCAGAGGCGGGAACGATGTCAATAGCGGGAATGACAGCCGCCGCTGCAACAGCGGACGTTTTCAAAAAATCTCGTCTGGTTGTCATGAATAATCTCTCCTGAGGTATGAGTAAAACAAATAAATCTCTTTATACAATTGGGCGGGATTTGCTATTCAATCAACGCGCCCCCCTTTATATGTTCATAATTGTACTCTGTTCGAAAATGAATTACAAGGGGGAAAACGTTTAAATTTCAACAATGGTGAAAATTGAAAGTTGAAAGCGTATCAGAAGGGAGACTTTAAGTAAAAAGGGAAGAATGAGGATACTGCGAGAAGACAACTCCAATTATTAAAAAAACCTTTGAGAGGGGGGCTCTCAAAGGTTGTAAAGAACTCTGTCAGCGGCTTCCTGACATGCAGGACTGCCATCTGTACTCAATTATTATGACGGGTTTTCCGAAGGGTATCTTCCTCTCAACGGGCAATTTGTATAGGGGCAGGTATCGCAATTAATCACCTTGAGATCATGAGGATACCAGATTTCATTATATGCCGCTTGGGGATCTTCTCCCTGCTGAGAGGCTTTGTCAGCAGCAGCCTGAGCTTTTTGTTTTTGTCCCTCTTCATACTCATGGTTGTTAAGAAAATCGTTATAGGCTTTTTCTGCTTCTTCGTCGGTTCCATTATTTTCAAAAACCTTAAGGCGTTCTCTTGCGGCGTCATTTTCGCGGCGGCGTTCATCATTTTTAACCCGTTCTTGAAAACCTATTGAATTAAAGGGAAGCGCCAGTCCCCAGTTTAACATGTTGCGAACTCTCCAATCAGGCGGGAGAGAGGTCGTCCCCAATGGCTGCAAGCCAGCGTTGCTTCCACAAATTATGTTGTCAGGAGAATAAAGCTTTGTATAAATGTATTTCTGACCTGAATCTGAATCTGTTACATACACAAACAAACGGACGGATTTCTTAATATTCGGGGTTTCGCCAAATAAAGGGAAAAGAGGGGTTCCGTCAGTTCCATAAAGGTATGAGTCAATTGAAATAGAAGTGGGTTTAACTCGTTGATCAACAGTTAAATGAACGGCCTCGTCTGGTTTAACAACTGTTGTTTTTCTGATCAATCCATACATGCCGTCAAGCGATGAAGCAGACATCCCAAAACTGGAAAGAAAGTCAAAACTGTTTGCAATTGATTGACCGCGAAATTTCCTGCTTTTAATCCCGTCGTTAAATTCAACGTTAAATTCCAAACGACATTCAGGATCAACCAGCAAAACGCTATCTTTGTTACAAACCCAAATAATAAAAGTTGAGAGATTGGGATCAAAAATCAATCGTTTCGGAAGCACTAAATTAGGGCGTCTGTCAAGTACTTTTTTAGTAATGATTGCCAAAACGATTGCAGAAATCAGTGTTAAAACAAACCAGTGAATCATTAACAGAAAGAAACTGATCTGTTTATCTTCCGCATTGCCCCACAAGGATAACACGGCGCTTCTGATAGCGTTGTCTGAATGTTCGCTGGAGTTTAAGAATACGGAATAAACGCATGTAAACAACCCAGTAATCAATAACAAAAGAAACAGATAACGTATACACAAAATGATTCCATTGCAATGGAACAGCCACAAACCCCAGGAGTCAAGCCCGCCTTTTCCAGGACCAAGAAAACGAATATTATAGGCGCGGCGGAACAATTCGCTTTTGCGATTTTGTTTAGCCAGCTTTTCCCACTCCTTTTTTGTCGTGCAGTGCGTTGCATCAACGCCTTCATACCATTTAAAAAACCATTCGTATTTAATCGGCGCTTTGTCAGGCTTTGGACGATTTTTATTTAAAAAACGAAATATCCAGGCAAATGGAATGCAAATAAAAAGATAATACATAAGATCCTGAAAAGATTGCCATTTATTCTTGCTGAAAACGCTCGTAAAGAATGAAACGAAGTCAACGACCTGTTTCCAGTTGGCGATAAATGTTACAACAATAAATGCGGTCAGCAGAATGACGATGCTTCTGTTCAATTCAGTAAATATGTGAAAAAAACTCGAAATGCTGCAGACAGACAAATCGTCTTTGGGAATGTCAGTCAATCCCGTTGCCATGGCTGACGTTGTCAGACAAATAAATAATAATGAAAATGACGCAACGAGTCTTTTAGCAAGATTTTTCATTTTGAGTTACGTAAAATTTGTTCAGGTTTTTCGGAAAGTATACGCCAATTGCGGCATGCGATCGGGAAAATTGAATCCTCGCTGGAATAAAGGCGCGCGCCTTGTCGCCAGCGAGGTTGCCGCGTTTTAAACTATCTGAAAATGAGGAAGAACGCTTTGCGTCCACTCGCTTAAAATCTGTTCCGGATATCGTGTAACATTCTGAACAATTGCAATGAAAATACTGCGATTTTACAAGGCGTATTCGCTTTTACGCAAATCTTCTTTACGCAAATCCTTCAAAACAGAAACTCTGTGATACCCTTCAGGTTCATGAATAAACTCGCGATTTACGATATATCCTTCCTCAATAAAGCTCTTATAGCTGGCATAGTTTTTGGGAGAAACAATAGCTCCGACAAAGCTGATTTTTCGGTCTTTCAAGATGTCCTGTACATCTATCAAAAGCGCTTTTTGATAATTGTTGTCGCGTTGCGTCGGCTCAACAATAACCAGTTCAATGTAAGCGCGGCTATTCTGAAAAACGCGTTTATTGTCATTAGACGCAGACGTATCGTCAAAATACTCATTTAATGGCTGCGGTCTGAATGACACGATGATGTATGCAACCAATTTATCTTTCTTGAAAATTCCTCGAACAAAGGGTGAGGAGTTCTGTTTTTGGGACGAACTGTCTTTTGAAGTCTTGAAATATTGGCTAAACTCTTCAAACGTTTTAATTCCGTTGTCAATAAGCAGCAATTCCTGCTGTTGATTGACAATATTTGTTTCCACTACATTGGCGCGCATGTCAAAAGCCTGCTTTGCATCGGACTCGTTGCAATATCGAATGGAGGGAGCAAAATAAACAACATGGAACGGATCGACTTTTCCATTGTTCTTAAATTTATTATGGCGAAACTTAAGCCACTGTTCTTCAAGTTCAATAATATTGTGAAAATACCCTCTTCTTTGAGCGTGTTCCATTGTGTATTCACGAATAATGGCATTTCGTGCAACCAGAAGAAATCTGTAACCAAACAAATCGTCGAAAGACTCTATGCCAATGACTCTTTTTCGAACGAGAACAATAAAGACCTCAAAAAAAGAAAGGTAATTGGAAACAAGAGCGTAGTCCTTTCTGCACAACTGCCTTAAGTCTCTTTCGATATCGTCTAAGGTTGTGTCTTCTGCAGAGCAGGGCTTGTAATGTCTCAACGCAAACGCTCTGTCACATAAATTGTAAATTTTTTCAAAGCGTTTTTTGCTGATATATTTATTGCCAAGAGTAGTTAAAAACTCCCCTTCTTTAAATTTGTAATCTCTTCTCTCTTGATGAGAATAGTACCACCACGTACCGGCAAAACTGAACGTAAGCATCAAAACGCTCAGAGCGGTAATAAAGCCTTCATGCCGATAAATGGCATCAAATTTGAGGGTTTCCTCTCTGTTGTCGTCAGGAGCAGATGCAGCAGCGTTATTTGGTAATGCGTTTTGATTGCCAACAGTCTCTAAAGCATCAGACCTTAAATGGTCTGGGGTAAAATCCCATAATGGGAAATAAGACGCTAACAAAAATGAAATAACGAGAAGCGCAACTGCAATAAAGAAACAAAGCGGAAAAATGCAAAGCTCTCTTCTAAAGTCCTCGGATTTAAAGTATTTGGCGTCCATGATTTTAAACTAGATAAAAGAAGAAATAAAAATCCTCTTATACAAAGATTTTCAAAAGGACAAAACCTTGTACAAAAGGAAACGCGTTTGAACCCTTATTATGTGTATAACAGGCATCGTATTCAAAAGCATCCAATATCTTTTGAACGTCTCTGGTTGTTGCAAAATGAATTTTCAACATGAGAATCTCGCTGTCTGTTAACAAAAATGTTGATTTTTTATATTGCTACAATATAAAACTTTATTTTTTATTATGAACTAAAAAACGTTTCTGTCAAGAGGTCGATATAATAATTTTAAAAAAACAATAAAAAAAGCCCTTTGAGAGGGTTCTCTCAAAGGGCGTAAATAACTCGGCGGCGCCTACTCTCGCACTTGCAGGACTACCATCGGCTCGAAAAGCTTAACTACTGAGGTCGGGATGGGATCAGGTGTGACCTTTTCAATTAGCCGCCGCGATTTGTTGAAAGTCC
>JAZMZV010000022.1:0-13302 GCA_045586185.1 Thermoguttaceae bacterium | reverse complement strand
GAATGGGCTCAGAAAGAACTCAACAATGGTCGAACCGACTGGCGCATTCCCGCTGACGAGCTGTCGGAGACTCTGAGCGACATTGTTGACAAAGTATTCAAGAGATTCTATCCAGACAGCGTTTTGCCGGGGATTGTTATTCAAAAAGAGATTATCAAGCAGCGTCTGAAATCCTTTGCCGATTTCCAGTCCACATGGGATGGAGAGATTATCGCCGTTGAACATCCGTTTGAACAGGTTGTGAAAGTCAACAAATCCAAAAATGATGCGATAACGCTCAAAGGGAAAATTGACCGCATCGACAGAAAGCCGGACGGAACGATTATCTTATTGGACTACAAGACGGGGAAAACCGACCCTTACGATGACCATATCGATAAAAACAAGATACAGAAACAGGGTGACAATCACTTAAAATGGGTAAATCTTCAGCTGCCTGTTTATCGACAGATTATTCTTGCCAATCGAGACGAGTTTGACTGGATGACGTCAGATGCAGCCGTTCAGGTTGGCTATATTACAATCCCCTACGATGAAAAAGCGTCACTAAAAAATCCCTGCGAAAAACCACCGGGATGCAGATCAAAGAAGACCGTTTGGAACGACGCGGTCTTTTCTGACGCTGAAAAATACACCACTGAGATTTTAACCAATATTTACAACGGCGTTTTCTGGCCGCCGACGCCAACCAAAGAAATCGAACATGACGACTACGCTGATTTCGTCAGTTGGCTGGAAAGAAAAGTCGACGATTGGGAATAGCTGACAATTAACCGGCTTTATCCACTCGATTATAATAAACCTCATACTACGCTTTATCCAGGATTCCAGGACTATGAAAAACATTCAAAACAAAGCGTTACAGACGTTCAATCGCCGCCGATTTTTAGCTGGCGCGTCAGCCGCGGCGGGTCTGTTTTTTATTCCGCGAAGCGTTTTCGCCGATTCCCCCGACGACGTCGTTCTTCGCGCCGCTGTTACAAGCGACGTCCATTACAACGGCAGCCCGGATGCGCCAGAAGTCCAGCGGTTTGAAGGCGCGATGAAGTTCATGTACGAGTACTCGGCTTCCCAGCCGTACAAGAATTTTGACGCTCTGCTGGTTGGCGGCGACATGTCCAACAACGGCAAAGAGTACCAGATCGGGCTGTTTTGCCAGTCGATGGACAAATGCCTCAAGCCGGAAACGAAACGGGTTCTGTGCATGGGCAACCACGACCACTGGGGTGGAAACCGTCCGTTGTGGGAACGCATCTTTCAAACTCCCGCCAACAATCGGGTGGAAATAAACGGATTCCAGTTCATTACCCTTTCCTGCGAGAAAGGAACGTGCCGAAACGGCGATTTGACGTACGCTCTGCCGTGGCTGAAAGAACAGCTCGACGCCGCCTGCTCCGACAATACCAACAAGCCCGTCTTTCTCATGCAGCATTATCACGTTGAGGACACGGTCTACGGCAGCTGCAAGCCGGACAGTTGGGGCGTCAACGACCTGCGCGAATTCCTCAAAAGCTATCCCCGCGTTATCAACTTCTCCGGACATTCGCATTACCCGATTAACGACCCGCGATCCGCCTGGCAGGGGGAATATACCGCGTTCGGAACCGGCACGATGAGCTACTACGAAATGACTGGCGGGAAGTACAACAAATTCCCCCCAGGACATCGCAACGCCGCGCCGTTTTACATCATGGAAATCCATGCGGACAACAGCGTCGTTCTCAAGGTCTACGACATGATTACCAACAGTTTCTACGATTGCGTCTACGTGGTTGCCGAGGCGGGGAACGCAGAAAAATACGTCTATACAGACGCCCGATACCAAACCAGCCAAGCCCCGTTCTGGTCAGACGGCGCCGCGGCGAACGTTACAGACGCGACCGACTTCGGCGCTACGCTTTCCTTCCCGCAGGCGAAATGGAACGGTCAGGAAAACATCGTCATGTCCTATCGCGCAGACGTCTATAAAAAGATTGACGACAAATGGTTCCTGCAGTCGCAGCAGTACGATTGGTCCAAGTACTTTTACAACGACATGCCCGATACGATGACGTTTGAAGTCAAGGGTCTGGACGAGTCGTCACAGTACAAGGCGGCGATTACCGCTTTGAACTGTTTCGGAAAGGAATCGGACCAAACGCTCGAGGCGACTTTTGCGACGCTTTCTGACCCCAACGAATGCGTCGACAAGACCGCCGCCAAGCCGAGCGCGAATATTCTGGACGTTCATTTCACCGCAGACGGTCCTGTCAATACCGCGGTCAACAAATTGCCGCAGCAAAAGTCGGTTGAGGTTTTCGGCTCGCCTCAGTTTGTCGAAGACGCAGCGCTGGGGTGCGTCGCCGCCGTCTTTGACGGGACGAAGGACTTCTGCCGGGTTCGCTTTTCCGGCGCGGACTATAGCCGTATGGTCAACCAACTGACCATGACCGTCAAGTTCAAAATCGACAAGTTCGAACAGCGCGGCATGGACGTTTTCGGCAACACTCAGAACGCGGGCTGCTGCTTTGAAATCAACGGGAAGACGAAACAGCTCGAATTCTGGGCGCACGTCAACGGGAAATATCAGATTGTCTCCGCACCCATCAAAGAAGGGGAATACGTAACAGCAACCGGCGTTTTCAACGGTCGGACGCTTGTTCTGTACGTCAACGGCGCCGAAGCGGCGAAACTCGAATGTCCCGGACAGATACGTCATCCTGGCTCTGCCGCGTGCCAAGCGTTCTGTATCGGCTCGGACGTCAACAAAGACGGGAAAGGCGAGTTCTTCTTCCCCGGCTCCATCGCCTACGCCCGAATTTACAGCTGGGCGCTGACCGCTCAACAGACGAAGACGATTAGCGAATAGTTGAGAGTAGACGAGACTCGATACGTTTCCCCGCCTCCTTGTAAAAATTCCCGCGGCTGGTATAGTAGTTTGTATGAAACGGATTAAAACGGTAACCTTGGGCTGCAAGGTGAATCAATACGAAACGCGGTATCTGCTCGAAGGGCTTTATGAGCTGGGCGGTCAGGACGCGGCGGCTGACCAGACGCCGGATATTATCGTCGTCAATACGTGTACAGTAACGGCGGATTCCGACGCCAAGTCTCGGCATATTATCCGAAAGCTGCACAGGGATTATCCCAACGCTCAGATGATAATCATGGGCTGCTGGGCGACGCAAAATCCCGCCGCGGCTGCCGAGCTGGCGGAAGAAGCGGGAAACGGCTCTGTCGTTCTGACCGACAAATCCAAGCTGGGCGACTGGCTGGTAGAGCAGGGCTGTATCGACGCCCCGCTGGGAATCGGGCGATTCTCAGAGCATACCCGCGCGTTCGTCAAGGTTCAGGACGGCTGCCGGCAGTTCTGTTCGTACTGTATTATTCCTCACGTCAGAAACCGTCTTTTCAGCCGGGAGCCGAAACAGGTCAGAAGCGAAATTGAGCGTCTGATTCAAAACGGGTATCGGGAAATCGTTCTGACGGGAATTCATCTCGGCTTTTACGGAGAAGGCTTCGACAACCCGGAACTCAAGGGCTTGACGCTTGCCGACCTCGTTTCCGAACTGACTGCGATTGACGCCGATTTTCGCATCCGGATTTCGTCTTTGGAATCGCATGAGGTTTCCGAACGTCTTTTGGAACTCATGCACGACAACCCGGATAAAATCTGCCCTCATCTGCACATCTCGATGCAAAGCGGGTCTGACGCAGTGTTAAAGGCGATGAACCGCCCGACGTCGTCGGCAGAGTATTTGCGCCGCTGCCGGCTGGCGAACGAGTTTGTCCCGGACGTCGCCCTGACAACCGACGTCATCGTCGGATTCCCCGGCGAAACGGAGTCCGATTTCCAGCAAACGATGGCGGTCTGTCAGGAAGCGGGCTTCTCCAAGATTCATATTTTCCGCTACTCTCCCAGAGAAGGAACGCCGGCGGCGAGGATGACCAACCAGATTCCGCCCGCTGTCAAACAGGAACGCGCTCAGCGGCTGGCGGAGCTGGAAAAGACGCTCCGTCAAGAGTATTTCCAATCCCAGATCGGGAAAAATGTCTGTATTTTAGCTGAACGATTCAAAGACGGATTCGTTACCGGCTGTACGGAACGATATATTCCCGTCCGCGTCTCAGGTTCTGAACTCAACTGCGGAACGTTCATGAGAAAGATTCTACAGAAGGAAGACGTGGCAGAGTAAGTTGCGATAAATCTTCGTCGCGACAGCGTCCGATAGAACCGCGTAGCGGTTCTATATTAATAGCCGTGGGGTTCAACCCACGGAAGGCGAGTTGCGAGAGAATATTGTGAGCCGCTTGCGTAATTCCGCATTCCGAATTAAAAAAGCCCGCGGCGGTAATATCGAGAACCACTTCAATACTACGCGCCGCAGGCTAAAATACCGACTGTCCACACGCTAAATTAACAGTCGAATTTATCTTTCGGGTGCGGTCAAAAGTTCTTTCAACCACAAGGAGAATTACCCAATCGATACATCTAGTATAATTTATCTATTTTTAATATCAAGCCCCCTTTGACAATTTTTACGAAAATTTTCCAAAGAAATCGAAAATTTTTTTGGGGGGTATTGTAAAATATTAATATTGAGGTTAAAATTATAATGCGTGAGTTTAAAAGCGCTGTTCCGGAAGCGAGAGTTGAAAAGCATAAGATTTAATAGAATCAGGAATTCGGAATTGAGGGGTTTGACGTTTTTCGTATTCCATATTCAATAGCCTGTTGTTTAGGTTCTTGCTTCCTGTTTTCCAGATTATTTATTCCTAACCCCTAACCTACTATATATAAAATGGCAACCAGATTTGTTCGCGTAGATTTGGCGGAAGACGCCGTTGACTTTCGTCCGATAGCAATCGAGCCGGGCGTTCCTCTTTTGGATACAGCCGGCGCCAACGACAAAATCATGTTTAAATGGCTTGGCGGTCTTATTGCTGAGCCGGAATGGCAGGAAGATGGACATTCCGTCAATTTTTACGTTCGAGACGAACAGGGAGGGCGTCTGGAAGAGGCATACGTTCAGCTGGTTGAAGAAGGCGACCTGGAAGGACCGCTGGCAGGTCAGGTAGAGCAGATTCGCGAACGGCTCAACGCGGCAAAGGCGTATTCCGGCGCGGAAGACATGATGCTGCGTCTGGTCAAGTCGCTTTTCAACGAGATTATCGACACGCCGGACTATCCCGGACGTCTTGCGTTCTTCTTCAAGTACAAAGACGCCAACGACAACGTGCGTCTGGTCTGGGCGTACGGTTATCAGCGATCCGATGAAGAAATCGGCAAGCCGATTATCTGCGACGACCCGGAATGTATGCAGCTGTACGTTCAGCGACCCAACACGCCCAAACGCTGCCCCGGCTGCCAGGCGATGCCCTGGACTCGTAAAAAGCGTATGGACGCCATGAAGCGCCGAGCCAAGCGAACGATTCTTTTGCTCCTGCTTTTGCTGCTTTTGGGCTGGATGCTGTTCAATACGCTCTTTGCTTTGAAGGTTACGCCCAAGCCGGTTATTGTTCCTGTCGGCGCAACGGTTGACTTCAAAGTCGCCAAGCCGGGCATGTTCAATCTCGGGTTGATTCTGGCGGGCGACGTCTCGTCGGAGGCTCAAACTCAGGTTGCTGACACGCGAGTTATGTACTTCACAGACGGTTTGAAGGCGTTCGCTCAAAGCCCGGGCAAAACGCAGATTACGTTCTTTGCCGCTCGACGCAAAAAGACGATTGACGTCGAAGTCGTGCCGCCGGTTATGCCGTCGAAAGTTCGCATTGAACCGGAAAAGGCAGAGTTGGCTGTCGGGTCAACGGTTCAGTTCAAGGTGATTGGCGAATACGAAGACGGAACGTCTGCTGACTTGTCACAGGCGTGCGTCTGGAAGTCCAAGAATGACAATACGATCTATCATTATAACGGTTTTGTCGAAGGCCTGTCTGAAGGGTCGTCGACGGTGGTTTGCCAGTATCGCGCCAGCGCGAAAGACCAGTATATAGACGCCTCGGCAGAGGTTACTGTTACGCCGGAAGCGTTCCAGACGCTCAAGGTTTCTGTTACGCCGCAAAACATCCCGCTGGGAATGGACGGCAAGGTTTCCGTTACCGCTCAAACGGCGTCTGGAAGAACTGTCGATATGACGGGTTCCAGCCAGCTGGACTGGTCAATTGACCCGCCGCAGGCGGCGCAGTACAAGGGCGCTGTTATCAAAACGCTCAACCCGGGCGGAGGCGCAATTAAACTTCGACTTGGTGAGCTGTCTGCGGACTGCCCGTTCAGCGTCGTTGAGGGTTCCGGCAAGGGCGGACTGCGCGTCTCGCCGACGGAACTGTCGATGCACGTAGACGAACTGCTGCCGTTGTCAATTAGCGGCGCCGCCGGATCGCCAGTGAAAGTTGTCAGCCGAAATCTCAAAGTCGTCGGCATTGACGATCAGGGACGTCTTATCGGCCGTTCGACCGGTACGGCAGACGTTGTCGTCAAGGCGGGCGGAGAGGAAAAGACGGTTAAAGTATCGGTTCTGGAAGGCAAAGTCGCGTCGATCGCCGCCTTCCCGCCGGAAATTGCGGTTCCTGTTGACCACGCCGTTCCCGCAAAGATTTTGGCGTTGAGCGCAAACGGGACGTATTTCTCCCTCGCGCCGGAACGCGTTACAGTCGATACAAAACCGTCTACAAAATACGCGGAAGTCGACAACCGATTGATGATCAAGGGTTACGAATCTGCATCGTCCCAGCCGTTGGTGATGAACTATCGCGGCATTACAGCCAACGCGCCGGTGTCGGTTATTCCCGCTCCGCAAAGATTGAAGATTACTCCGGAAGGACAGGTCAAACTGCCGCTGGGCTTGTGCATGTCGTTTGACGGCTGGGCAACCTACGGCGACGGCGTTGTCGCCCGGGTTCCGTATACCAGAATCGCGTGGCAGAACGAGCCGACCGAAACGGAAGGCTTTGCGTTCAAGGGCGGAAAAGCCATGGCTCTCAAGCCGGGCGTTGGCCCGATTGCAATTTGGGGTTCGTATTACGGCTCCACGTCCAATCGCGTTGAACTGACCACCGACGAACGCGCCGACGTTACGCTGAAACTGGACGTCGACCGCAACATTCGCGTTCAGGGCGAATCCGGCAGAGCGATTCTGACCGGCTACTCGCCGACCTTGGGCGACGTTGAACTCGTTCCGGATATCGCAGAATACAAGTCTTCCGACGACAAGATTCTCAAGCCGAACAATCCCAAGTCCGACGTTTACATGGCGATTCTGCCGGGTAAAGCGGCGTTGTCGGCAAAGCATATTGCGGCGGACAAACCGGCGGCTGTCGATTTGTCGGTCGTTGCCGGTCGTGACGCGACGCTCCGCTGGGAAAAGGATTCTGTCAAGCTGGCGGTCGATCAGGCGGTTGAAAACAAGCTGTATTTGGACGCCAAGCTCGGAGAAGACGATACAATTACGTCTGTCGAAATGACGACGGGCGCTCAGTACAAGATTGAACGTCCAGACGCCGTCTACTGGCAGGCGCCGGTTCTGTTTGGGCAGTCGTCCGCGGAACCGTTCAAGATGACGGCGAGTTACATTCCGTACGTCAAGGGCTCTGCGGAATGCACGGTTGAAGTTGCTGAAGCGGCAGTTCCAGCTGAAATCAAGATTGTTCCGCAGTATGTAACAACCAACCCCGCTCCGGGTTCGGCTGTAGCTCTGGCGGTGGAAGAACTGCTTTCGGGCGACTCGGAATTCAAGGAAGTTGAACCGTCGGCAATCGCGTGGGACGTCCCGTCTGGCGTGTACTGGAATCCGCCGGGAGTTGGAACTCGTCCGGAAGTTATCTTCCCGGACAACGCCGCCGGCGCGTATACAATTCAGGCGCGATACGCTGGCAAAGCCGCGTCGCTGACCCTGACTGCCGACAAGTCAACTCTCGATCCGAACGATTCGGAGGTGGAAATATTCGTCAAACGATACCCGCCGGGAATCTTCGTTCCGGTTGATTCCTCGCAAGGATACGCTATCGTCCTGAAGAAGGGCGACAGAGAAGAAATGGCGACCAACGTTCAATGGGGACCGAACTTTGAATCGGAATTCGTTGAATGGACGGCGCCGGTTCTCAAAGCCCTCAAGCCGAACTATCTCCACTGGATGGAAGCGAAGGTTGGAAATCGTTCCGTTCGCTGGTACGCTCAGACGTGCGACCTGTACGCGGAAGGCATGAAACGCGAAGCGGAGCCGGGTCAGCCGACGTCGGTTCAGTTGCTGTGCGATCAGGGCGACGAAGTCAACGTCCCGGTCGGCGCGAAGTTTACCGACTTCCGCGTTATTGCCAAGTTCGGCAAGAGAACCAAGCTCGTAACCGCCAAGGCGACCTTCTACGCCACCGGCGACAAGAAGAGTTCTACCCCCAACAACGGCGCGATTGAAGCTCTGGCGCCCGGCAGCGCAACGTATACTGCCGAGTACATGGGCGTCGAATCCGACGAAAAGATTAAAGTCAACGTTGTTGAGGAACTCGATATTGACTCGATGAAGCTCATTCCGGACAAGGACATTCGTCTGCTGACCAACAACGGCGAAATGGCGACCTTTGAAGCGGAAGGGTTCAAGAACGGGAAGTCAATCGGTTTGATTACCGCGTTCCCCGCCCTGACTTGGGCGTCGTCTGACCCGAACGTTGCGACAATGCAGGCAAACAAGGCGTTGGGCAAAGAAGTTGGCAAGGCGAACGTAACCGCGTCGATTAACAACGTTACCAGCTCGCCGGCGGTTGTCGAAGTTGTAGCAACCATTCAGGAACAGTTCGGTCCGGTCGAATCAGTTGTCAACATGCGAGTTGGCGAATCCCGAGTTTTGGGCAAAGACGTCGCCATCGTTCGTGGAAATACAGACTTCAGCAAGATGTGCACCGTCGTCTCCGGCAACCCGGCTTGCGTTGAATACAACGCGGCTATGAACGCGATTGTCGGCAAGGCGCCTGGCATCTCGGTTGTAACGTTCCTCATGGGCGACAAGAAGGCGACCATCACCGCTATCGTCAAGGGCTTGACGGCGGAAGAACTCAAGGACATTCAGGAAAACGGCGAGATTCTCATCGAACCGGCGGCGGCGACCATTTCCGTTGGTCACGCGCTCGAACCGCGAGTTTACGTTGTAACGCCCAGCGGTTTGAAGATCGACAGAACGGCGTCTGCTGTGTTCTCGTCACAAAATAAAGAGTCGGCGGAAGTTCGCGGATTCCAGGTTTGCGGCTTGCAGCCCGGTACGTCCACGATTTCTGCAACGATTCCTGAATTGATGGTTAGAAAAGTTCGCGGCAATTGCGAATTGACGGTTGATAACAATCCGATTACTGAAATTGTCGTTGAACCGGCGGCGTTGCAGATGTCCGTTGGCGATACGCGCAACCTGTTCATTCAGGGCAAGTCGGCGGCGGGTCTGTACCCGATGTTCGCTCAGGCGGAATTGAAAGTAACGACCGATTCTGCGGCGGCTATCATGCAGGGAATTCGCACGGTTACGGCAGCTCAGGAAGGTCAGGCGAACGTCAACGTTGCGTACAAGACGGCTGCGGCGGCTGTTCCGGTAACGGTTACCAACGATCCGTTTGAGAACCTGACCATCGACCCGCCCGCCCCGACAATCGCGGTTGGCGAATCGATGCGATTCCAGGTAACGGCAATGCGCGGCGGACGTCTCCACGTTGTAACGGAAGCCGACGGACTGCGGTTCTACACCGCCGATCCGAAGGTCGCGGCAGCGTCGAAAGACTGCGCTGTTCTGGGCGTATCTGAAGGACGCACGGTTGCCGTTGCGGAACTCGGCGCTCTGAAGACAGACGCCTCTGTAACAGTCGTTCCTCCGGGAATCAACGGCGGCGTGATTAACAACATCGAAACCGGCGGCGTTGGATACGGTTCAACGTACGTTGGCGACGCTCCGGGTCTGGTTGACATCGTCGAAGGCGAATACATCGTCGGCGCCGACGGCAACCGACTGGCAATCGGAGAATATATTGACGAACACGGCGTTTTGGTCAACAACGGTCTGGACCTGGTCAACGAAGTCGGGACTGTCAGAACGGGCGAACTTGTCGGTTTGAAGTTCATGCCTGACATGGCTCGAATCGCCGGCGTTGGCGCGTCTCAGCCGGTTCAGGTTTACGAGTATTACTCTGACGGCTCTTTGGGTCGAGATGTAACGGCGGATCCCGCCTTGCAGCTGACGACTCCGAAGAACGCTGACTGGGCTCCGGCTGCCGGCGGCGGAAAACTGCTCGTCGGCAAAGCGCTGGGCAACGGTCAGGCGGAAGCCACTTTGGGAACTCTGGGAACTATTTCCCCGCTGGCGGTTCAGGTCGGCGGCATGACGGAAAATACCGGCGTTTTGGTCGTTCAGCCGCAGCAGATGAGTCTGGTTCAAGGCGAGTCCAGAACGCTTGACTCCGTTCAGATTGTACCTGACAGCGGCTTGCTTCCGTTCGACATCTCGTACAGAATCAGCGCGCTTGACAACAGCGGCGTCATTCAGGTCGACCCCAATACCAACACGATTACCGGCTTGCAGCCCGGCGCCGCTCAGGTCAAGGTGGAAACCGTCGATCCGAACGGCATGAACGACGCCCGCGTTGCGTTCGTTCGCGTTGACGTTTCGACTCCGCCGAACTACACGATTACCCCGCCGGACGTCGTTCTGCAAATCGGTCAGTCGACGCCGTCGTTTACGGTCAGCTCGATTGACCCGACAACCGGACAGGCGTTCCCGGCTCCAGCAACCTTCACGGCAGACGATCCCAACATTCTGGCGCAAGATCCGGCGGATCCGTCGCGGTTTATCGCTCGATCGATGGGTTCAACTCAGGTTCAGGCGATGGTCAACGGACGTTCAGCTGGATTTGCCAAAGTCAGCGTTTCTGGACAGCGCTTCCTGAGCGTTGAACAGACCGGCGACCCGAACACGACTCCGGAAGGGTTCACGATGACCTTGACCGCTACTGGAGCAGGGTCTGCCGGCAACCTGGAATATCGCGTATACATGGAAGGACAGCCCGGCGGCGCCTGGGTTCCGGCTCAGCCGAATGGCGAAATGCAGGTGGCAACCCTGGTAACGCCGATTCTGCCTCATAAGCCTCTGGGATCTCAATACACGTTGATTATTGAAGCCCGAACGGCGGGCGGAACCGATATTCAGCAGTATCCGTTCAACTTCAGAACGGGCATGAATATTCAGCGTCTGAACCAGTAGTAAAAACGAGAGACGAGAACCAGCAGAGCGAATTGTAACAATTCACGATTCGCTCTGTTGGTCTTGTCGATTGATAATTTTAATCCCTTTATTTTGATATTGTCATGCCTGAACTGGCTCAACCGATAGTTCGACTTATAGACGAGTTTGCGAAACTGCCCGGCATTGGACGGAAGTCCGCCGAGCGTTTGGCGTATTACGTCTTGCGCGTCAAAACGGAAGAAGCGCTGGCGCTGTCCGACGCGATTCGAGACGTCAAGCTCAACGTTCATCAATGCAAAAACTGCTTTAACCTGTCCGAGGAGGATTACTGTCCCATTTGTCAGGACAAAAGCCGCAATGAACGGCAGATTTGCGTCGTCGAGCAGCCGCAGGATTTAATCGCGCTGGAAAAAACCGGCGTCTATCACGGCTTGTATCACGTCTTGCAGGGACGGCTGTCTCCGTTGGATAAAACCGGTCCGGAGGATTTGACGATAGCGCCGCTGATTCAGCGAGTAGAACGGTTGATCAAGCAGTCCAGCCCCAGCGATCCGGAAGTCGAGCTGATCATGGCTACCAATCCAACGGTGGAGGGCGACGCAACGGCGGGACATATCGTCAATCTGCTGACCGGGAAAAAAGTCAAAATCTCTCGTCTGGCGCGGGGAATCGCCCTGGGCGCCATGGTCGAGTTTACCAACAGAGAAGTTCTTTCCGACGCCTTTAATGAACGTCGGATAGTCGAATAGCAAAGGGGGAACCGCAATGAGTATGGGAATGCGGTTTTCTCCGCGTCAGGAATTACGGCAGACTCAAAAGCTGGCTCCACGGCTCATTGCGTCCATGGAAATGCTTCAGCTGCCGATTCTTGCTCTCCAGGAACGCATTGACCAGGAACTCATGGAAAACCCGGCGCTGGAAGACGCCAACATGTCCGACGACGACTATTACGACGAGGACGACGACTCTGATAATACAAGCGACGTTCGCGGCGCCGATTCCGAAGACGCTCCTTTGAGTGATAAATCAGAAGATAACGGCTCCGACGATTTCAAGACGGACGATTACGATTCCTTCGACTCTGCCAACGAGACGGACGATTTCCAGTCGTCGTCACAGGCGGAGGACGATTTCTATCAGGACATCTCCCCTTACGAATGGTCTTCCGGCAACGCGGAGGACGCGGCGGAACGTTACAACAATCTCATGGCGAATCTGGCGGCTCCGTCCGAAACGCTCAAAGAGCATTTGCTGGCGCAGCTGCCGTGGTTTGATCTGACAGCGGAGCAGCGGGAACGCTGCGAGAGAATTATTGCCGCTCTGAATGAACGCGGTTTTCTCGGGTCGTATAAAGATATTGTCGACGGCAAAGAACAGACGGTTCCGTTTACGATGGAAACGCTCTTTCCGGATCTGGACGAGAAGTCCATCGACAAAGCCTACGACGCTCTGAAAGTCATTCAGCAGATGGATCCAGCGGGCGTCGGCGCGCGCGATTTAAGGGAATGTCTGTTGTTACAAATTAAACCCGATACGCCGGACGCAGAGCAGTTAAAAGTTCTCATTGGGCGTCATTTGCTGGACTTAGAGCAGAATCGGTTGCCGCAAATCTGCAAGGCGATGGGCATCGACATGACTCAGCTGCAAACGTTGCTGCGTCACATGAGAACGCTGACGACCAATCCCGGGTCGGAGTTTCAGGAAGACCGCGCCGACGTGATTATTCCTGATTTGTTCGTCGTTCCGAAAGAGGGCGGCGGGTACGAAGTTCGGCTCGACGAGTCGGAAACGCCGCGTCTGCGAGTCAGTTCGCTGTACCGAAATCTGGAAAACAGCCCCAAGGCGACAAAAGAGGAAAAAGAGTACATTCGCAGCAAAATCGGCTCGGCTCAATGGTTTATCGAGGCGATTGAGCAGCGAAAACAGACGATTCTGGCGGTCAGTCAGGCGGTTGTCGATTATCAGCAGGATTTCTTCGACAAGGGACCGGAGTTCATTCGCCCGCTTGTCATGCAGCAGATTGCTGACAAACTCGATATAGACGTCTCGACGGTCAGCCGCGCCGTTAAAGACAAATGGATGCAAACCCCGCGCGGGGTTGTCGAACTGCGAAAGC